>JAYTTT010000242.1:0-1930 GCA_043744895.1 Gemmatimonadota bacterium | reverse complement strand
TCGCCGGTCAGCTTGCGTTCCGCGATCGTGGCGCGGACCGCCGTGCTGAACACCTCGGCCCCGCCGCCCGGCATGGTGTCGAGGCCGGCCTCGCGAAGCCGAATCAGGACGTCTTCGATCGACGTCTTCTCGATCCGGGCCAGGTGGGCGATCTCGACCGCCGTGAGCGCTTTGATGTGCACCTGCGGATGGCGTTCCTTGAGGCCTCGAAACATGTCGGCGTAGTAGCTGAGCGGGAGCTTGGGATGGAGTCCGCCGACGATATGGAATTCGCGGGTCACACCGTTGCTGGCGGCCTCGGCCTCGTGGAAGACCTCTTCGAGGCTTCGGGTGTAGCTCCCTTCTTCTTTCGGCATCCGGGCGAAGGAACAAAAAACGCAGGTGTTCCGGAGAACGCAAACGTTGGTCGGGTTCAAGTGCTGGTTGGCCGAGAAGAACACCCGGTCGCCGTTTTTTTGCTGGTTGGCCCACTCGGCCAGGGCACCCAAGCTCAGGATGTCTGAGGTCTGGTACAGCGCGAGCCCGTCGGCCGGCTCGAGCCGCCGGCCGGCGAATACCTTGTCAGCGATGGGCCGGAGCGCTGGGTCCCTGAAACGGGCCGGATCGGGCGCGGCGAACATGTTCTCTCCGTTCAGGGCTGGAACCGGCGGACGGCCAGGGTCACGTTGTGACCGCCGAATCCGAAGGAATTGGATAGGGCCACATCGACGTCCCGCTTGATCGCGACGTTCGGTGCCGAGAAGAGATCGCAGGCTGGGTCGGCGGCGACCTGGTTGATCGTCGGCGGCACCTTGCCGGTGGTGGCCACCAGCATCGAGACCGCGAATTCGAGGGCACCGGCCGCGCCAAGCAAGTGACCGGTCATCGATTTGGTGGACCCGAACACCAGCTTGGAGGCATGCTCTCCGAATACCTTCTTGACGGCCGTGGTCTCGGCAATGTCGCCGAGTGGGGTCGAGGTGCCGTGAGCGTTGACGTAGCCAACCCTCGATCGGTCGATCCCGCCGTCGGCAAGGCAATCCCGCATGGCCCGCTGCGCGCCTTCACCGTCGGGCGCGGGGGCCGTCATGTGGTGGGCGTCCCCGCTCATGCCGTAGCCCACCACCTCGCCGAGAATCGTGGCGCCGCGGGTGGTGGCGTGCTCGAGGCTCTCCAGGACGACCGACGCGCTCCCGTCGCCAAGCACGAACCCGTCGCGCGATTGGTCGAACGGCCGACTTGCTAACTCCGGGGCGTCATTCCGGGTGGAAAGCGCCTTCATATTCTGAAAGCCGGCAATCGCGAGCCCGGTGATGGCCGCCTCCGAGCCGCCGGCGACAATGCACACCGCCTTGCCGTGTTTGATCAGGTCGTAGGCCTCACCGATCGCGTGAGCCGACGACGCGCAGGCCGAGACGGTGCAGAAGTTGGGGCCTTTCAGTCCGTAGCGGATCGACACCATACCGGCCGCAATATCAGGAATGAACATCGGCACGAAGAAGGGGGATACCCGATCCGGCCCTTTTTCGACGTAGGCCCGGCATTGCTCCTCGAACGTCATCATCCCGCCGATCCCGCTGCCAATGATGACGCCGCTTCGTTCCGGATCGGGGAACTTGCCTTCGAGGCCGGCCTGGGTAATTGCTTGGTGCGCGGTGCCCAGGGCCAGCTGAAGGAACAAGTCGTACCGGCGGGCTTCCTTCCGGTCGATGTAGACCAGCGGATCAAACCCCTTGACCTCGCAGGCAAACCGGACCTGGAGGCGGCTCGGATCAAACTTCGTGATCGGCCCCGCCCCTGATTTGCCGGCCAGCAGGTTGGCCCAGGTTTCCTCCATCGTCAGACCGACTGGGGTCAACGCCCCCAGCCCGGTCACCACGACCCGTACTGGCTCCACTTACTTGCTCCCCATCTTCTCCTGGAGATACTTCATTGCATCACCGACCGTCTT
>JAYTTT010000241.1:0-7401 GCA_043744895.1 Gemmatimonadota bacterium | reverse complement strand
AGCCATTCAACTTGGCGTTGGCCTCACCACGAGCCAACGCCTCGGCGCTGACGTCCATGGCGACGACGGCGCGGGCCTGCCGGGCGAGGTGAAGCGCGAACGAGCCATGGTAGCTGAAGCAGTCGAGGCCCCGACCCCCGGGCGGCATCAGTTGGCCGGCCCGGAATCGGTTTACTCGCTGATCCAAGAATGCGCCGGTCTTCTGGCCGGACCACGGTGCGGCGAGGTACTCGACCGGGCCCTCTCGGACCCGAACATCCTCCGGTACGGTTCCATGGAGAAGGACAATTTCTTGGGCTAGGCCTTCGCGGCGCCGAACGCTGGGGTCGTGGCGCGCGAGGATGCCTTCCGGTGCCAGCACCTGGAGGACGGCCGCCACGATGTCGGCACGGCAGGTCTCGAGCCCCGCGCTCAGGATCTGGACCACAACCCAGCGATCATAGCGATCGACGATGAGCGACGGGAGTCCGTCTCCCTCACCGTGGACCACCCGATAGGCCGAGGCGTCGATCGCTCCCCGACGGGCAAGGGCCTGGCCGATCCGGTCTTGCCACCACGTTTGGTCGATCGGTACCCCGGGCCGGTGGTCAAGCAGCCTGAGCCGGATCTCAGACGCGGGGGAGTAGAGTGCTTGACCAATGGCTTTCCCGCGATGGTCGGACACCACGGCCACCCCAGCCGCATTTTCGTCGGAGGTGACATCGCTGGCAAAGATCCAGGGGTGGCCTCGGGTCCACCGTTCGGCGCCCTTTTTGGTAACCCGGACTTCGAGCACGAGATCGTCCTCAGGATGGCGGGGCAGGGCCCCGAATCTAGCCGGGGGCCCCGGGTCGTCTTTATGTTACGTCATGATCCTATACATCGGTCCGGACGTGGTGGCGCCATTGGCCTCGGCCCTGGCGGCCATCGGGGGAGCAATTCTGATTTTTTGGCGGCAGGTCAAGTCAGCGGCCAGCCGGGTGGGAAGCTGGTTCAGGCGTCGATAGGACCCCAAATCAGCGCGGGCTCCGTCGAGGCTTCGACCTGTTCCTTGGTCCAGCCGGGCAGTAGTTCCACCACTCTGAGGCCGGTCGGTGTCACGTCGAGGACGCACCGCTCGGTGATGATGCGGTTCACGCACCGTTCCCCGGTGAGCGGGAGTGAGCATTTCTTCAGAATTTTTGGGCTGCCTTTGGCCGTGTGCTCCATGACGACGATGACCCGCTTCGCGCCCGCCACGAGGTCCATCGCGCCACCCATGCCCTTGACCATCTTGCCGGGGATCATCCAGTTGGCAATGTCGCCGGTCTCGGAGACTTGCATCGAGCCCAGGAAGGTCATGGCCACGTGGCCGCCCCGAATCATCCCGAACGACGTGGCGCTGTCGAAGTAGCTCGTGCCCGGGAGTTCGCTGACCGTTTCCTTGCCCGCGTTGATGAGGTCGGGGTCTTCGTCGCCATCGAGCGGGTACGGACCAACACCGAGCATTCCGTTTTCGGACTGCAGCACCACTGACGCGCCGGCCGGAATGTTGTCGGCGATCATGGTGGGAATGCCAATGCCGAGGTTGACGTAGTAGCCGGTCTGGTCGTTGAGGCTCAGGAGTTCCTGGGCCGCGCGTTTGACGATGACCTGACGAATGTCCTGGCTCATCGGGGCCTCACCGTGCGGCGTTCGATCAGTTTTTCTTGCGACTGGCGTTGGAAGATTCGCTGGACGAAAATGGCCGGGGTGTGCACGGTATCGGGCTCGATTTCACCGGGCTCGACCAAGTGCTCGACCTCAGCGATGGTGACTCGTCCGGCGGTGGCGATCATCGGATTGAAGTTCCGGGACGTCTTCCGATACTGGAGGTTGCCGAGCCGGTCGCCTTTATAGGCCCGGACGAGCGCGTAGTCGCCGGTGATGCCGAGCTCCATGAGGTACCGGCGACCGTTGAACTCCCGGACCTCTTTGCCTTCCGCCACCAAGGTCCCGACTCCGGTCGGGGTGAAAAAGGCCGGGATCCCGGCCCCGCCGGCCCGCATTCGCTCCGACAGGGTGCCTTGGGGGATCAGCTCAACCTCGAGCTGCCCGGACAGCATCTGCTTTTCAAAGACCTCGTTTTCGCCGACGTAACTCGACATCATTTTCTTGACTTGGCCGTTCTTGAGGAGATGGACCAGGCCATGGGCTGAGGTGCCGGCGTTGTTGCTGACGACGGTGAGGCCGGTGACGCCGAGGTCGCGGACTGCCATGATGCACTCGTCGGGGACCCCGCAGAGTCCGAACCCGCCGACGAGGAGCATGGCTCCGTTCGGGATGTCGGCGCAGGCCGTCGTGGCATCGATAAAGACCTTGTTCACGGACCATGCTCCACCGGTTTGGCTAGTGCGAAGATAGCGACTCAGCATCGGAATCGTCACGGGGTGGCCCAGCGGCTCGATACCTGCTATTGCCTGGGGGCAATCAGGGGGCTACCGTTTCATCCTATGGGGCTGCCCAGGCTCGTTGTAACGATCGACACAGAGGAGGATGAATGGGGAGGATACGACCTTCCCCGTTATACAGTAACGAACACCGAGCGAATCGTGGCGCTGCAGGCGCTTTTCGATCGCTTCGGTGTGAAACCAACCTACTTGATAACGAATCCCGTCGCCGAGAGCGAGTCCGCAAAAAGAGTGCTGGCTCCGATTCTGGCGCGCGGGTGTTGTGAGATCGGGGCGCACTGCCACCCGTGGAATACTCCCCCCTTTATCGAGGATCGCGTCCCCCGGAACTCGATGCTTTGCAATCTGCCGACCGAGCTGCAACTGGAAAAAATCCGGCATCTGAAAGGGTCGATCCGGCGCAACTTCGGAGTGGACCCCACGTCGTTTCGGGCGGGGCGCTGGGGTTTCGGGACGGACGTCGCGCGAAACCTTGCCGAGTTGGGATTCAAGGTCGATTCGTCGATCACTCCATTCATCTCGTGGCGGGCACACGACGGTCCCGATTTCGATCGTCCGTACCCCGAGCACTATCGGGTGTCGTTGACCGACCTGTCACGGGCCGATAACTCGTCGCCGCTGGTCGAGGTGCCGGTGACCACCGGATTTTCCGGATTGCTGGGCGGTGTGGGCTACCCCATCCATCGGGCACTGTCGCGCCGAGCGCTGGTGGCGATGAGGGCACGTGGTCTGGTCGACCGAATGGGGATCTTTCGAATGACGTGGCTCTGTCCCGAGATGACGGTGCTTCAATCGATGACTGACCTGTCGGAGCGGCTGTGCTCCCAGGGTGGCAGGATCCTCAACCTGATGTTCCACTCGGTGACACTCAAGGCTGGATTGACGCCGTTTGTACGGTCAGCGGCCGACGAGCGTCGTTTCCTGGTTCGGATTGAAGCCTACTTGGCCTACTGTCAGAGCAAGGGGATCGAATCGGCGACCCTCTCGGAGGTCGGCGGAGGGGTGGGCGCCTCGTAACGGCTATTCGGTAGGGTTAGCCGCAGACTTGAGCGCCTCCAAGAGTGCCGCGGCTTGCCAGCGACGGCTGAAACGAACGTCCGAGGCCAGCGGCGTGGGCCGCCGACCCTGCCGATGTTCTTGATACCAGCTGACCAGGACCCGTGCGATCGCCTCGACATCTTCGGGGGCGACCACTGAGACGCTGGCGATGCCGAGCAGTTCGGCAGTGGCGCTGTCGGGGCTGGACAAGACCAGCAGGTGGGCCGAAAAGCGCAGATACTCGTAGACTTTTGATGGAACGGCGAGGGTGGTGTCCTGGTAAAGGCTTACCAGAACGGCTGATCGCGCGAGCCGGGCCAGCAGGGCGCGCCGCGAAATTGCGTCTTCAACGGAGACGAAGTCGGCGATCCCCGCGTCGGTGGCCATTCGCTCCAGCCGGACACCATCGTACTGCCCGCCCGTCCCAATCAGTTCGACCCGAAAGTCGGCCGGGTGGAGCCCCAGTTGCTTGATCGCCAAGGCAGCCCCGGTGATCAACGGCCTCGGATCCCGATCAAGGTAGATGGCGCCGGCGTAGGTGATCACGAACTGTTCGGTCGGGGCTGCCGGAAGGATCGGTTCGTCGTCGTATCCGTTGGCTGCGGCAATGACTCGGTCGTTCGGATAGACCGCGCTCATCGCGCGAGCTGCCTTCGGGGTGTTCATCACAACCAGGGCCGCCGTGGCGACTGCCTTTCGTTCGTAGTACCGGTCGATGATCAACCGCAACGGGGTCGCGGTGAACTCACCCAGCCGTTGTCCCAGGCTCCACGTGTCCCGCATATCCATGAAAAGGGGGAGGCCGGTCGCTTCGGCAACTAGCCGGCCAGCCTCGTGGACGAGATGAGGTGGGCCGCAACTGACGATCATCCGATGTACGCCAGGCTCGAAAACCCCAACGGCCGTTCGGGCCGCAGCCCTGGCCCAGGCTCGTTCCCGAGCCGTGTCCGCCCAGGTGAGAAAGGCCCTTCGCCAACCGAGAAAACTGCCCAAGTTCCAGCGGATGTCCGCCAGGGCAAAGGAGCTCGGCTCTACCGCCGCGATATCGTTCACTGGGCCCGCCGGCTCGGCCCCCGCTCGAACGGGCCGAATCACCCGGTAGAGGCGCAACAGCCCTGCCTCGAGTCGGTCATGCCAGGACACGGGATGGGCAACCCCGAAGGCTCGGGTTCCCGGCGGGAGGTCCCGGTAGCGGTCCGTGTCGGGATGGCGCAGGGCGGCGGGATCGAGTGCCACCGCGTCCACGCCCAAGTTGGCCACCTCGGCCGCTAATCCGGCAAGCTTCTGCCAGCGCAAGCTGCCGGCGGCGGTGCTCGGAGCGAAGTGATAGCCGATGAGCAGGATCCGGCGGTTGTGGGCGCGTCCAGGTGACACGAAATACGGCTGGGGTTTCAAGCCGATCCTCGCAGGCTTCGGACGATCGAAAGATAGCTCCGCAGCCGCTGGCGGTGGAGAAGGAGCGCCACGGCCCCGAAGGTCAATACCCCGGTCGCGATTTGAATTGCGAGCGAGGCCACAACCGGCAGCGCACTGCCGAGCGTGGACCTCACCGCCATGACGCCGAGGGCCATGATGGCGGTGCCGCTGAGCGCGGGCCACAGCGCGGTGAGGTACTCCGTGGCCGACATGCCAACCACATTCAGCGCGGTTCGCATGAAGAGGGGTACCACGACGAGTGGATAGCCAACGATCCATCCGGCCGCGACACCGGCGGCTCCCTTCCACTGAACGCCAAGCCAGAAGATCACCGGCATGATCAACAGGGCGACGAGATTGAATCTGAGGTTCAGGTGCGCCCGGTTGGTGGCCATCAGTAGTTGGGGAAACAGCGTTGCGATGGTGCGGAAGCCGGCGTAGAAGCACAACAACCGTAGGGGAGCGACCGCATCGGCCCACTGGGGGCCCAGCACTACCGCAACGAATCCGTCGGCCACGATCGCCATACCGATCGAGACCGGGAAGGCGATGAACGCGAGTGCTTCGGTGAACACTCGGAGGTAGCGATGCAAGGCGGGCCGGTCGTCTTGCACTTTGGCAAACGCGCTGAACGTGACCCGCTGCAACAGCCCTGCGACCTTCTCAACAGGGATCGTTGCCAACGTCCACGCGAACGTATAGGCGCCAAGGGGTCGCTCACCCAGCATCCGGCCCACGACGGCGAAATCCGCATTGCCGTACAAGTACCAAGCGACCGTAGCGGCCGCGACCTGGGAGCCCATTCGCACTTCGTCCCAAATCGACTTGAAGGGGTTGGGCCACGAGATCCGATGCGGCCGCCGAACATTGGCTGCGATCGTCGAAACTGATTTCCCGGCCAGAGTGCCGCCGGCAAGCGACCAGTACCCGTACCCCATCAGCGCCATCGTCAGGGTGGTGCCGAACATGACGACCGACTCGGCCGCCTCGATCCAAGCCAGCGCTTTGAACTCAAGGTCTCGGTACATTAGCGCCCGCGGGACCGTCGCGATTCCGCCAATCACGAAACCCAGGCTGAGGACGATGATCAGCGCTTTGACCTCGTCGTGCTTGTAGAATGCAGCGATCGGGCCAGCCGCCAGCGTCGACGCGAGGAAGGAGGCCAATCCGAGGAGCGCAGCGAATCCACCGAGTCGGGCAATGCGGTCGGCGTCCAGGCCGCGCCTTTGAATGATGGCGCCGCCGATGCCCAGATCGGTAACCAGTTGCACCAAGCCGAGGTAGACGGTGGCCATGCCGACGATCCCATAGTCGGCCGGGGTAAGCAACCTGGCAATCAGCAGCGTGGCGAACCAGCCGACCAACTGCGCCAGCCAGCGAACTCCTGCGGTCCAGGCGACCCCGGTGATCAGGGCCCGGTCGGTTCCTTCTGTCCGCTTCGCGGGGTCAGTCACGGTCGGGCTCCGACTGTAGTCTCAAGTCGCCAAGAGTTCGCCTTGGCGGCGATCGATCCATAACGTCGTTGCGTCGGTGTCCATCGGGCCCCCGCTCGCCGGAAATCCTAGCCCACCCACCGCTTCGCGGCAACCGGCATGCAAACTCGGGGTTGAAGCCGCCGGTGTCCGGACTTTACCCACCCACGAATGGCCGGACTATTCCCGAGGCTCGTTCGAGTGCCACCGGATCGATCCGAGTCTGATCACCGAACAGGGCAACCAATGCTTGCGTCGAGACGTTGCCGGTTGCTCCCGGAGCGAAGGGACAGCCACCAATGCCTCCGGCGCTCGAGTCGAACACTTGAATCCCTTGCTGGGCCGCTCGGTCTGCGTTGGTGGTGGCGCGCCCGAACGTGTCGTGAAAGTGCATCGCCAGCCGATCCACACCGAACACAGGGATCAACCGGTCCAAGAGTACCGACACTTCGCTCGATGTGGCTGTGCCTATGGTGTCGCCGATCGAGAGGTCAGTACAGCCGATCTCCACCAAGGCCTCGCAGACGAGGAGCACCGCGTCAGCGGCAATCGGTCCTTCGTACGGACAGTGCCAGGCGGTGGACACGTACCCCCGGACGGGGACCGGCGATGCTCGCACCACCGGCCGGAACCGTTCGATCGACTCGGCAATCGTGGCGTTGATATTCTTCCTCGCAAACGACTCGCTCGCCGCGGTGAAAACAGCCACCTTGTCCGCGCGGGCCGCAATGGCCCGTTCCAACCCGACTTCGTTCGGCACGAGAGCGGTATACCGGACCCCGGGTCGCCGGGTGATTCGGGCAAACACCTCGGTCGCGTCGGCCAACTGAGGGATCCATTTGGGCGATACGAACGAACTCACTTCGATTTCGTCGAACCCAGCCTCCGACAAGGCGTTCACGAAGGCCACTTTGACATCCGTGGGAATCATGGCCTTTTCGTTCTGGAGCCCATCCCGCGGACCCACTTCGACCAGCCGGATCGGTGTCATCGGCGCGCTCGCCCGGCGGCCCGGATTCGGGCAATCGCCCGGAGGTGCTCGCCGTAGGTTCTGGTGAACACGTGTT
>JAYTTT010000240.1:0-27479 GCA_043744895.1 Gemmatimonadota bacterium | reverse complement strand
GGCAACGCGATCTTCTTCGAGTTGCCGGTCGCAGGCCTGGTGGTCTATCCGGAGACCTGGGCCCGTCCGATCGCCATCGTCTCGATCCTGCTCACGATCCTGGCCATGATCCGGGTTGGCCGCCGGGAGCGGCGGTGGCTCCTGGGACTGGTCCTGGGCCTGGTCGCGATGGTCGTGACAGGGGCCATCGGCGGTGCGGTGGCGTACGGCCTTGGGCTCAAAGCACCAGCCGGCGTGGCCGCGCCGGGCGCCCGCGGGCTGTACGCCTTCGGCCTCGCGCTGGCGGGGCTCGCGGCGTCGGTCCTCGGCTGGGCCGTGATCCGCCGATGGGTCAGTGCAGCCGCGGCGGGCCTCGGGCCTCTGTTGGTGTGGACCGGATTGGCGGCCGTGGCCAGCTGGAAGCTCCCGGGCGTCTCGTTCGTGGTGGTCTGGCCGACGATCGCGGCGGCAGTCGCCGCCTTGGTACCACCGCAGGAATCGCCGACCTGGCTGTCCCGGTTGAGCCGGTGGCTGCCGTTCGTGACCGTGGGCCTGCTGGCGGTGCCGTTGCTCCACGACATGGGTATCGTCGCCCTCGGTCTGATCGGGCCTGGTGGGGTCATCATCGGCGCTCTGACCCCGGTGATGGCGTGGTTGGTGATTCCGATCTTCGACCGGGTGGTCGGCGATCGGCCCTGGCGGGCCGGGTTTGCCGTGCTGGCCGCTGCCGCAATTGGGTTGGTCGGGGGACGGGAGACCGGGCGGCGGGCGGCCGATTACCCGATTCGGTCGATCCTGGCCTACGCCCAGAATGCCGACGCCACCGACGGGTGGCTGGTCGTCCCGGCCGGGGCCGCGGGTCCCGGCACCTGGAGCACCGCCGCGGTTGGTCCCAATGCCCAGCGGGTGGCGGGCCACGGGCCGGCGCTGCCTAACGGAGCGCCGCGGTGGCTCACCCAGATCGCCGGGGGCCGCTTCCCGGTCGTGGCCGCCCCTGTCCCACGAGCGGCGCTCGAGCCGCCGGTGGTGACGGTCGTGGCCGACTCCGCCGAAGCCGGCGGGCGACGGCTGACCCTGTCGATCCGGTCCGGTACGGAAACCGTCGCAATCGCCATGCGGATTTCCGGCAGCGCGGTCCTCACCGCCGCCGTGGACGGCCGAGTGGTCGACCCGAGCCGGTACCGGTTCAGGTCGCCGGCGTGGCAGCTGACCTACTGGGCCCCGGCCGACTCCGGCTTTATCCTGAGCCTGACGCTGCCACGGGACGCCAAGCCGATCCTCGAGCTGACCCGGCAGATGCCGGGCCTTCCGGCGCTGCCGGGCGTCTCGATCCCGCCGAGACCGCCTAACGTCCTGCCCAGCCAGACCGGCGACATCAGCGTCGTCTACCGGCGAGTCACCTTCTAGCCGTTCAGGGCGCCTTGGTCTTGTCCGGAAACGCCGGCCGTCGCAGCACGGGAGCCGGATTCTTTTTGAGTTCATCCATGACCCATCCGATCGCCCGCTCGAGCTGGGGATCGCGCCCGTTGATGACGTCCTTCGGGGTCTGCTCCACCGCTACGTCGGGCGGAATCCCGACGTTCTCGACGATGAAGCCGCCGTCCGGCGACCAGATCGCCAGGTTCGGTGCCGTGACACTGCCGCCGTCCATCAGGACCGGGGTGCCGAGAATCCCGACCAGACCGCCCCAGGTTCGCTGCCCGATCAGGGGCCCGATCTTCTGGTGATGGAACATCCAGGGGAAATAGTCGCCGCCCGAGCCCGCCGTCTCGTTGATCAGGAGCGCCTTCGGGCCTTGAATCGACGCGGTCGGGGTCTTGAGATCCTTGCCGTAGCGAAGGGCCCAGTAGCTCAGCGCCGGCCGCTGGAGAATGTCGATGTAGTAGTCCGCGAGCTGACCGCCGCCATTGAACCGCTCATCGACGATGATCGCGTCCTTGTGCGCCTGGGGATAGAAATAGCGCCGGAATGATTCATAGCCCTGCACGGTGGTGTTCGGCACGTACACGTAGGCCACTCGCCCACCGGTGGCTGAGTCGACTTTACGAAGGTTGCCCTCGATCCAGGCCCGGTTCCGAAGCGCCCCCTCGTTGGCGACGGGCACGACCTTGATGGTCCGGGAGCCGGCGCCGGTCGGGTTCGGACCCACGGTGATCTCGACCGTCTTGCCCGCCGTGTTCTCAAACGGGGCATAGACGCTGGTCGGCGGCCGGAGATCGGCCCCGCTCACCGCCAGAAGATATTCGCCGGCCCGAACCTCGATGCCCGGCTCCGCGAGCGGCGACCGGAGACCCGGATTCCAGTTGAGTCCGCCGTAGATCTTGGCGATCCGATAGCGGCCGTTCGCCACCTCGAAGTCGGCGCCGAGGAGGCCGCCGCCGACCGCCTTGGGCTGGCTGAGCCGCGGCCCGGGGGTCAGAAAGCTGTGCCCCACTCGCAGCTCGGAGAGCAACCCTCGGATGATCCGGTCCACGTCGCCGCGAGTGGCGGCGTGGGAGACCAGCGCTCCGTACTTGGCGCGCTGGGCATTCCAGTCGGTGCCGTGGTAGTTGGTGGCATAGAAGTAATCCCGATTGATCCGCCACGCTTCATCGAAGATCTGGGCCCACTCGGTCCGGGGGTCGATCTGAAGATCGATCGCCGCCAAGTTCACCCGGCCATTCGCCGGTACCGGCGCGGCCGCCGGCGTCAGAAAGAAGTTGGGGCCTTGGCGGTAGAACAGTTTCTTCGCGTCGCGGCTCAAGCCGAAGCCGTCGGCCTCGGCGATCACGACCTCGTCTTTGCGTTTGGCCAGATCGTACCGGCGAATGGCACCCTTCCCATCGGCTTGGCGGAGGTAGTAGAGCTGGTTAGCATCTCCGGCCGCGAGTTGGATGATGTTGGCTGCGCCGATCGGAAACGCCACGATCCGCCCGGCAATCCCGTCGAAGTCCACGACGGTGCCGGTGGTGGCGGCGGCCTTCTTGGTCGTGTCGGGCGGGGTGGCCGCCTTCTCCTCATCGGTCTCGGGTCCGAACGGATTGGCCGCGGTTTTCGAGAGCGCAATCGCATAGATCGACCGGCTCCGGGTCATTCCGTCCGAGCTCTGAGCGAACCAATCGAGGGCCGGGCCGGCATCGGTCGATGCCACCACGTAGAGGTACTGCCCGCTCCGGTCGAAGGTCGGATCGGCTACTTCGCTGAGGCCGTCGGTGACCGCGGTCGATTTGTCGGCCTGGACGTCGTAGAGGTAGAGGGTCCGAACCAGCGGATGGTCGAGCACGGTATAGGCAAGCCACTTCGAATCCGGCGACCAGCCATAGGTAATCCCCTCCGCCGGCGTATAGACCTGGTTCGCGGCCACCTTGGTCGACTTGCCCGCCGCCACGTCGAGCACGAAGATCGTCTGCGAATTGTCCCAGTAGACGATCTTCTTGCCGTCCGGCGACCAGTCGAGCCCAAAGTAGAACCCGGCGCCGCCTAACGGGATGACCCGGTGGGCGCCCTTGCCGTCCTGCGGGGCCAAGTGGAGCTGGTACTCGCCGCCCTGGTCCGAGACGAAGGCAATCTGGCTCCCGTCGGGCGACCAGGCCGGCCCCCGCTCGTGAACCCCGGGGGTTCCGGTCAGGTTCCGCGGATCGCCCTTCTCGGCGGGGATGGTGACGATTTCGCCCCGGGTCTCCACCGCCAGCCGGGCCGCGGTGGGCGAGAGCGAGAACCCGCGGACGAAGTCGGCACCTTTGACCCAGCGAGGCCGGGTTTCGCGAAGGTCCGCCGCCACCCCGATGGTCAGCCGCTTGGCCTGGGCGGTTGCCGGGTCGAGGAGGTGGAGCCAGCCGGCCTGTTCGTAGAGGATCTTGCCACCGCCACCAGCGGCTGCCATGACCGGCCAGTCGGTGTGGGTGGTGACCCGGGAGACCTGTTTGGTGCGGCGGTCGTAGCGATAGAGGTTGAACTCGCCGTCGCGGTCGGAGCGGAACCAGACCGTGTTCGGTTCGAGCCACACCGGGTCGACGTCGTTCGAGCGGCCGGCCGGCTGGGGGATTTTCTCGACCTCCCAGGTGGACGTGTCGATCAGCCAAAGTTGGGATACCTGGCCGCCCCGATAGCCCTTCCACTGCTCGAAGGCCCGGCCAATCGGGTTGTAGGCGATGAACCGGCCGTCGGGTGAATAGGCGGCCTGGGCCGCGTTCGGGATCGGCAGTTGGGTTTCGGGGCCGCCCTCGACCGGGACCGACCAGAGCTGGGTGTAGCGGCCGGAATAGTCGGCGCGCCCCGAGGTGAAGAGGACCCGCTTGCCGTCCGGGGAAAAACCCTGCGGGATGTCGGCGCCGGGGTGCCAGGTCAGGCGTTTGGGCTCGCCGCCGGCGGCCGGCATCAGGTAGACATCGGTGTTGCCGTCGTAGTTCCCGGCGAACGCGATCCACCGGCCGTCGGGAGAGAAGGTCGGGCTCACCTCGTCGCCGTCGGCCGTCGTCAGCCGGCGGACCTCGCTGCCGTCCAGCTTGGCGGTCCAGAGATCGCCGGCGTAGGCAAACGCAATCGAGTTAGGCCCGATGGCCGGCTGGGCCAGCAGCCGGGTGTCGGTGGGGCTCGGCTGGGCGGCCAACGGGGCGCTCGTCAGGGTCAGGACCAGGGCGAGCGCGGAGCATCGGGCGGATTGGCGGGACATCGGCATTGGGTCGGCTTGGCGATAGAGGTGCCTAATTGTATCCAAGATCCGGCCTCAGCGGAGCCCCTCCCCTAAGGCACGACCGGCAACCGGATCACCGAGGGGTGCTCCGGCCCTCGGTAGATCGAGATCGTCGGCCGGCCGTTAACCGGGGGCCGCTCGGTGTTGTCGGCGTCGGCGCCGGCGATGGTGACCCGGAGCCGGTGGCCGGCGTTGAACACCGTGGCCGTGGGCGCCATGTCGAACAACAACTCGGCGACCTGCCCCGACACCAAGGGCTTTCGGTCGGCCTTGAAACTCCGGTGCCAGGGGAGGCCAAGGTTGTTCCAGGGCGCGGTCGTCGTGTCGCGGTGGGAGGCCCGGAGGACGCCTTCGCTGACGTAGCGCGAATATCCTTTGGCGTCGACTTCGGTCAGGATGGCGTAGAAGTCGCCATCGGGCTGGTTGGAGCTGACGAACAAACGGACCACGGGGTGGCCGACGATGGTCAGGTCCGCGGCGAGCGGCGGCGTGGTATAGGTCAGCGCCTTGGCGTCGTTCGGCGCCATGTCGGGGTACTGCATTCGCCCTTGGCCGACCGCGTTGTCCCACCGAGTGGCGGTGCCGGTGGTGGTCGTCATGTCGACGAGGTAACGGTCGGCACCCGGGGCCGACGGGGCCGTTCCCAACAATCCGTCATTGGCGGAGCTCACACTCCCCGACGGTCCGGCCGACAGGAAGTAGTCGGTGTTCACGGCACCCTTCAACGGCCACTGATCGGCGGTCTTCCAGTTCCAAACGCCGGGGTCGACCATCACCGCGTAGTTGATCGGCGGATCCCGGTCGATCCCGTTCTGGATTCCCTTGAGCCACCGGTCGAACCAGCGATGCTGCTCGGCCGACGCGATCCGTCGCTGCTCGGCATCGATGGTGCTGTCCGAGGCCGCATGGGACCAGGGGCCCATCGTCACCCGGTCGGGCCCGGTATAGTTGACGAGCCAGAGCATCTCATCCTTCGCGAAGATGTCGTACCAGCCGCCGTAGTGATAGGCGGCCACCCCGGACTGGTTGATTTCAATGAGGAAGCCGGACGGCTCGTGGCGGCTGTAGGCGTAATCGGCGGTATTGTGATCGCGAAATCGGGCGGCCCGGTACTGCTCGACCACGTTCCAGTTCTTGGCGTGCTGGGCCAGGGCCTCGGCGCGGAGGGCCCCGGTGGAGTCGGCATCGACCGGCGGCTCAGGATACACGACGTCGAGGCTTCGGGTCAGGATCCCCCAATGCTGGAGGGTGTTCTCCCGATAGACTCCGCCGGGATAAATCACGTCGTACATGTTGAACGCGGCAACGGTCGGAAAAATCGCTTTGAGGGCCGGGTGCTTGGTGCTCGCGGCCATGTACTGGGTGATCCCAAGGTAGGAACCGCCGAACATGCCGAGATTGCCATCGCACCACGACTGCTTGGTCATCCAGTCCATCACGTCGTAGGCGTCGCCAGTCTCGGTCGGCGAGAAGAGACCCTCGTAGCGGCCGAACGAGGCTCCGCCGCCTCGAACCTGGACCGCGACGACGACGTAGCCGTGCTTGAGGAGCCGCTGGAGGCCGGCATTGTTTTCGACCACCGAAGGCGCATTTCGGCGGGCCAAGGCCTCGGGGCTCGCCCCCAAGGTCGAGGTGAGGTTCTTGAGATCATGGCTCGCATCCGCGGCCCGCATGTCGGGGCCACCTCGGTGGTACCGGGAGTGGGTCCAGACGACTGGGAACTTGCCGTCTGCGGGTTTGCCGCCAACCGCGGGGCGGATGATATCGACCGCCAGGCGGGTCCCATCCCGGACCGTGACGTATTCCGAAGTCCGCACCCACTCGGTGAACGCGGGTTTGCCGTAGCCATCGTAGCGGCCGAACTCGGAGATTCGAGCGGGGGTTTGGGGCTTTTCTTTGGCGGCACAACCGGCGATCAGGGCGGTCGCCAAGAGGACGCGGATATTCATGGGCACTCGGGCTCGACGGGGAAGGATCAAGGTTCGCTTCCCAAACTGATTCCCGCCAGGGCCCGAGGGTCAGGCCACGCCGGGCTTCTTCGGTACGAACACGTGCGGCAGCCCTGCCTCGACTCGGGTGGCGCTGATGGGTCTCGGTCAGGCCGGGGTGCTGCCAGGTCTGGCCGCCGTTCGTGGTCTTCCTCACGCCACCGTTCGCGGCGCCGAAGTAGAACACCAGCGGCTTGGTTGGATCAGCGGCAACCGCCGCAGAACGGCCCGACGTTCCGCCACCGAAGGGCCTTGAACCGCGACGAGGTGGCCGTCGCCCTGGAGTAGACCGTGGGGGCGTAGAGATCGAACGAATTGCACCGGATCAAGGTCGCAACGCCCGAACTTCTTCCGTCGTCAGATGCCGCCAGGCGCCCTTGGCCAGGGAACCCAACGCCAGCGCGCCGATCGCGACCCGGACCAGTCGGAGGACTTCGATCCCGAGTTCAGCGAGGAGGCGGCGAATGTGACGGTTCTTGCCTTCATCGAGCACGATCTCGAGCCAGGCACTGCTTCGGGACCCCACCCGCAGTAACGACACCCGCTTGACGCCGAGGTGCTCGCCGGACCGCTGCTCGACGACGCCCGCCGCCACCTGCGCCACCGTCGATTCGTCGGCCTGCCCGCGGACCTGGACGTGATAGGTCTTGTCGATGTGAGAGGCCGGGTCCAGCAGCGCCGCCGACCACTGCGAGTCGTTGGTCAGCAACAACAGGCCCTCGCTGGCCTTGTCGAGCCGGCCGACCGGACCCACGAATGGCAGCGGGTCGCCCGCCAGGCACTGGTAGATCGTGGCGCGACCCCGCGGGTCGTCGCGGGTTGTGACGAGTCCGCGGGGTTTGTTCAGCGCC
Organism: Gemmatimonadota bacterium; assembly: GCA_043744895.1. GTDB lineage: Bacteria > Gemmatimonadota > Gemmatimonadetes > Gemmatimonadales > GWC2-71-9 > SHZU01. The sequence goes on along the minus strand of JAYTTT010000240.1, from coordinate 19,989 downwards.
AAATAGACCCGGGCAGCCTGGCCAACTCTGACCCCGTCTATCGCGATGAGGTCAGACTCCGGATGGACGCGGTACCCGAGGTCGCGAATGACCCGGCCACCCACCGTCACCCGTCCCGCCTCGACCAAGCGCTCGCCCTCGGCCCGGGAGCAGACGCCCAACTTCGACAGTCCGCGGGCGATGCTCGCTCTTTGGTCCTTGCGGCGGGCAGATTTTTCTTCGAGCCCCATCCCGCAATGTATTGGCGGCTCCGCACCGGGCCAAGGCGGCCGAAGATGGGTATTGTAGGGGCATTCCATTCCCAAGGCTCCACCATGCTGATTTCGCGCCGGTCCTTACTTGGCAGCGCCGCCGTTGCTTCGATGGTCGCACCCCTGCTCGAAGCGAGTGACAACCCGCCCGGCACTCCGCGGCTCGGCGATCGCTTCGAACCGTGGATCGAGGTGAACCCGGCCGCGCTGCACCGCAACGTGTCGGTACTCGCGCAGCTGGCCGGCGGGCGGCCGATCATGGCGGTGATCAAGAACAACGGCTACGGCCTTGGGGTCCGCGAGGTGGCGCGGGTCCTCGACCGCAACTCGCAAGTGAACAGTTTTGGGGTGGTGAAGGTTGCCGAGGCGTTGGCTCTCCGTGAGGCGGGAATCCGAAAACCGATCCTCCTGCTGGCGTTGTTCGATGACTCGGAAGGGGAAGCCCTGGTCCGGCAAGGGATCACGTTGAGCCTCTGCGGACCCGACAGCGGCGCCCGCTCGGCGCGAGCGATGAAGCGGGCCGGCCGGCCGGCGCGGGGACAGTTCTATATCGATACCGGGATGAGCCGGATGGGGCTGCCCTATCACCGGGCGCTGCCCGCATTGCGCGAGATCGCGGGAACCCCGGGGCTCACGGTCACGGGCATGCTGACCGAGTTGACGGAGGATCCCGATTTCGACACCGAGCAAGTGGGCCGACTGAAGGCGCTCGCGGCCGAGGCCGAGGCGGCCGGGATCAAGAGGACCCCGCTGCACGCCGCCTCATCCCATGGCGTATTCAACCATAAGGACACCCTGCTCGACGCCGTGCGGCCGGGCATCTCCCTCTTCGGCGCCTATCCCACGGACGACGGCCGCGAGCAGTCGATCGCCCAACTCACCGTTGCCTTTCAGCTCAAGGCGCGGGTCGTACGGGTAGAGCAAATGCGCTCGGGCGATACGGTGAGCTACGGGCGGCATTTCAGGGCCGAGTCGCCGACGTGGATCGCGACGATCCCGGTCGGCCACGCCGACGGCTACCCGCGGCGAGCAGTGGAGGGAGGCCAGGTCCTGATCGGCGGGCTCGCGTATCCGGTCGTCGGCGCGGTGAGCGCCAGCCATGCGATCGCGAATCTCGGGGCCGACACCGGCGTGAAGGTCGGCGACATCGTGACCCTGCTCGGCCCCGACCACCCGGCGATTCATCCGAACGCGCTCGCCGGAGCTACCGGGATCTCGGTCTACGATGTCCTGATGCATTTGAACCCGTCGTTGCCACGCACGGTTACTCCGCCTTCAGCGTAACCGCCGGATCATGCCGCGCCGCCCGGGCCGCGGGAATCCAGGCCGCCGCGACGGTGGTGGCAAGGAGCGCCAGGGCGGCCACGCCGTAGACCAAGGGCTCCCCGGCGTGAAGGCCGTAGAGCCCGGCGCCTAACACTCTGGCCAGGAGCCCGGCGGCACCGAGCCCGATGACCAGGCCCGTGGCGCCCAGCGTCACCGACTCTCGAAGGACGGCTCGTCGAAGCGCGCCGGCCGACGCACCGAGGGCCGCCCGAATCCCCAGTTCACGGGCCCGTTCCGCCACCCCGCTCGCCATCACGCCATAGATCCCGACCGCCGCCAAGATCAAGGAAAGCCCCGCGAACGCCTGGAACAGCCGGAGCACGATCCGGCGCTGGTTGACCAGCGAACCGATGACCGCCGTCATCGGTTGGACCCCTTCGATGGTCGGGTCGGCGTGGACGGCTCGAATGGCCCGGCGAAGGGGAGTGATCAGCGCCGCGGGATCGTCACCGGCTCGGACCACGACCGCCAGGTCGTCGGAGAAGATCCACTGGTCGTACGGAAGGTAAACTTGGGGAGTGACGGGCTGGTCGAGCCCGTGCTGCCGGACGTCGCCGACCACGCCGACGATGGTCCGCCAGATCAGGGGCTTGCCGCCGCCGATCATGATGCGTTCACCGAGGGCGCTCTTGCCGGGAAACTGGCTCCGCGCGAACGCCTCGCTCACAATCGCCACCGGAGCGCTTCCACCCCGGTCCGCTCCGGTGAAGAAGCGGCCGTCGAGCCGGCGGATCTCCATGGTTTCGAAATAGCCGGGAGTGACGGCGTACCGGTCAGCATCGACGGCATCATCGGGGTTCCGCTGCAACCGCGACTCCGACCGAACGCCCCAGGAATCGAATCCGCCGGCTAACGGGAGCTGGCTCACCAGGGCCGCCCCAACGACGCCAGGCAGCGCCCTGACCGCCTCGTGGACCCGGCCATAGTACCGCCAGACGGCCGAGTCGGTTTTGAATTCGGGGCCCGAGGCTTGGAGACTGGCGGTGAGGATGCCCTCGGCCCGAAACCCGGGATCCACGGCGAGCAGGCGGCCCATGCTGCGAGTCAGCAAGACGGCGCCGATCACCAGGACCGAAGCCAGCGCCACCTCCAACACCACCAGGGTCCGCCGGGCCCGATGCCGCGAAGTGACCCGGGCGCCGAAGCGAAGCCCTTCGCCGGCACTCTGAAGACTCGACCGGGCCGGCAGGAGACCGAACCCGATTCCGGCGATGAGCCCAGTAAGGGCTCCGAATGCCAACACGTTCCAGTCGAGCCCGACCGCCGCGGCCCGGGGAAGGCCGGCGGCGGCGGCCGCCCGGATCGTGCCCGACAGAATACCGGTCAGCGCCACCGCCACCACGGCACCACCGAGGCCGAGGAGCACCGATTCCAGTAACACCTGGCGGACCAACCGTTCCCGGCCGGACCCAACCGCCATCCGAACCGCAAACTCATGCCGCCGCTGGACCGCCTGGCCGAGAAGCAAGTTGGCCACGTTGGCACAGGCGATCGCCAACACCAGCACCACGGCGGCGAACAACAGGGCGAGGGCGGCCTGACTCCCTTTCGTGAGGTTGGTTTTGAGCGGCTCGACCAGCATCCCACGTTTCGAGTAAATCTTCGGGAAGGCCGCCACCAACTGGGCGGCGACCCGGTTCACGTCGCTCGAGGCCGCCGCGGCGGAAACGCCCGGCGCCAGCCGCCCCAGCACCCGAAGGTGGCGACAATCGCGGCAGGCCTGTTCCAGGGACAGGTCGTATCTGAGGGGCCGCCAGATCTCGGTACCCGGGGTCAGGAGGCTCTCGAAGTCATCGGGGAGGACCCCGATGATGGTGTACGGCTTGCCTCCGAGCGAAATCGGCCGGCCGACGGCGGCGGGGTCGGCGGCGAATCGATCCCGCCAGAGACGGGAACTGATGATCGCGACCGGCGCGGAGCCCGGCCGGTCGTCGTCCGGGAGAAAATCGCGGCCTAACGCCGGGACCACGCCCACCATCCCGAAGAAGGTGCTGCTCACCATCTGGCCGGCCAGCCGGATCGGGTCGCTGATCCCGAGCCAGGTCGGCGACCAGAACCCGACCGCGGCCATCCGGTCGAGGGATGGGGCCTGGTCGCGGAGGTCGACCATGGTGGCGTAACCCAGGTTGCTCCCGAGGCCCCCCTCATCCCGCTCCCAGATCAGTACCAGGCGCTGGCCGTAGGGATAGGGCAGCGCCTCGAGCAGCGCGGGCTTGACGACGCTGTAGATCGCGGTCGAACCGCCGATCGCCAGGCCTAACGTGACCAGCACCAGGGCCGTCACCGCCGGCCGGCGGGCATAGAGCCGGAGCGCAAAGCGACAATCGGCGCCGAAGCCGTCGAGGGGGGCGCGCGGCGGGGTGAGCGGGGTGGGCTCGTCGCTGAACGCTCCCAGCGACCGGACCACCGCCCAGCCCTCCCGCCAGTAGATCCGACCCGCCGCCGCCCGGCCCTCGACTGCCGCCCGGCGAGCGTACGACTCGGCCAAGTCGCCCATCACCCCCTCGCGGAGGGTCCGGGGAACCGCTCGGGACAGCACCCAGGTCAGGAACCGGGGCGGTCGGGAGGCGGTCATGATTCCCTCAGCAGCAGATGGCCCAGGCCGGCCGAGAGCCGCCGAATCGCCTCGAGCGATGCGGCCAGGGTCTTCCGCCCCGAGGGCGTCAGGTGATAGAACCGCTTCCGGCGGCCGCCCCGTTCCGGCGTCGGGTCGCCCATGGTGGCCTTGACGTATCCCTTCTGTTCGAGGCGGGTCAGGGTTTTGTAGACGGCGCCGAGCGAGGACTCCCGGCCCGCCCGGCCCGCCAGTTCATCGGCGATCGCGACGCCGTAGGCCTCGGGCCCGAGCCGAAGGAGGGCCAGCAACACCAGTTGTTCGAGGTCACCAAGATGGGCCGTCATAATATTCCCTTTTGTCTTAGAAATACGATAGCGCCCCGTCTCCGGTTTCGCCAGGGCAACGGCCGGCGAGGTATCTTGCGGTCACCATGCCACAATTTCCGCTCGACGGCCTCACCGTGGTCGACTTGAGCCATGCGCTCGCCGGACCCTACTGCACCATGCTGATGGCGACCTACGGCGCCCGGGTCATCAAGGTCGAGGGCACGGACTCCGGAGACATTGGGCGCGCCTGGGGCCCTCCATTCAGCGGTACTGATGCCTCCTTCTTCCTCGGGATCAACACCGGCAAGCAGGCCGTCGCCATTGACCTCAAGGACCCGCGCGGCATCGAGCTCTGCCGCGACCTGATCGCCAAGGCCGACATCCTGATCGAGAATTTCCGCCCCGGCACGATGGACCGGCTCGGCCTCGGGTACGAAACCGCCCGGGCGATCAATCCCCGGCTGATCTATTGCTCGATTTCTGGGTTCGGGCAAACCGGGCCCCGGCGCGACGGCCCCGCGATGGACCTGATCCTCCAAGCGGCGTCCGGACTGATCAGCATGACCGGCACCGAGGCCGGCGAACTAGTCCGCTGTGGTCATTCGGTGGCCGATGTCACCGCCGGGATGTTCGCCCTGATCGGAGTCTTGATGGCGCTCCGGACCCGCGAGGCAACCGGCCGCGGTCAACAGGTCGACGTCTCGATGCTCGATGGGATGATCTCCGCGATGGCGTCGGGATTCGCCAACCTGTTCGGATCCGGCGTGTCGCCGAGGCCGCGGGGCACCGCGTTCGGCACCATCGTACCGTACGCCTGCTTTCCGACCGCGGACCGGAACATCGGCATCGCGGTGGCGAGCGAGAAACTCTGGCAGTCGTTTTGTCAGGCCATCGATCGAAGGGACCTCGCGGCGGACCCGCGGTTCAGCACCAACGGACTCCGGGTCGACAACCGGGCTCTCCTCGAGCCCGTCATCGCCGAAATCTTCCGATCCAAGCCGGCCGGCGAGTGGCTGGTGATCTTGGGCCGGCATGGGGTGCCGTGCACGTTGGTCAACACCCTGGCCGAGGTAGCCGGTGACCCGCAGGCGGCCGCGCGAGAAATGTTCCCAACGGTCGCCCATCCGGTCGGAGGCCCCACCACGGTCACCGGTGCGCCGATCAAGTTCAGCGAGAGCTCAGGCCAGGTCCGAACTCCGGCTCCGCTTCACGGACAGCATACCCGGGAAGTTATCCAGGAGCTCCTCGGCCGGTCCGACCGAGAACTCGACCAGCTTATCGAGAACGGGGTGGTGGCGAACTGAAGAACGCCCGGGCCTTGGCGATGTCGCCGAGGACCAGGGCCCGCTCGGCATCGGAGTTCCAGCCCGGGTGACGCTCGACCTGAGGGACCAGTTGATCGAGCCACTGGATGAAGTAGCCGGCATCGGCCGCTGACCAGATCGGGGCGCCGCCGACTTCGACGTAGATCGGGCTGGTGGTCCCGAACGGATAGAGATCGAGGGTCGGATGGCGAGCCCGGCGCGAAAAGGCCCGAACCGACACCCAACCGCTTCGATCGACGATCACACTCACCGTGGCATCGGCATCGGTCCGCGAGCGGCTCAAATCCACCGAGTGCACCACCAGCCCGTTTTGCACGATTTGCAGAGAATCGACCTCGACGATCGACCGGAGCGACAGCGTGGCCGTTAGGCGGTGGCGGCCGGCCGGCAGCACGATGGTGCTCCCGATGCCCCGGCCCTCGAGGGTGAAGGTCAGCAGCGGACCGTTGCTGGCCATGGTCCGGCCCGCCTTGAGGGCACCGAGCCAACGGGCATAGTCGAGGGTGCCACTCTGCACGAACACCCGCCCCATGCCGACAGGGCCCCGGAGCGAGGCGTAGTTGGCCATCGCGTCGGTGCCCGCGCCGGCCGGGAGCCGCACGCCGGTGTTGAGGAGCCGATACCAGATCTCCGCCGTGGCCAAATGGTTGCTGAACCCGACGATTTCCAGGTAGTCGATGCGACCGAGGGCGGCGTCGATCGGCAACGCGACGGTGGTCGTCTCACCCTTGGAAAAGTCGGGCACCGACTCGAACGGATGAACGTACCCCGTGACCCCGCCCTGAGCGTGCGCCACCTCGAAAATCTTGGTGTTGTGCGGAAACAGGCTCGCGGCCGCGGTATTGGTGTAGCCGGCGTAGGCCGGCACTACGAAATGCCGGGTCAGCCCGAGTAAACCGGAGTGGCCCCAGTAGCTGGTGTGGTACTCCTGATCGTGCTTGATGAGGGTCGTTTTGGTCGAGACCGGATCCAGTGCCCCGCTGAACGACTCGATATCGGGAACCCGGCCCTCTTTGTTCACCACCAGGTTCTCCGCCACATGGAGATCCTCGGCCTCGGCCTGGAACCGGAGCCGGGCCGGCGTGTTCCGATAGTGGCCGCCGTAGTTCATGTGGATGTGGAGGTCGCCACTGAACCACCCCTGGGCCGGGAAGTCGATCATCCGCCGCAGGGCAACCCGATAAGCGGCGCGCGGGCCCGAGACGGTAACGGTGTCGACCCGCCGGGCGTATTCGAGCCCCTTGGTGGTCTCGACGACATACCGGCCCGGCGGGACCTCGAGTTGGCTCGACCCTGCGCTGTGGAAGTAGGTGAATTCGAATCGGCGGTCGGCCCGATCGAAGCCGTCGTCGGCGTGGGCCCAGGCATCGGCGGGGAAGTAGCCCCGGCCGTCCGGACCAGTGACCGACACCCGGGCCGCGGTCGGACGGCCGGCGGGGTCGACCACCGCGATCGTGAGCGACGAGGTTGCGCCGTGGTAACGCCGGGTCCGGGGCGTCACCGTTTCGATGGCGCCGCCCGGCACGGCGATGACTTGGAGCGCGGTGTTGCCGGTTTGATTGCTGATGAAGGCGATCTTGGTTCCATCGGGCGACCAGCGGGGGTTGGTGTTGTCGTAGTTGCCGTAGGTCAGCTGGAACGGATCGCCGCCCTCGCTGGTCATCAGCCAGAGCTGATTCCATTGGCGGCCGAGGTAGGAGCTGTAGACGACCCGCTTCCCGTCGCGGGACCAATCGGGCCGGCCCTTCCAGGTCGTCTCTTCGAACCAGATCTGCCGCGGCACCCCGCCCGGCCGGGCGTCCATCCGCCAGAATCCCCCGCTGCCCCAGATCCGGCCCGCGTTCGAGACCAGAATCAGCTCGCGTCCATCCGGCGACCAGGTTGGGGAAATGAAGTGATCCCACGGGCTGTAGTAGTACCGGGGCAGCCCGCTCTGGTGATCCGCCGTGATTCGGACCGGAGGGCCCCCGGACCGGACGTCGAGCACGAACAGATGCCAGCGCCCTTCGAAGGCCGTTGACACAAACGCCACCTTCACCCCATCCGGCGACCATCGGGGCTCGACGTTCACGGCCCCATCGCTCACCATGGGCAGGTCCGCTCCGGACGTCAGATCGAGGACCCGGAGCTCCACCTGATCGTTCCGGTACGACGAATAGACCACCCGCCGGCCGTCGGGCGCCACGTCGGGTTGGTAGTCATACCCGGGTCCGTCCGTCAGCTGGGTTGCGGTATCGCTGCCTAACGACTGGCGCCAGAGCGTCCCCGCCATCGAGTACACGAGCGACCGGCCATCGGGCATCCACGCCACCCACCCCGGACCGGTGGTGACTTGGGGGAGATACATCTCGCGGAAGTAGTAGTTGTGGGGAACGGCGATTTGCTTGAGCACCGTTTCTCGCTGCGCCACCAACTGGGCGCCGGCCCCGGCCGCCAGCAGGGTCACGAGCAGGGCTTTTTTCATGACGCCGCGACCGGCTCCACGATCAGCGTCCGGCTCTGCTCGCGCATGAATTGCTGGAGATAGTACGGCCCGCAGCCGCCCTTCCCGGACGACCCGCTGCCCTTCCACCCGGTAAACGGCTGCGACCCCGGCCACGCCCCGGTGGTAGCCCCCGACCGTTTGTTGACGTAGCAGACGCCGGCCTCGATGGTATCGAGGAACCGGTCGATCTCCTCCTGCTTCTTGGAGAAGAAGCCCGCGGTCAGACCGTACTCGGCCGCATTGGCCTGCTCCACGGCCTGGTCGAGCGAGTCCACCTCGCCGACGACCAGGAACGGGAGGAAGAATTCATCGAAGAAAAGACGACTGTCGAGGGGCACTTTTGCCACGGTCGGAGCCACGTAGTAGCCGTGGTCGAACCCGGGGCCGGTCAGTCGCTTGCCGCCGATCAACACGGTGCCCGCCGCCCGAGCCTCTTCGACCACGCCGAGATAGCGATCGACCGATCGCTGGTTGATGACCGGTCCGAACCAGTTCTGCCGCTCGGTCGGATCGCCGGCCACGATCTGCCCCGTGCGCGCCACCAGCCGGTCCAGAAACCCGGCCGCCACCTCGCGGTGGACATAGACCCGGGACGTAGCGCTGCACTTCTGCCCCTGGAGCCCGAACGCCGATTTCATGGCACCCTCGGCCGCCGCATCGAGGTCGGCGGAGGGCATGACCACCGTGGCGTTCTTCCCGCCAAGCTCCATCAGGCAGGGCTTCACGAAATGCTGCGACAGGCCGTGGAAGATCCGCATCCCGACCTCCTTCGACCCGGTGAACACCACCCCATCGACGCCCGGGTGCTGCCAAAGCGCGTTGGCGATGTCCTCGCGGTGACCGGTCAGGAAGTTCACCACCCCGGGCGGCACGCCCGCGTCGCGATAGATCTCATAGAGCTGGTAGCCGGTCCAGCAGGTGCTCTCCGCCGGTTTGAGCACGACCGAGTTGCCCGCGATCAGGGCCGCCCCCGACATGCCCGCCGCCAAGGACAGCGGGAAATTGAACGGGGCGATGCAGGCAAAGACCCCGTAGGGGCGTTGCATGTCGGTATTGTGCTCGATCGGCGTCAGGTTCTTCATCGGCCGGACGAACCCGTTGGCCTGCTCCATCTGATCGGCGTAGTAGTCGATCAGATCGGCGCCCTCCTCGGCATCGCCGATCGATTCCATCCGGTTCTTACCGACCTCGATGCTCATCAGGGCGGCCAGCTCGAACCGCCGCTCCCGGATCAGCGCCGCCGAGCGGCGGATGATGACGAGCCGGTCCCGCCACGGCATCCGGCCCCACGCCACCTGGGCTTTTTTCGCGGCAGCCACCGCCCGGTCGACGTGCTCCGCCGTGCCTGCCGAGAACGTGGCCAGAATGATCCGGGTATCGATCGGGCTGGTATCGACGATGGCGTTCGAACGGACGTCAATCCGTTCGCCCCCGATGACCAGGGGATAGAAACGACCGAATTGGCCCCGAACCGACGCGAGCGCCCGGTCGAATTCCTGGTGAAACGCCTCCATGTCGACGTTGGTGGTCGTGTAGGTGATCTTCCCGATGGCGGTCGTCATTCCGGTCTCCCTAACTCAAAGACTGATAGGCTGCGTCGAGCGCCCGGCCGAACCGGGCGATCATCTCGTCCATTTCGGCGTCCGTCACGACGAACGGCGGCGCCAGGCAGACCAGATCACCGTTGGTCCCGTCGGCCTGGCCCACGTTAGGCCAAATCACCAGACCGGCCTCGAGGGCCGCATCGGTCACCCGTTCCGCCACCTTGAGTTTCCGCGGATAGGGCGTCTTGGTGCCGCGGTCGGCGACGAACTCGATCCCGGCGAGCAACCCCCGGCCGCGAATATCGCCGACCAGCGGATGGGACCGAAGCGGAGCCAGGGCCTGATGGAGCCGGCCGCCCATCGTCCGGCACCGGGCAATCAGGTCGTGCTTTTTGATGTACCGCACCGCCGCCAAACCGGCGGCGCACATCATCGGGGTATGGGTAAAGGTCTGGGCATGGATGACCGACCCCGAGCTCTTGGCGATCGGGTCGAGGATCCGTTCCGACGTCACCACCGCGGCCAGGGCGGCGTATCCGCCGCTGATGCCCTTGCCCATCGTCATGATGTCCGGCACGACGCCGTACTGCTCGACCGCGGTCCAGGTTCCGGTCCGTCCCGCGCCGCAGAGCACTTCATCGGCAATCCAGAGCACGCCATGCCTCGAGCACGTGTCCCGAATGGCCCGCCAGTAGTCGTCCCGCGGCACCGCGGCGCCGGTGGACGAGCCGCCCACGGTCTCGCCGATGAACGCGGCCACCGTCTCCGGCCCCTCGGCCACAATCGCCTCTTCCACCAACCGGCCGGTGCATCGAGGGCAGGCCGGTGCGCCGGCACAATCGCAACGGTAGGCGTACGGCGCCGGGACCTGGATCACCGGCGTCAGCCACTCCTTGAACATGACCTTGTAGTGCTTCCGCGCCGACGCCGACAACGCCAACATGGTGTTGCCATGGTAGGCGGGGGTCAGTGCGATGATCTTGTGCTTGGCGGGCTTCCCGGTCTCGACCCAGTACTGTCGGGCCAGCTTGAGCGCCGCCTCGACCGCATCGGAGCCGCTGGTCAGGAAATAGAACTTGTCGAGGTCACCGACCGTGAGGGTTTCGAGTTCCGCGGCCAAATCTTCGACTGCGTCGTTGGTGAACGCCATGCCGCTGACGTACGCCACGTTCCGAATCTGCTCGGCCACCTGATCGACGATCTCGGATATTCCGTGACCAAGATTCGCCACGTAGGCTCCACCCGACCCATCGAGATAGTCCTTGCCGGACTCGTCGAAGAGCCGGGAGCCCTCGCCCCGGACCACTTTCGGGAAGGTCCGGTCGAGCTTCCGGTAGAGCACGGCGGTGTCGGGGTAGCGGTATGCCATAGGGAGGCCATAGCTTAACCCCGAAATCCCCGTTCTACCAACCGAACCGGCCCGCCGCCCAATGCGAATTCTCGGATGGTTGACAGCCATACCCCTAGTAGGCCGAGTGCCGAGTGCCGAGCGCCGAGTGCCGAGCGCCGAGTGCCGAGTGCCGAGCCCCGTTTCGCTCCACTTCGGCCCCGACCATCCGTCTCACCTCATCCTTCCGGTCCTGCCATGATCTCGACTCGAACCACGATCCTCGGCGCCGCGTGCGCCCTGACGGCCTGCCGCCCGACTCCGCCGGCCGACCTGATCCTCAAGAACACCGCCGTCTACACCATGGCAAGCCCCGAGAAAGCCGAGGCCATCGCGATCCGGGGCGACCGGATCGTGTTCGTGGGGAGCAACGCGGACGTCGGCAAGTACGACGGCGACTCGACCGTGGTGTTCGACTTGGGCGGCCGGATGGTGCTGCCGGGTTTCCGGGACGCCCATGTTCATCCCCAGTCGGGCATTGGATTGTCCGATTGCCATTTCGAGAGCCTGGCCACCCCCAAGGCGGTGATCGACTCCGTCGCGCGATGCGTGGCGGCGGCCAAACCGGGCGAGTGGGTCCGAGGACGGGGGTGGGCGTTGCCGGTCTTTCCGAACGCCAACCCCACCAAGACAGCCCTCGACCAGATCGCGCCGAACAACCCGGTCTACCTGACGGCGGCCGATGGCCACTCCGCCTGGGTCAATTCCAAGGCATTGGAAGTTGCCGGGGTGACGAAGGCGACCCCGGACCCCGTCAACGGCCGGATCGAACGGGACGCGGCCGGGAATCCTTCGGGTACCTTGCGGGAGAACGCGGCCCGCCTGGTCGGCAAGTTCCTTCCGGCCTACACCCTCGAGCAGCGGAAAGCTGGGCTGGTTCGGGCCCTCCGCCTTGCCAACGAATTCGGGATCACGACCGTCCACGATGCCTCGACCGGCCCGGATGCTCTCGAAGCGTACGCGGCGCTCGATCAGGAGGGGAGCCTGACGGCTCGGGTTGTGGCGGCCCAGTACGTCGACCCGGAGAAACCAGGCTCGCAGGTCGACTCGCTGATTGCCTGGCGGCAACGGTTCAAGGGGACCAAGTACTACCGGCCCGACGCCGCCAAGTTCTTCGCCGACGGCGTGATCGAGGCCAAGACGGCGGCGGTGCTCGCCCCGTACCTCGCCAGCGGCGAGAACCGGGGCGTCGCCAACTTTCGCCAGGGGCAGCTCGATTCCCTGATGGCGGCGGTAGACAAGGCCGGGATCCAGATCCATGTCCACGCCATCGGCGACCGGGCCATCCGGATGAGCCTCGACGCCTACGAGCGAGCCCGCCAAGCCAACGGCCCTCGCGACGCCCGCCCCATCATCAGCCATATCCAGCTCTTCGATCCTGCCGACATTCCCCGGTTCAAAGCGTTAGGCGTGATCGCCAGCTTCCAGCCGCTCTGGGCCTTCGCCGACAAGTACATCACCGACCTGACGATTCCGATCCTGGGCTCCGAGCGGTCGCGGTGGCTCTATCCGATCGGATCGATGGCCAAGACCGGCGCCGTGCTGGCGAGCGGCAGCGACTGGACCGTGTCATCGCTCAATCCGCTCGAGGCGATTCAGGTGGCCATCACCCGGCGCGGCCCGACCGACTCGGCGGGACCGCCGTGGATCCCCGAAGAGGTGGTGGACCTGACGACGATGCTCAAGTCGTACAGCACCGGCGCGGCGTACGCCGGGTTCGACGAGAAGACCAACGGTACCCTCGAGGTTGGCCGGGCGGCCGATCTGATCGTGCTCGACCGCGACCTCTACCGGATCCCCGTCACCGACATTCACAAGGTCCACGTGCTCTTGACGGTGATGGATGGCAAGACGGTCTTCTCGGCCAAAGCCCTGAAGTAGGCGTTCGCTTGATCGCTCGCGCGGCCCGACCAGATCCGAAAGGCAACCGAATGCCGGTTCGACGACTGTTGTTCCTCTTCACGATGGTGATGGTCACCGGTACGGCGCCGCTCGCCGCTCAGCCAAGCGCGGGCAAAACGCTGACGACCCAGGACCTGATCGAGATTCAGCAGCTGTACGCCCGATACAACCTGACCCTCGACGCCGGCGATGCGGAGGGGTATGCCTCGACCTTCACGCCGGACGGCGTGTTCAACACCAACGTCGGCCACGATGCCATCGTGAAGTTCGCGAACACCTTTCACGCCGGTCTGGGCGGGCATGTCCGCCACTGGAACACCAACCTCATGATCCTGCCCAGCGCCGGCGGCGCGAGCGGTCAGGTGTACCTGGTGCTGGTCGACTTCGCCACGACGCCGGCCACGATCGCGGCGTCCGGGAGTTACGCGGACGAGCTCGTCAAGACGGCGGAGGGGTGGCGCTTCAAGAAACGGGCGGTGCGGATCGACGCCGCGCCGGCCAAGCCGCAGTAGGCCTATCGTTTCTGGAACACCAGGCGGAAGTGATCCAGCAACTGCCGCTCGAAGCAGACGGTGTTCGAGCTGATGCCGCTGGCGAAGGCGAGCCGGAAATCGCGGTCGAACAGGTACCGCGGCACCAGCGAGAGCTTGAGCATCGCTTTCCGCACGCTGGGCTTCGCGAAGCGTTGGCGCCACTGCTTGATGGTCTCGATGTAGTCGAGTCGTCCGCTCGAAGCCGACACCAGCTCGAAGTACGGGTGGGCCGCGGCGGCGAGTTGCTCCTTGCCATAGGGCAGCCAGGACCCCGGGAACTGCTTCGCCAGGAGGCCGACGTAGAAGCCGTCGGAGTCGCGCGGCGCGGTGACGTCCACCTGGTCCACGGGAACCATGTTCTTCCCGAACACCATGGTCTGGAGAAAGAACCGGCCGTTTTCAGGCAGCAACTCCGCCACCCGGCGGAACACATCGTGGTAGATGGCCTCCTGCTTGCCGGCCCGGTACTCCTCGATCGAGCAGAAGTGCTCGCAGCCGCCGACGCTGGCGACCGCATCGAAACCGCCGAAGGCCTCCCGGTCGATGGTCCGGCAATCCCTCAGGTGGACGTCGAGCCCGTTCTTCCGGCAGGCGGCGGCTTGGCCGGCCGAAAGGGTGAGTCCCACGCCGGTCACGCCGAGACTCTTCACGTAGGTGAGCAGTGGGCCCCAGCCACAACTCATGTCCAGCATTCGTTGGCCCGGCCCGACCCCCAAGTGGCGGGCGATGTACTCGTGCTTGCGGCGCTGCGCCTGTTCGAGACTCAGGGAGAAATCGCCGTCGTACATGGCGCCGCTGTAGTCCGCGGTTTCACCGAGACTCTGCCGGAAGATCCGGTCGATGAGCGAATAGGTGAAATCCATCTCGCGCTGGTCAGCCATGGGGATCTCGAAGGCGGAATTAACGACAGTCGGACGAAACCTCTGCCGGAGAATAGCGCCGGCACTGCGGCGGGGCAAAACGCTGAGCAACCTGGCCGGAGCCATCAGCCTGTTGCGCCGATCGAACGTCCGCCATACCCTTGAGCGGTCGGAGTCGCCGTTCGCCGGAGGTGCTATGAGGATCGCTCTGCTCGTACTGATCGGGGTTGCCCCGGTCGCGGCCCAGACGCCCAAACCCGTCTCCGCCATCGCGGGAACTGTTACCGATGGAACCCGCCCGCTTGCCCAAGCTACCGTCGAGATCTTCGGAACCAAACTCGCCCGAGTAACCGGGCCCAATGGCGGATTCCGATTCGACAGCCTCAAGCCGGGGCCCTACTGGATCCATGTCCGCCGGATCGGGTTCGCGCCGATCACATTGACCACGACGTTGCCGGCCGACGACACTCGGGATCTTCAGATCGAACTCGAGGCGGCGCCCTATCAGTTGCCGGACATCCAGGTCCAGGGTGGAATGACCCAATGGCGCTTCAATGAATTCCGGTGGAGACAAGCAACCGCCTGGGGCAAATTCTTCACCCGCGACGACATCGCTCAGATCAGGCCCTATGACGTGATCGCCCTGGTACAGAGGGGCCTTCCGAATCGGAGCCGGCTCGACCTCGAGTCGATCAACTGGGCGGCTCCCGCATTCAACACCGGCGGCGGCACCTGGGAGACCCCGGCGTGGGAGTTCACCGCGCCCGGGTATGCCCCCTGCCCACCGGCGATCTCGTTCAACGGCGCCGCGCCGTGGCCCGGCTACTCCCTCCGCGACGTCCAGCTTGAGAGCATCGAGGCGGTCGAGGTCTACAACAACCGACACGTCCCCCTCGAGCTTCAGGGCCCTGGTCGAGGAGGCTGCGGACTCGTCGTGCTTTGGCTTCGGTAGCCGAGACTCAGTTCAGTCGTTCGCGAATCCGCCGAATCGTGTCCGGAGTGGTCCGGCAGCAGCCGCCGATGACCCGGGCACCCAGATCGTACCACCGATCGACCAAGCCAGGAATCGACTCGACCGATTCCTCGCCGCCCCACGTCTTGGTCCGGGCATCCCAGATCGAACCGCCGTTCGGATATACCACCAACGGTTTCTCGCCGGCATCGCCGCTCAACTGAAGCAGCGGGGCGATCAGGTGCGGCGCGGTACAGTTGAGACCGATCGCCACGACCGGACCGGCCTGGCCAAGGCTCCGAACCAGGTCGGCAAAGGGAGTACCGTCCGCGATCGTGGTGGCGTCCCGGCCCGAAAAGGAAATCCAGGCGGGCAGGTCACCGCGCTGTTCGAGAAGATCGGCCAGGACTTCGGCTTCCCGGCGGGACGGAATGGTTTCACAGGCCAGCAGATCGGGCCCGGCCGCTACCAGGACATCGAGCCGCGCCGCATGAAACGCTCGAAGTTGCCGGTCGCTGACCGGGTACACGCCGGTGTATTCGGACCCGTCCCCCATGACGGCGCCGTAGGGACCAATCGACGCGGCAACCAACGGGGCCCGGCGCCGCGGATCATTGCATTCGGACCAGAATTCGTCTCGGGCCTCCCGAGCTAAGGTCACGCTTCGGGTCAAGACCGCCTCGGCGGCCGAGGCTCCCATGCCCCGAGCCGCCAGGCCTTCGAACGACGCCTGGTAGCTGGCGGTCACCGCGATATCGGCCCCGGCCTGGAAGTAGTCGAGGTGGACGCCCCGAATGGCCTCCGGCCGCTCCACCAGAATGCGAGCCGACCAGAGGGGGTCGCGGAGGTCGTGGCCGCGCCGCTCCAGTTCCGTCGCCAGTCCGCCATCGAGCACGACGAACCGTTGGTCCGCCAGGAACGGGGTCAGGGGAGACTGGAATCCGGTCATGGCTGCAAAGTAGCCCCGAATCACCGGATTTCGAGTTACTTTTCCGGCAACTGGGGAGGGCATATGGGCCATCGGATCGGATCGGCGTTGGTGGGGCTACTGGTTCTGGTGAGCGGCGGGTTACGAGCCCAGAATCCGACCACGGTTCCAAGCGGGTCGACGGGAGCGATCAACTCCCGGTTCATCCCGCCGGACATTCTCACCCGGATGATGGAGCGGCCGAGTGAGCTGCCGTCGAGCGTGGTGGTGACGGCAACCCGCGATGCGGCATGGGTGGCCCTGAACGAGGTATTCAAGACGCTCGACATTCCGGTTTCCTACAGCGACCAAATCGCGGGGGAACTTGGTACCGTCAAGGCCAAGATCATGCGCCGGCTTGGCAAGGAACCCCTCTCCAACTATCTCCGGTGCGGTGAAGGGCTGACCGGCCCGAACGCCGATTCCTACGTCGTGTATCTATCGGTGGCGGGGTTCGTCAAACCGGCGGCCAACGGGCAGATTACGGTAGCAACTCTGGTGACGGCCCACGCGATCGACCTGCCGAACGGGCGAAACGATGTGATGTACTGCACCACCGCCGGACGACTCGAAGACAAGATCGCCAAGGCCGTTCAAAAACGATTGGGAGCGAAGTCATGATGAATCGACGGGAAGCCGTCATCCGGCTCGGAGCGGCTGCCGGCGCGGCGCTGGTGTTGCCCCGGACTGTCGGCGGCCAGGCGAAAGTGGCGATCGTGGTGTACAAGGACCCGAGCTGCGGCTGCTGCTCGAAGTGGGTCGAGCACCTCCAGGCCAACGGCTTCATGGCCTCGGTCAAGGAAACCACCGACATCGAGCCGATCAAGGAGAAATACCAGGTCAAACCGGCGCTGCGGAGCTGCCATACCGCCGTCGTCGGTGGCTACGCCATCGAAGGCCACGTGCCGGCGGCGGATATCAAGAGGCTGCTCGCGACCAAACCGAAGGGTGTGATCGGCCTCACCATTCCCGGCATGCCGGCAAGCGCCCCCGGCATGGACGGGAAGCCGTTTGTTCCCTACACCGTGCTGTCGTTCGATGCCAGGGGAACGACCGCTATTTTCGCGGAGCACAAGGCGTAGCCCTAGCCCCGCGCCACGTCGACCAACCTCCGGGCCTCCCGAAAAACGCCATGCCACATCGGCCGGGTCAGCCGGCCGGTGTTGGTGTTTTGCCGGCTGGGGTGGAACGAACTCACCACCACCAGGCCTCTGGGCAGGACGCTCGACATCCCGTGCCCGAACACCGGCCGCCTTGCCGGGCCGAGCCGCTCCCACCATCCCGAGGCCCGGAGCCAATGCTCGTGGGCAATCCGGCCTAACGTCACCACCACACGGACCCCCTGCAGCAGCCTGATTTCGGCCGCCAGGTAGTCGCGACAGTTGGCAAGCTCGCCCGGGGTCGGCTGGTTGCCCGGCGGGGCGCACCGACCGGCCGCGGTGATGAAGCAATCAGAGAGCGTTAGCCCGTCGGCCCGGGATACCGACTCAGACTGGTTGGCGAACCCGAATCGGTGGAGCGCCTCGTAGAGCCAGTCTCCGCTCGAGTCGCCGGTAAATAGCCGGCCGGTTCGGTTGGCCCCGTGGGCCCCGGGCGCCAACCCCACCACCAAGAGCCGGGCCTCGGGGTCGCCGAAGCCCGGCACCGGCTTACCCCAGTATGACTCGCCCCGATACCGGGCCACTTTGGCCACGGCCACGGCCTGGCAATGGGCCCGGAGCCTGGGACAGCGATGGCAGGTGACGATGGCCCTGGAGACGGCGGCCACGCTTCGCTTGGGCATCGCAGAATCCTAGCAGGTCCTTTAGTTTTCGAGGCATGATCCGATCGCTGCTCGCCCCCGTTGTGCTCCTTGCGACCCCGTTGCCGTCCGCCGCGCAAGCCGCCCCCCCAAGCCGGGTCGACTGGCCCCGCCTTGCCGAACTGGTCGTCAAGCGGACCCTCAAGCTCGCCCCGGGCGAGCGGGTCATTCTTTTTTGGGACCAGGCCTCCGACCGCGGCACGGCACCGGCCCTTCGGTCCGCGGTGTTCGCGGCGGGTGGCGTCATCGCCGCTGAAATCAGCCCGCCGGGGCCGCAGGACGTCGAGGCCGCGCGCCGGCTTCCGCCGGGCGCTCAGGCGCTGCAAAGAGCCCGGCGTGATTCGATCTGGGCGGCGGCCTTTGCCAACGCCGACGTTGCCATTTGGCTCCCGACCGGATTGGCGCCCGTGACCGAACGGCCGTTCGAACGATTGGTCGAGCGGTCGAAGGTCCGGTCGATCCACTTTCACTGGTTCCTGCCGCCCGACACCACCGACGTGACCGCGATCGAGGCGATGTACGCCGCGGCCGTGAGCGTGGCTCCGGAGCGGCTTCAGAGCCGGATCGAGGCCGTCGAGACGGCGGTCCGCGGCGCCACAGTCACCATCACGGCGCCTAACGGCACGAACCTGACCCTCAAGGTCGCTCCCAATGCCTGGGTCCACCGGAACACCGGCGATGCCAGCCGGGCCAAGGTCGCGGCCGCCCGGAGCGTCCGAGACCGCCAGGAGGAACTTCCAGCTAGCGTCTTCCGTACGACGGACATCGCGGACGCCACGGGGACCTACGTTGGCTATTCGAGCTTTGATACCAGGTCACCGATCCTCCAGCTGACGTTCGCCAAGGGACGGGTCACCAAGTTCGAATCGAAGCGCGGCGCCGAGGCCATCGTCTCGATCTGGCAGAAGGCCACCGGAGACAAGGGCATTCCAGCGGAACTGGTGATCGGCACCAACCCGGAACTCAAGAGCGTCTTGCCGTCGGGCTTCATGCCGTACTACGGATACGGCGCCGGGGTGGTCCGGCTCGCGGTGGGGGACAATTGGGAATCGGGTGGGAAGAACCGGTCGAGCAACGGCGAGGTCCTGCTGTTCGTACCCGATGCTACCGTCACCGCCAACGGTCGGGTGGTGGTGAAAGATGGGCAGCTTGTGAGATAGGCACTCGGCACTCGGCACTCGGCACTTCAGATGGGAGCGTATCCGTGGACAAGCAAGCGCTGGCGATGCTGATTCCGATCCTGGCCCTGTCGATTCCGGTGGTGGCGATCGTGATGACCAACCTGGTGAAAATGCAGAAGTTCAGGGCGGACGCTGCCAACGGATCACTGCCAAATCCCGATACCGAGGCCCGCATGGCGGCCCTCGAGGACGACGTCGCCGCCCTCCGCCAAGAGCTCGGCGAAGCCCAGGAGCGCCTGGACTTCACCGAACGCCTCCTCTCAAAAAAGAGCGACTAACCCCCCCCAGCCGAGTGCCGAGCCCCGAGTACCGAGCGCCGAGCCCCTCACCTCGCCTCGCGGATGCCGCGGTCGATGTCGACTCGGGACAGGAGGAGGGCGCCGGTGATGAAGAAGATCAGGACGAGCAGGATGCCGGCCCTTCGGGAGCCGAAGGCGTCGGCCACGAACCCAAAGCCGACACCCAAGATGCTGCCGAAGCGGGAGAACATGCCCCAGAAGCCGAACATTTGGGCGCTTCGGCCCTCGGGGGCCAAGAGACCCACCACCGTGCGGCTCGAGGCCTGGGTGGCGCCGATGCCGGCGCCGGCAAA
>JAYTTT010000239.1:0-7415 GCA_043744895.1 Gemmatimonadota bacterium | reverse complement strand
TCCAACCCGGTCCGCGGGGCGATCGGAATCGGCGGAACTTTGGCCGGCGTCCCGATCTATTTCCTGTGGAAAAGGAGCAAGGGAGCAGCCGTTGGTTGACGGCTAAGACTATTGTTTACAGATAGATGACGTGCAAGCAAGTAGCCACTTGCTTGCCTCAGTAGGCCCGGTTAGGATTGGCGGCCTATGGAACCCCGAGATCGCATCCTTGAAGCAGCAGCCCAGGTCTATTCCGAGACCGGGTTCCGCGGTGCCACCACTCGACGCATTGCCGAGCGGGCCGGCGTCAACGAGATCACTCTGTTCCGCCACTTTGGGTCGAAAACCCGGCTCCTGCACGAGGCGATCGAGTGCGCCAGCAGCACGAATCTTTGCGCCCTGCCGACTCGTTCTGAGGACCCGCGAACCGAGCTCCGAGTGTGGGCGTTGGCCAGTCATCGAGAGATGTTTGAGCGACGCTCCTTGATCCGGACGGCCATGGGAGAGATGGAGGAGCGTCCTGACATCTTCCCGATGGACCGGAGTCAGGCCGTCTGTGCCGGCCTCGAACTGAACGCCTACCTCGACCGGCTCCAGCACGAGGGCCGGATCGCCGCCGACATCGATCTCCGGGCCGCCACCACGATGTTCATGGGGACCTTGTTTGCGGATGCGATCAGCCGGGACATCCTCCCGTCGATGTATCCCGACTCGCCGGAAGCTTCGGTCGGCCAGTACCTCGACCTGTTCGCGCGAGCCATCGCCTTGAAGGAGTACCAAGCGTGACCCGTCGCCTTACGGCCGGGTTGGCCGCCGCACTGTTGACCACGGTCGTGTCAGGGGGCCAGGCCCAAGCGCCAACCGCCCGGACTTTGTCACTCGAGGACGCGCTGGCCTTGGCTCGGCCCGCCAGCGAGGCCGTCGGGATCGCCCGGATCGGGGTCGAACGGGCCCGGGGACAGGCGCTCCAGGCCCGGAGCGAACTGTTCCCGCAACTGGCCGGCTCGTTCTCCTACACCCGACAGCTCAAGTCCCAGTTCGACAACGTCTTCAAGAGTTCGACCCCGGACACCTCCACCGCCCCGCCGGCACCGTCGAGTTGCGACGCCTTTGCCGGGGATCCGACCAAACCGATCGGCCAGCGGCTCGACGACCTGGAGCAGGCGGTTCGGTGTACCACCACCGTGAATCCGTTCGCCGGGTTCAGTCGGCTGCCGTTTGGCCGGAAGAACACCTACACCCTCGGGCTTTCGGGTTCCCAGACGCTCTTCGACGGGGGCAGGATTTTCGGGCAAATGAAGGCGGCCGACGCGGGCCGGGCCTCCGCCCGCATCGCCGTGACCGCCGCCGAGGCTCAACTGGTGCTGGACGTGGTCCAGGCGTACTACGATGCCGCCCTGAGCGACCGCCTGCTGACCATTGCCCACGCCACGTTGGCGCAGGCCGATACCACGTTAGGGCAAACCCGACTCCGGCGTGAGGTCGGCACCGCTCCGGAGTTCGACGTGCTCCGGGCCACCGTCGCGCGGGACAACCAACGACCGCTCGTCATTCAGAGCCGGACTCAGCGCGAACTGGCATACATTCGGCTCCGCCAGTTGCTCAATCTTCCGGCCGATCAGCCGCTCGCCCTCTCGACCGAACTGGGCGATACGACCCTGGCCAAGACACCCTCGCTCGCGCAGTTGGCCGCCGCCTCGCCGGACACGGTCACGGCCCACCGGGCCGCCGTCCGCCAGGCAACCGAAGCGGTTCGGGCCCAAGAGGGCTTGGACGCGGTGTCCCGCTCGCTCCGGATGCCGAGTCTCGCGCTGACCAGCCAATACAGCCGAATCGCCTATCCCTCGCGCGGACTCCCCGGATTCAGCGAGTTCGTGACGGATTGGCGGCTGGCGTTAGGCGTTCAGGTCCCGATCTTCACCGGGGGCCGGCTCAAGGGCGACCGGATCCTGGCCAAGGCGGGTCTCGACGAAGCCAAGCTCCGAAAGCAGCAGGTGGCCGAGGCCGCGGAGCTCGACGGCCGCAACGCCACCTCCCAGCTCGAGGCGGCCGCGGCCAACTGGCAGGCGAGTGAAGGAACCGCCGCCCAGGCGACCCGCGCCTACCAGATCGCGGACATCCGGTTTCGGGAGGGGATTTCGACCCAAACCGAACTGCTCGACTCGCGAATTGCCCTGCAGCAGGCCGAGGTCAACCGGGCTCAGGCGGCCCGGGATCTCCAAATCGCCCGGGTCCGGGTGGCGCTGCTTGCCGACCTGCCGTTAGGCGGGGCATCCGAGGCCGCCACCACGACTCGCGCCCAATCCAGCCGCTCCGTTTCTCCGCAGGCTCCGACCGGAGGTCAGCCGTTCCCATGAAGTCCCGCATCCCACTCCATTCGATCCTCTTGACCCTCGCCGTCACCACCATCGTCGGGTGCGGCACCGCCGGCGCCGGGGCTCCTCAGGCGGAGGCCGCGGCCGTCCTGATCGGGCCGGAGAATCTCTTCGTCGCTGAGTCCCGCCCGCTCCAGAACGGACCGGCGGTCTCAGGAACTTTGAACGCCGAGCGGTCGGCGACGATTCGGGCCGAAGTACCGGGAATCGTGGTCGAAGCCCTCGCGGACGAAGGCCAAGCGGTTCGAAGCGGGCAACTATTGGGGCGTCTCAACGACGACGCCATTCGGGACCAGGTGTTGTCGGCCCAATCCGGGGTTCGGACCGCCACCGAGGCGCTCGTGGTCGCCAAAAGGAACGTCGAGCGCTCGGAAAAACTTGCCCGAGCGGGCGCGGTGGCTGAGCGGGAACTGGAGCAAGCCCGCACGTCGGTGATCAATGCCGAAGGCGCCGGAGCCGAAGCCAACGCTCGGCTCGCTGGAGCGCAAAAGCAACTTGGCTACACCCAGATTCGGTCGCCGCTGAACGGGATTGTCAGCGAGCGCCGCGTCAACTCAGGCGACAACGTGTCGGCCGGCAACCCCCTGTACTCGGTGGTCGACCCCTCGAGTCTCCGGCTCGAAGCCCAAGTGCCGATTGCCGCGCTGGGCCTCCTGAGGGTGGGTACCCCGGTCGGGTTCACGATCGACGGCTATGGCGACCGATCCTTCCTGGGCAAGATCAGCCGCATCAACCCGGCGGTGGATCCGGCCACCCGGCAGGTGCGAATTACGGTAACCCTTCCCAATCAGACTGGGCGTCTCGTGGCCGGACTCTTCGCGCAGGGACGAGCCGCCGTCGAATCGCGGACCGGTCTCGTCGTCCCGAGCTCGGCGGTCGATCGGCGAGGCGTCCGGCCAGTGGTGACCCAGATTCACGATGGGGTCGCCCACCGGGTCGAAGTCGCGCTCGGGATCGAAGACGCGGCCATCGATCGAATTGAAATCACCAGCGGCATCGCGGCCGGCGACACGGTCGTGATCGGATCAGCCCGCGGACTACCACCCGGCACCCGGGTCCGTCCGTCCGCTCCGGCCGAGCGATCCCGCCCATGATCATTTCTGATTCTGCCATCCGGCGGCCGGTGATCACCATCGTCGCGATGCTGACGCTGGTCGTCTTCGGAATCTTCGCCCTTGCTCGGCTCAAGACCGACGAGTTCCCCGCGGTCAATCCGCCCTTGGTCACGGTGGCGCTCATTTACCCAGGGGCCTCGCCCGACGGCGTCGAGAAGGAAGTCATTGATCCCGTCGAAGAGGCGATCGCCGGCATTGCCGGCGTGAAACGAGTGCTGGGCACGGCGGAAGACGGTTACGGGCGGGTGCTCGTCGAATTCGAGTTCGAGAAACCGTTGGCCGAGGCCACCCAGGACATCCGCGATGCCATTTCGGCCATTCGCAATGACCTTCCGCCCGAGATGGAAGAACCGATCTACAAGAAATTCGACGAGTTCGATCGCCCGATCGTGTCGCTGGCGTTGTCGTCGGCCCAAATGTCGTCGGGCGAGCTTACTCGGATTGCCGACCCAGGCCTCACCCGGGAACTCAGGTCGATCGCCGGGGTGGCCGAAGTCACGGTGGTCGGCAAGCAAGAGCGCGAGTTGACGATCGAACTGAGGCCACAGGCGCTGCAAGCCATGGGAGTCAGCGTCGGCCAAGTGGTCCAGGCGATCCAGCTTCAGAACATTGCGGCCCCCGTCGGGCGGCTCGAATCCGGGAGCTCCGAACGGGCGATCCGGCTCAAGGGCCGGCTCGAAACGCCGGCCGAGTTTTCCCAGATCGTCGTGGCCGAACGCCAGGGGCGGGTCATTCGGCTCGGCGAGCTGGCGACGGTCCGGGACGGGTTCGAGGAACAACGCAGCGTGGCCCTGTTCAACGGAGCCGAGGCCGTCGGAGTCGACATCAAGAAGTCCACGGGATACAGCACCACTGAGGTGAGCGCCCGGGTGCTGGCGCGGATCGACCGGGTTCGGCGAACCCTTCCGAAGGGGGTCGAGCTCGCGCTGGTGCAGGACTCGGGTGAGCGGGTGGAGAATTCAGTTTGGGAAGTCGAAAAGGCCCTCCTCGAGGGCGCCTTCCTGACGGTCCTCGTCGTGTTCGTGTTCCTGAATTCGTGGCGCTCGACGGTGATCACCGGATTGGCTCTTCCGGTCTCAGTCCTCGCCTCCTTCATTGCCGTCTGGGCCTTCGGGTTCACGCTCAACACCATGTCGCTGCTCGGTCTGTCACTGGCCATTGGGATCTTGATCGACGACGCGATCGTCGTGCGGGAAAACATCGTCCGCCATGTCGAGATGGGCAAAGACCACTACCGGGCGGCCCATGAAGGTACCGACGAAATCGGCCTGGCGGTCACGGCCACCACGTTTTCGCTGCTGGCCGTTTTCATCCCGGTCGCCTTTCAGGGGGGGCTGACCGAGCAGTGGATGAAACCGTTTGCTCTGACGATCGCCTGCGCGGTGGCAGTGTCGCTGCTGGTTTCGTTCTCCCTCGACCCGATGCTCTCGGCCTATTGGCCTGATCCCTATGTCGCGCCGGAGAAACGAAGTTGGATCACCCGCCAACTCGACCGGTTCAACGAGTGGTTCAACCGGCAAGCCAACGGGTACCGCCGGGTCATCGCCTGGGCCCTCGACCACCGGTTATCAATGCTGGTCCTGACCGTGGGAACGTTCGTCGCGGCGTTCGTCCTTCTGTCAAAGGGCCTGCTTGCCCTGCTGGGCGCCCTGATCGGGGTCAGCATCGCCGCGTGGGCCGCCGGTCGCCGGCAGTGGCCCGCCAAGATCCTCGGCATGGCGGCGGGTGTCGGTCTTGCCTTTGCGCTGGTCCAGGTCGCCCCGGTCTACAAGAATGTTGGCTTCGGCTTCTTCCCGATCGACGATCGATCCCAGTTCAACATCAAGGTCGAAACCCCGCCGGGCTCAAGCCTGCTCTACACCCGCCAGAAGGCGGAACTGGTTGAACGGATTACCCGCACCGCGCCCGACGTCCGCTATACCTACAGCACGATCGGGAACGCCGGCTCGGGCTCGGTCGATGCGGGCAACATCTACGTGAGACTCGCGCCCAAGAAGGACCGGACGCGGAGCGCCGACGACATCGCGGCGATCGTCCGCGATTCCCTCAAGGCCACGACCGGCTTCACGACCTCGGTGTACACCAGCGACTTCAATCAAGGCCGGAAGCAGCTGGCACTCAACGTCCGCGGTGCCGATCCCACCACGCTCAATACCGTCGCGGAGCGGGTGAAGGGACTGGTGGCGGACGTTCCCAGCGTGGTGGACCTCGCCCTCTCGACCAAAGGGCAGAAACCCGAGGTCAACATCGAGCTCAACCGCGGGCTGGCCGGCAGCCTGGGCATCACGGTCGGGCAGGTCGCGCTCTCGATCCGGCCGGCCTTTTCCGGCATTGACGCCGGCGACTGGGTCGATCCGAGCGGCGAAACCCGGGACGTCCGGATTCGGCTCGCCCCCGAGTATCGCGAGCGAATCACCGACTTGGCCCAACTGCCTCTGGTCATTGCCGGGCCCACCGGCCCCGTCACGATTCCGCTGGGACAGGTCGCCGAGATCCGTCAGAGCGTCGGCCCAGCAGTCATCAACCACCTGGACCGCGAGCCCAATGTCGCGGTCGAGTGGAACGTCGCCGGGCGCTCGACGGGCGAAGTGATGGCCGACGTTCAAGCTCGGCTGACCGGGCTTGCGCTGCCGCCTGGCGTCTCGGTCACCACCGGGGGCGACCAGGAACGACAGAACGAATCGTTCACCAGTATCTTCTATGCCTTGGGTGTCGCGGTCCTGCTCATGTACCTGGTCTTGGTGATGCAGTTCGGATCGTTCCTCGACCCGCTGGCCATCATGGCCTCCCTGCCGCTTTCGCTCATCGGGGTCTTTCTGGCCCTTGCGCTGGCTAACTATACCATCAACATCATGAGCTTGATCGGGGTCATTCTGCTGATGGGTATCGTCGCCAAGAATGCGATTCTGCTGATCGACTTCGCGAAATGGGCGCAGGAAGAAAAAGGCCTCTCGATTCGCGATGCCCTGATCGAGGCCGGCGGCATTCGGCTTCGTCCCATCATGATGACGACGGTGGCCCTATCGCCGGGATGACCCCGATCGCGCTCGGCACCGGCGAGGGCTCCCAGTTCCGTTCCCCGCTCGGTGTCGCCATCATTGGCGGAGTCATCACGTCGACCTTTCTAACCCTGCTCGTCATCCCGACCTTTTACGAGGTCTTGCACGACACCAGGGCGCGGTTCTTCGGCGCAAAGAAAGCCGTCACCCGTCACCTTGATCCGGTTGCCGCGCCGCCCCTGACGCAGCAGCCCACTCCATGAGGTCCCGATGATAAAAGAGTATCCCGATCACCGTGACGCGGACCTGGTTCTCCGCGCCTACGAGTTGCGCCGCGAGCCGGTCCTCCGGGAGGCCCGCAAAGCCATCGTGAGCGACTGGTGGCCCAAGAGCCTGGAGGACCTGAAAGCGATTGTCGTCTGGGGGCATCCTCAGAACGACGCGTTCCGGCAGGTGACCAGTTACTGGGAGTTGGTCTACGGCATGGCCCGCCACGGCATCGTCCATTCGGAGTACATGGCCGACTCGGCCGGCGGCGAAGGCCTGATCATTCTGGCGAAGGTCCGGCCCTGGCTGGCCGAGTTTCGGTCGGCCGGCGCCGGACCCCGTTTCCTCCGGAACACCGAGTGGATTGCGACCGAGACCGAAACGGGGCGCGAACTCTTCGGTCGCCTCCAGGATCGGATCGAACAGATGCGGGCCAGCCGCTAAATGGCCCCGCCCCCGAAGAAGAAAACGAATTACAAAGCGGCCTGGCCGGAAGCCAGGGCGCTGATCTGGAAGCACCGCCACCGGATCGGGCTCGGGATGGGGTTGATGCTGATCAGCCGCGTGGTGGGCTTGGTGCTGCCGGCGAGTCCCAAGCTGCTGATCGACTACGTTTTGGTCCCCACGGGCGCGAGCGGGTTTTGGGAACGGGTCCTCCCTCCCGACCATCGGGATCGGCT
>JAYTTT010000238.1:0-27532 GCA_043744895.1 Gemmatimonadota bacterium | reverse complement strand
CGCGACTCCCGGGGCCTGGCCCCGGCAGGCTGCGAGACTAGCCGCCAGCGCGGCGCCGACCAGTAACCGACCCATCACATCGCTCCAATGAAACCGCTGTACCAGGCCAAGATCGTGGGACCAACGAGATAGGTCAGCCCACCGCCCATCGCCAAGAAGACGCCGAAGGGGACCAGTTTCTTCTTGCCGGACAGAGTCATCGGCAGAAAGATGACGGTCCCCGCCAAGGCGCCGAGAAAGATCGTGAGAAGCACACCCTTCCAGCCGAGGAATGCCCCGACCATCGCCATCATCTTGATGTCGCCCCCGCCCATCGCCTCTTCCTTGAAGGCCCAGGTGCCGCCGACGCCGACCAGCCACAGCACCCCGAACCCGACCGCCGCCCCGATGACCGCCGTCAGGAGCGCCGAGGCTCCGCCGCCCGCCGCGAAGAGGAGGCCGATGACCAGTCCTCCGATCGTGAATTCGTCGGGAATGAGGAGCTCGCGGGCATCGGTCATCGCGATGCCTAACAGGATCGTGCAGAAGAGCGCGCCCTTGAGCGCATCGGGGGTCAGACCGTGGGTCCACGCCATCCAGGCCCAGATCAGGGCGGTGGCCAGTTCGACCGCGGGATAGAGCGCGCTGATCGGTTCCTTGCAGGAGCGGCACTTGCCGCCGAGGAGGAGCCAGGAGAGGACCGGGATGTTGTCGGCCCAGGTGATCTGATAGCCGCATTTCGGGCAGCGCGATCGCGGCTTGACCACCGACTGCTCGGCCGGCCAGCGCACGATGCAGACGTTGAGGAAGCTGCCGATGACGGCGCCGAAGAGTCCGCCGATGAACGCCACAATTCCGTTATCGATCACGACAGGCTCCGAATAGGAAGATGCCGGCAGCGACGGCGACGTTGAGCGATTCGGCACCCGGTTCGAGGGGAATCGCGAACTTGAGCTTGGTCTTCTTTCCCAGCTCCGACGTCAGGCCGGCGCCCTCGTTGCCGAGGATCAAAGCCAGCGGGCCGGTCAGCTTGGTGCGATCGAACCGTTGCCCGTCCATCGCAGTCGCGGCGACAATGACCTGGTGACGGGTGAGCCAATCGGACAGCCGGCCCTCGTCGGTGTGGACCGTCGGGAGCCGAAAGGTAGCGCCCATCGCGCTCCGCATGGTCTTCGGATTGTCGATCTCGGCGGTTCCCGGCAACGTCACCACCCCCTTGGCGCCTAAGGCCAGGGCGGTGCGAACGATGGTGCCGACGTTGCCGGGATCCTGGACGGCATCGAGCACGACGACGACGCCGTTCTTTCCGACCCCAATGTCGTCGAGGGCCCATCGCCTCGGCACAATGACGGCGACGACGCCTTGGGGATGTTCGGTGGCGGCCAGGGTCGTGAGTTCTTCGTCGGTGGTTTCAGTGAGCGGTCCCTTGGCGGCGAGGGCGGCCTTGAGGGCCCGGCCCCGTTCGGTGCCTTCGAGGGTGGGGCTGACCAGGACGCCGCGGCACTCGATCCGGGCGGCCACCAACTCCTCGACAAGCCGGACGCCCTCGGCGAGGGCCAAGCCCCGGCGTTCGCGGCCGCGGCGGCGGTGGAGGTCCCGAATCATGGTCTCGAGGGGGTGTCCCATTGGGGGGAATGGTGGGGGGGGCGGACCTCGTTAGGCAAGGGGGAGGCTCGGCGCTCGGCACTCGGCACTCGGCGCTCGGCGCTCGGCGCTCGGGGTTCGGCAACGGGCGGAGAGTTGGATTCGGGGGGGGGTCGGGGGAGATTATTGGGGGGAGGAGATCTTTATGAATCAGCTGCGATCGGCGATGGTGGTGGTGACCGCGGGCTTGCTGGGGAAAGCGCCGGCGATGCGGGCTCAGATTCCTGCGGGCGAGTATCAGGTTCGGCGGGATTCCCTGGCGGCCCGGCTTGGGGAAGGGGTGGTCGTGGCGTTTGGGGGACGGACCCCAGTCACGGACTTCGGGCCGTTCAACCAACTGGCCGGTTTTCGGTATCTGACCGGGTATGAGTATGCCGATGCGACGCTGGTGATGGTGGTGCGCGGGGGGCGTGCCTGGAGCACGATCTTCGTGACCCGGAGTACGCCGCGGCGGGCGTTGTACTATGGCGAGGAACCGGACTCGGGCCGGTTGGCGCAGGGGTTTGGCCTGACCTCACGGGCTGAGGGTGACCTGCCTCAGGTGGCCGATTCGCTGGCAGCGGCTGGGTTGCCCTTTTATTCGCTCCGGGATTTCGAGGCCGGTGATTTTGCCCGGCAGGATTCGCTGACTCGGGGGGGACAGTTCATCCGGGCGCTGGCGGCCCGGCATCCCGGGCTTGCCGTCAAGGACGCCCACCCGATCGTCGACCAACTCCGGGCCCGGAAGAGTGATGCAGAGCTAGCGTTGATTCGGAAAGCGGCTGAGATCAGCGCGAACGGCCACCTCGAACTGATGAAGAAGCTCGAGCCGGGGATGCACGAATACGACTTCCAGGCGATTGTCGAGTACGCCTTCCGGCGCGGCGGGGGCGAACGGCCTTCCTACGGGTCGATCGTGGGCGCGGGACCGAACGGAACCCAACTGCACTACATGAAGAATCGGCGGCCCGCGCTGCCGGGCGAGGTCGTGGTCGTGGACGCCGGCGCCGAGTATCAGGGCTATGCGGCCGACGTGACGCGAACCCTTCCGGTGAGCGGCACCTACACCCCGGAGCAGCGGGCGATCTACCAACTGGTCCGAGACGGCCAGGCGGCAGCGGAGCGGAACTCGAAGCCGGGGATGTCGATCCAGGCCGCCCAGGACAGCTCGATTGATGTCCGGGCCCGGGGACTCGCCGCGTTGGGCCTGATCGAGTCGGCCTCGGCGACGTTCGATCCGCCCTGGCCGGTGGACTGTCAGGCGTTACCCCGATCCTGCCAGCAAGCCTCGCTGTTCGCGATCCACGGGATCAGCCACGGTATCGGGCTCGAGGTCCACGATCCGCTCCAGGCGTATTACGGCGACCGGACGTTCCAAAAAGGCGACGCGTTCACGATCGAACCAGGGATCTACATCAGCGCCAAGTTGCTGGAGATCTTGCCCGATACGCCGAGGAACCGCCGGCTCATTGCCAAGGCCCGGCCCATGGTCGAGCGGTACCTCAATACCGGGGTCCGGATCGAGGATGACTACGTCATCACGGCCCAGGGTCTTGAGTGGATTACCAGCGGCGTGCCCCGGGAGATCGACGAGATCGAAGCCATCACCAAGCGCCGTCCACCGGTCAGGTGAGACCACCATCGGTGTCCGTCGGGATCGATGTCAGCAGCACGCGGGGCTGTCCGTACGCCGCCCTCGATCAGGACGGCGGGCCCATTGGAGCAGGATGGCTGGCGACCACGACACCCTCCGAGGCGGCACGGGCATTCCGCCTCGTGGTGAAGGCGCTGGCCCGAGACGTCGGCCCGGTCACGGTGGGCATCGATGCGCCCCGGCAGCCTCTGGTGCGGCCTCGAGACCACTACTGGGCCGGACGAGCCGGCTGGCGACCCCGGCGATCATCTGATCGAGGCGCCGGCCGGCACTGCGAGGTCGTGGTCGCGGCCTTCGGCCTGGCGACGCCGCAATGGACGCCGCTGAAGAGCGGCTGCCCCAAGTGGATGGAGTATGGGTTTGCCCTGTTCGACGCGGTCGGTGACATCGCGACAACCGATGAAGTGTTTCCGAGTGCGACCTATCGGCAGGTGGAGGCTGACCCGGAGGCTCGCCTGACTATCTCGCTGGCCGATCTGCACCTCGGTCCGAAGGACATGCTGGACGCGTACCTCGCCGCTTATACCGTCAGGGAACTCGGCGAAGGCCGCGGGGTCGAGGTTGGCGGGGGCGATGGGCTGGGCACGATTGCGCTGGCCCGGCCGCTCGGGATTGGTCCGGCGGGGGTGCTCGCCTGGCCCACCGAACGCCCGACCCCGGTGCCGCGGTGAGGGTTCGCTTGGACAAGGGCCCGATCACACGGCGAGAACCGATTCGATCAACTGCCCGACGGCTGCCCCGGCCTTGGCGGCGGTTTCCATGACTTCGGCGTGTGAAAGCGGCGTCGGACTCATCCCGGCCCCTGGGTTGGTGATCGTGGAGATGCCGAGGCAACGGAGGCCGAGGGTCCGAGCGGCGATGACCTCGACGACGGTGGACATCCCGACGGCGTCGGCGCCCAAGTGCTGGAGCATCCTGACTTCGGCTGGGGTTTCGTAGCTCGGGCCTAAGAGGCCGGCGTAGACGCCCTCCTGGATTGGAATGCCGAGGCTGGCAGCGACGCGCTTCGCGGCGGCTCGGAGCGCGGGATCGTAGGCGGCGGAGAGGTCGGGAAACCGGGTTTCGCGTTCCCGGGCGGGGCCGAGGAGCGGGTTCCGGCCGGTCAGGTTCAGATGGTCGCTGATCAACATGATGGTGCCGGCACCGAACGACGGTCGGACCCCGCCGGCGGCATTGGTGACGATGAGCGTCTCGATGCCTAACGCCGCGAAGGCACGGACCGGGAGGGCGGCAACATCGGCCGAGTAGCCTTCGTACATGTGGAAGCGGCCGCTTTGTCCGATGACGGTCTTACCGCCCAGCGTCCCGATGACGAGTTCACCCTTGTGGCCCTGGACGGTGGGGGCGTGAAAGCCGGGGATGTCGGCGTACGGGATTCGGCGCGGATCGGCAATTCGATCCGCGAGGGCGCCGAGGCCCGAGCCCAGCACGATCGCGACGGTGGGGCGGCGGGCGCTGAGCCGGTCTCGGATGACCTCGACCGCTCGGCGGACCTCGTCGGGCGAGCCGGTGGTTCCGGGAAAAAGGGTCTTCATGGGCACACCGGCCTCGGCTCCATCATGACAGCATGCCGGCGAGGGAGGCGGACGTAAACGCCGCGAGGTTGCCGGCAATCATGGCCCGGAGCCCGAACTTGGCGATCTCGGCCCGGCGCTCCGGGGCCAGACCCCCGATGCCGCCGATCTGAATGGCGATCGACGAAAAGTTGGCGAAGCCCAGCAGCGCATAGGTCAGGATGATCGAACTCCGGGGCGAGATCGCGAGATTTCCGCCGAGATCGCCGGCGAATTGGGCGTACGCGACGAACTCATTGAGGGTGGTTTTCAAACCGATCAGCGACCCGACGTAGGCCGTGTCACCCCAGGGCACCCCCATGACCCAGGCGAGGGGCCGAAGGAGGGTGCCGAAGATGCTCTGAACGCTTAACGACGGAATCCCGCCCAGGCCGCCGACCCACCCAAGGATCGCGTTCAGAAGGGCCATGAGAGCGATGAAGGCCATCAGCATCGCGGCGACGTTCAAGGCGAGCCCGAGCCCCTGGGCCGCGCCGCCGGCCGCGGCTTCGATGACACTTTTTTCGGCGACCTCGACTTTCAGCTCGAGCGAACCCTTGGTGACCGGAATCCCGGTTTCGGGCATGATGATCTTGGCCAAGACGAGGCCCGCTGGGGCGTTCATGACGCTCGCGGCAAGCAGGTGGCCCGCGATGCCCGGGAAGACGCCCGACAGCATCCCGACGTAGGCCGCCAAGACCCCGCCGGCGACGGTCGCGAACCCGCCGACCATGACCGTCAGCAGCTCGGACTGAGTCATCGTCGCCACGAACGGCTTGATCAACAGGGGCGCCTCGGTCTGCCCCAGAAAGATGTTGCCCGATGCCGACAGCGTTTCAGCGCCGGACGTGCCGAGGGTCCGCTGCATCACGAACGCCAGCGCCTTGACGATCTTCTGCATGATGCCGAGGTAGTACAGCACCGACATCAAGGCGGAGAAGAAGATGATGGTCGGGAGCACGTTGAAGGCAAAGAAGGCCCCGGTTTGGGCCACCATCCCAGCCGACGTGTCCACCGCCCCACCGGCGCCGGGCGTGCCGACCGGAACGGTGGATTGGACCAGGTTGCCGAAGACGAACCGGGCACCCTGCTCCTGAAAGGTGAGCAAGTGGGTGATCGCGTCGCCGACGGCCGCGAAGACGGCTCGGCCCGCCGTGGTCTTCAGCACGATGAGGCCGAAGAGGGCTTGGAGACCGAGCCCGGTCGCGACGAGACGCCAGTTGATCTTCTTCCGGTCGTAGCTCAAGAGAACCGCGATGGCGAGCATGGTCGCGATGCCTAACAACCCGATGAGCCGTTCGCCGAGCGGTAAGTCGAGGCCGGCGCGGGCCTGGTCGAGCTTCTGGGCAGCGGTTTGGAGCAGGAACATGGTCATCCAATGCCTTCCAACTCGTCACGAATGCGGGAAACCAGGGCTCGCCGCTCGGGCCATGGGAGGAACGCGGCTTCGAAGCCGGTGAGAATCATCTGGTCGATGTCTGCTCTGGTAAAGCCCAAGACGTCGTGGGCCAGGCAATACTCGTCCGAAAGGGTGGCGCCCGTCATGAGCCAGCCATCGGTACACAGGGTGACCGGGATGCCGGCCTCGAAATAGGCCTTGACCGGATGGTCTCGGAGCGAGCCAACGGCGCCGGTCTTGACGTTGCTGGTGAGGTTGACCTCGATCGGGATCTGGCGGTCGCGGACGTACTCCATCAGGGCCGGGTCCTCGAACAGCCGGGTTCCGTGGCCGATGCGGTCGGCGTGGCAGCGGAGCACGGCTTCGCGAATCGACTCCGGGCCGGCGGCTTCGCCGGCATGGACGGTAATGCCGATCAGGCCGTCTTGGGCGATGTCGAACGCGGCCCGGTGAACGGCCGGCGGGCGGCCGGCTTCGCCCCCGGCCAGATCGAACGCCACCACCCCCCGGTGGGGGTTGGACACGGAAAGCTCGGCCATTTCGATCGAGACCCCGGGGTCGTAATGCCGGAGCGAACAATTGATGATCCGGGTCACGACACCAAAGTCGTGTTCCCCCCGGCTTAAGCCGCGCCATTCGGCATCGAGGGCATCCTGAAGTGGGAGACCCCGCTTGGTCGAGAGCAGCGGACAGTAGCGTATCTCGAGGTAGCGGATGTTATCGCGCGCGGCGTCTTCGACCGCCTCGTAGGCCACTCGTTCAATCGACTCCGGCGTCTGAAGCAACGGAATGGTCTGGTCGAAGCGCTGGAGGTATGCCTCGAGGGAGGTTCCGTCGGCCACGAGCATGAAGCGGCGGAGGGCCTCCGGATCGGTGGTCGGCAACGCAAACTTGGCGGCTCGGGCCAACTCGATCATGGTGGTCGGCCGAATGACCGCGTCGAGATGGACGTGGAGCTCGGCCTTGGGAAGGCGGCGGATCACCTCACGCATCGACATCGGCACCTCCGGCGGCACGGCGGGCTGACGTGACGACCCGGATGATGGCCCCCGCTCCAACGATCGCGCCGAGGTCCATTCGAATACCCCGACCGTCGGTGAGGTGGGCCCGGCCGGCGCCTAACGATTCGGCCAACGAAGGGTCGGCGGCCAGCGCCGCCGCGTGTGCCGTCGTCCCCGGGGCGACACTGACGCACCGGTCATTGACGAACACCGGGACGGTCATTGGGTCACCCTGATCCATCGGGTACCGACCGGTGCTCGGATCGGTTGCCGGAGCCGCTGGACCCAGGCGATCATCGCTTCGAGATCGGTCTTGCCGGTCCGGATCTGGCGATACTGGCGAAGCATGGCATACCCCCCGCCGCCGCCGGCCAAGAAATCCGTGAGCGCCAGGACGTAGAGGCGTTTCGGGTCGATCCGGGTGCCGTCGAGCTTACGGATCTCCACGACCTGGTCTCCGGCGGGCCGGGTGGGATCGTACCGAACCTTCAGGCCGGAGACGTGGGCGTTCGGGGCGCCCCCCAAGAGGGAGTGTTCGAGGACCCGCTTCAGCTCGCGACCGGGAATTGAAAGCCGGACGATGTTGTTCCCGAAGGGCTGGAGCTCAAACAGGTCGGCGTAGGTGATCGGCCCGGGCAGCAGTGCCCTGCGAATCCCGCCGTTGTTCATTAGGCCGACGTCTGCCGGGGCCGCCCCCCGCTGGGCATCGGCAATCAGGTTACCGAGCGGATACTCGCCGCGCTCGGCGAGGAGGGTGTCCCGGAGTCGGGCCACGACCTGCTTGGCCAGCCGGTCGATCAGGGGCCGGTAGCGCTCGACCAAGGCCACCCCGGCGGCATCGGGCCGGACGGCGTCGGCATAGACTGACTCGACCCGGACTCGCCAGCGACGGGTGCCGTCAGCGGCGAGCACCAGATCGGCGATCCCGACCGCGGTGCCGCTGGACCGGGCGGACACGATCGGAATCCCGTTGACGGTCGTGTTGATCAACGTATGGGTGTGGCCCGCGACGATCAAATCGAACTCCGTCGAGTCGGTTTGCTTGGCGAGGTCGATGATCTCGCCGGTACAGGCGAGCGAGTCGCAGAACGCCCCTTCATGGGCCACCAACATGGTAAAGTCGGGGCGGGCCGCCTTGACCTCGGCCAGGACCCCCGCCATCGCGGCCTTGCCTTCAGGAAACAACAGCCCCCGAACGTGACGGTCCATGACGATCGTCTTGGTGGCGGGGGTGATGTATCCGATCACCCCAATGCGGTAGGGGCCGGCGGTCACGATGGCAAAGGCCTTGGCCCATGGGGGCCGTTTGCCGGTGGTCGAGTCGATGATGTTGGCCGCCAGCCACGGATAGTGAGCTTCCCCGATCCGGGCCGCGAGGGTGTCGACCCCCCAATCCAGTTCGTGGTTGCCGATGGCGGCCGCATCCAGACCCAACAGGTTCATCGCTTCAACGGTGGAGCGACCGGCGACCAAGTTCGAGGTGAGGGTGCCCTGAAGTTGGTCGCCGGCATCGAGCCGGATCGAGGGGCAACGACACGCGGCGGCCAGACTATCCATCATGCCCTTCACCGCCGCGATCCCGCCAATCGGCCGGCCATTCGACCACCCGTACCCCCGGGTCTCGAGGGCGCCGTGAAAGTCGTTGATGGTCAACACTCTCAGGAGGATCGAGTCAGCCGGGAGGTTCAGCACCACGGCCAGCACCAGGGAGGTCAGCATGAGGGACAAAAGTACGCTGCAGTAACAAGCCTGTCACGCCGCTTGCCGAAACTCGCCGGCCGGTCATATTCGTTTCGGCGAATATGACTGACCCGTCTCCCTCCGCGTCCCTGCTGGCCACAGTGGCCGAACCGACCCGGCTCCGGATCCTCAACTGTCTGGCGGCGGCGCCCTTGTTCGTGTCCGACCTCCAGAACGTCCTGGAACTGCCCCAGCCGACCGTGTCGCGTCACCTGACCGTCCTGAAGAAGGCCGAGCTGGTTCGGGATACCTCGGTCGCGCCGTTCGTCCTGTACCGGCTGACCCGGGACCAGAGCCCTCAGGGCCGGCTCGTGAAGACCATATTGGACACCCTGAGTACCGAGGCGGAGTACCGGCGAGAGCGCACCTTGGCGCTCGCCCGCAGTCGCAGCCGAGGCGGAGCAACGGAGTGATGGAACCCATGACCCATCGAATCTTAGTGGTCGACGACGAGCCGGATATCACGGCACTGGTGGCATACCATCTGGCCAAGGCCGGCTACCGGGTCTCGACGGCGGCGAACGGTACCGACGCACTCAAGACCGCCACCGAGCAGCGGCCCGACGTGATCGTTCTCGACCTGATGCTGCCTGGCCTGTCGGGCCTCGATGTGCTCCAGGCCCTTCGGAAGCAGGAGGACACGCGGGACATCGGGGTGATCATGCTGACGGCCCGGCGGGAGGAAGCCGACCGGATTCGGGGCCTGTCGCTCGGGGCCGACGACTATCTCACGAAGCCGTTCTCGCCCAACGAGCTGACCTTGCGGGTGGCGGCGATCATCCGACGGTTGGCGGCCCCGGCGGGGGCGGGCGGATCACAGCTCGTGGCGGGGTCGATCACGGTCGACCGTGCGGCCCATCGGGTGACCGTCGAGGGCCAGGAGTTACCGCTCACCGCCACCGAGTACAAGCTGTTGCTGACGTTGCTCGAGCGGCGCGGCCGGGTCCAGACCCGTCCCCAGTTGCTCGAGACGGTGTGGGACGCCCAACCCGACATTCAGACCCGAACGGTGGACATGCACGTCCAGCGGCTCCGGACCAAGCTCGGCGAGGCCGGCGACCAGATCGAGACGGTTCGCGGGTTTGGCTACCGCTTCAAGTCCCCCGAGAAGGCAAGCCGGAGCCGATGACGTTCGCCTCTCGACTGATCGCGGGCACCCTGGCCGTGCTGGTCGTGACGGTTGCGGTGTTGGTGGTCGGGGTGGACCGATCGCTGCGCCGCGATCTCGAGCAGGAAACCCGCAACTCACTCCAGCGGGAAGCCGAGTTGGTTCGGAGCGGGCTCCCCGCCGATTCGGCATCGTGGCAGACGACCGTGGCCGACGCGGCTCGGGCCACCGGAATTCGGCTGACGCTGATCGACCGAACCGGGCGGGTCGTGGCCGAGTCGGGGGTCGAGCCCGGCGATCTGGGCCGAATCGAGAACCACGCGGAGCGACCCGAGGTTGCGGCGGCACTTCAAGGCAAGACCGGATCCGATCGGCGCTCGAGCGTGACCACCGGGGGCCGGTTGATGTACCTCGCGATCCCCGGCGGACCCGGCGTGGTCCGGGTGGCCATGTCGCTCGACCAGGTCGACGCGATCGTTGGGCGGGCCCAACGGCCGGTCATGGCGGCGGCAATGGTGGCGTTGCTCTTTGGGACTTTGCTCGCGTTGGTAGCGGCCCGCCGGTTCGCGCGGCCATTGGCGGAAATCGCGGCCTCCGCTCAGAGCATCGCCCGTGGGGAATCGCCCCGGTTCCCGTTCTCCGGCATCCCGGACGTCGATCAACTGACCGCCAATCTCCGTCAGATGCATGATCAGTTGTCGGAGCGGTTCGAGAGTCTCCGGCGGAAGCAATCGGAAACCGCCGCGATCGTCGACTCGATGATCGAGGGCGTCATCTCGTCGGACGCCAAGGGACGGATCCTGACCGCGAATCCGGCGGTCCGCCGGTTGCTCGGCTACGGCGAGACCGACCAGCTACCCGATCTGCCCCTGCTCTTTCGGGCCAAGGAGGCGCGGGAAGCTCTCGACTCGGTGCTCATGGGGGAGTCGATCGCCGATCGGGAAATTACCCTGGGCGATCGGACCTACCTTCTCAACGCTCGGCCCCTGCCGACGGGGGGCGCGGTGGTGGTGCTGCACGACCTCACTCGCCTCAAGCGACTCGAGACCGTCCGGCGCGATTTCGTGGCTAACGCCTCGCACGAACTCAAGACCCCGCTGACCGCGATTTCCGGATACGCGGAAACCTTGTTGGCCGACGATGCCGGGCCGGACATCACCCGGAAGTTCCTGGAGACGATTCTGTCGAACGCCCAGCGGATGCAGCGGCTGGTCGACGATCAACTGGACCTGTCCCGAATCGAATCAGGGGCGTGGAGCCCCAATACGGGCCAAGTCGCCATTGAGCCGGCGGCCCGCGAGGCTTGGCACTTGGCCACCGGGGCCGGAAGCGAGGCGCCCGCCTTGGTCGTCGCGTTGGGGCCTGAGGCCATGTGGGTCACGGCCGACACCGACGCGCTCCGCCAGATCTTCCGCAATTTGTTCGAGAACGCGATCCGCCATACGCCGCCGAGCGGGCGGGTGACGGTGACGGCGGCCCGGGAGGAGACTGGACTTCGGCTCAGTGTGGCCGACACCGGGACGGGGATCGCCTCTGAGCACCTGCCCAGGATCTTCGAGCGGTTCTATCGGGTGGACCCGAGCCGGTCTCGCGAGCAGGGCGGCACGGGGCTCGGGCTCGCGATCGTCAAACACCTCGTCGAGGGTCACGGGGGCCGGATCTCCGCGGAGAGCACCCTGGGTGTGGGGACCACTATTCAGATGTCCTGGCCGGTCGGAGGGTAAGGCCGCGCCACTAGCGAACCGGGCTGCCGTACCAGATCTTGGTCCGATGACTCCCTCCCTCCGCCGTGCCATGGTTTGGCTGGTCCTCGCCATCGTTCCCGTTTCCCTTCTTGGCGCTCAGGCCCCCGACACCTCCCTTGCCAGTCGGTTCGACCGCCGAGACGAGCGGATCGCGATGCGCGACGGGGTCCGGCTCTTTACGGTAATCCTGACCCCGAAGGGCCAACGGGGGGCCCTCCCGATCCTGATGTCGCGCACTCCCTACGGGACCGACGGCTGGGGCGGAACCTCCGGCATTGCCACCGGGTTCAAGGAACTGATCGACGACGGCTACATCTTCGTATTCCAGGACATTCGGGGCCAGCACCAGTCCGAGGGTACCTTCGTGATGAACCGGCCCCCGCGCGACCGGCGGAACCCGAAGAGCCTCGATGAAGCCACCGACACCTGGGATACGATCGACTGGCTCCTGGCCAACCTGCCTAACACCAATCGCAAGGTCGGGATGCTCGGCATTTCGTATCCGGGGTTCCTGGCCAACGCCCCGCTCACCGAGCCGCATCCGGCCTTGGCGGCAGTCAGCCCCCAGGCCACGATGGGCGACACCTGGATGGGCGACGACTTCTTCCACCAAGGCGCGTTCCGGCAGTCGTACGGGATCGAGTGGGTGCACGGCCGGGAAGCCCGCCAAGCCGGGACCGGGCCGCTGCAGATTGCCCGGTGGGACACCTACGACTGGTATCGGTCGTTCCCGACCCTCGACTCCCTGGCTCGGGCGGTGGGGGCCGACCGATGGCCGACCTGGCAGCGGTTCGTCGCCCACCCGGAGTACAGCGAGGAATGGAAGAGCCGGGCGGTCCAGCGAAACGTGCGCCACGCTCCGGTGCCGACGCTGACGGTGGCGGGTTGGTGGGACCAGGAAGACGGCTATGGTCCGCTGGTGACCTACGCGGCCATGGAGCCGACCGACAGTCTCAAGCGCAATCATCTCGTCGTGGGCCCCTGGTTTCACGGACAGTGGTACGACCAGGCCGCGGCCAACCTCGGCGACGTCAAGTTCGGCCGGGCCACCGGCGACGATTTCCGCCAGCTGCAACGCCAGTGGTTCGGCTACTGGCTCAAGGGACAGGGCGACGGACAATTTGCCGAGGCGACCGTGTTCGACGCCGGGGTCAATCAGTGGAAGACGTTCGACACCTGGCCGCCGCGTCAGGCGACGGCCAAGCGGCTCTACCTCCATCCGAACGGCCGGGCCGCCTTTTCACCGCCGACCGATGCCACTGGGTTCGACAGCTACCTGTCCGATCCGGCCAATCCGGTTCCCTACCGCCCGCGGCCGATTCCCTCCTACGTCGATTGGGAAATCTGGCTGGTGCGCGACCAGCGGTTCGTTCACGGTCGGCCCGACGTCCTGAGTTGGGAGACCGAACCACTGGCCGAGGACGTGGTGGTAGCCGGCAACGTGGCGGCGAAGCTGTTTGCGTCGACGACGGGAAGCGACGCCGACTGGGTAGTGAAGTTGATCGATGTCCGCCCTGACACCGACCCCGACCCGACCATGCGGGGCTACCAGCTGATGGTGGCAAGCGACATCATGCGGGGGCGGTATCGGAAGAGTTTCGAAAAGGCGGAGCGGATTCCCAACAACCTGGTGCTGCCCTACACGGTCGACCTCCACCAGCAGTCGTACACGTTCAGGAAGGGCCATCGGATCATGGTCCAGGTCCAGAGCACCTGGTTTCCGCTCTACGACCGGAACCCCCAGACCTTCGTGCCGAACATCTTCCTCGCTAAAGTTTCGGACTACCGGGTGGCCACCCATCGGATCTATCGGGGTAGCCGGCTCGCTTCGTTTGTTGAGTTCTCGGCACTCGGCGCTCGGGACTCGGCACTCGGCTTCAG
Organism: Gemmatimonadota bacterium; assembly: GCA_043744895.1. Taxonomy (GTDB): domain Bacteria; phylum Gemmatimonadota; class Gemmatimonadetes; order Gemmatimonadales; family GWC2-71-9; genus SHZU01. The sequence goes on along the minus strand of JAYTTT010000238.1, from coordinate 13,849 downwards.
GCGTTAGGGGCGGGGGTGTTGGTCGCCTTTGCCGGGGCGGCCGCGGTGGGCGAGGTCGAACTGGAAGGTCTCGCCGTTGACGACGACGGTGGCGTACTGGGTTCCGTCGAAGGTGATTTTGACGTCGCGGGTTTCGGTGGTGCCGTCTTTGTCGCCGCCGGTGAACTTGACGGTGACTTTGTGGGTGATGATGCCCGAGAGCGGCCAACCGGTCTCGGTTCGGGGGACCGGAATCACGACATCTTTGGTGGCCTCGGTTTCGGTCATGTCGTACTGGACGGTGGCGCCGTCGCGGGTCCTGACCCGCTTGGAGGTACCCGAGCCCGATCCATTCCAGGTCATCTTGGTCTCGGTACCGGCCAAGCCGGTCACCAACAGATCGCTGGTCCGGTCGATCGTTCCGCTCATTCCCTCGCGGCCGAGGGTGCCTTTTACCTCGACATGGACGGCCACCGAGGCGGTGGTGAGGTCGTTAAACCCCGCCTGGGCGGTTCCGGCCGCGTCCTTGTAGATGCAGGTTCGGGTAACCGTGAGGCCGTGGCGCTCGCCACCGTCGCACTCGAACTTGCCCCGAAGGGCGGGCAAGCCGAACCCGTGCATCCCACCGGGGCCCCGCATGGCTTCGATGTTCTGGGCCGCCCCTTCGGCCGCGACCATCGCGACGTCCTGATTGACAAGGCTGTCGCCGCTGGTGCCACCGGTGTTGCAGCCGGCCAGCAACGCCGCCGAGATTAGGGCCAGATACTGGGTCTTTGTCATGGGTTCTCCGAGGCACAAGCAATGAGGGTGTTATTGGGTCAGTTGCAACGTCGACACTCGACGGCGCGGGGGGCCCTTACGGGCTCGGCACTCGGCACTCGGCGTTCGGCACTCGGCGCTCGGGGACGCTGCCCTGACGGAGCAGCTTAGGCGTGAGTGGAGTGAGCGCGGGCCGGCGTTCTCGTCACGGGCTGTCCTCCAGCTGCGCCTCCGGTCCTCGACCGGGGATAGGTCGACATCCGCCCCGCTGCTCGATCGTCGCAGACACGACATGGCGACCAAGTGGGTTGCCCTGCGCCGACCCCGACCCGCACGTCGAGCTGGTGTGTCGAAGCTGGCGGACAGCGTCGTCAAGTACCACTGGGCCAAAGCGGGCACCTACACCATGACGGCCGAGCTCCGGGACAGCAAGGGTCAGCAGCTTGCTGCCGATCAGACGACCGTCACGATCGGTGGCAAGTTCGTCATCACGCCCAAGCCTGACACGACCTCCGTCTTGACCGATCTGACCCTCACCGCCTCAAGCACCGGCTACCCGGTCGCGAACCTCCTGTACGGGTGGGATTTCGGCGACAACACCCCGCTGGTGTCGAACCGGGCCGACAGCGTGGTCACCCACCAGTGGACCGCCGCCGGCACCTACACGGTGCGCGCCCAGATCAGAGACTTGCAGAACAACCTGCTCACCAGCGACAATGCCACGGTCCTGGTGTCGCCGATCTTCGGCTGGATGTTCCAGTCCGCCACCATTCAGACCGCGCAGCTCGCGCCGTTGGCAGGGCTCGGTCCCGAGCGGTCCGATACGCTGATCTACCAATTGGCTCAGCGATGGCTGGCGGACCTCCAGAGCCCGTCCACGACCACCGGACTCATCGCAGTAGCGTTGCCAGGCCCGGTATGCTTGGGGGGGGTGGTCATTTCACAGTACCCGAACGGCGTTTGGGTCCCGCCGGCGAAGATGCAGCCCCAGGATGAGAGGGGTTTGCTCGCTGTCTGCGGCGATTCGGACTATTCAGGCAGCTTCACGATGGGGCCGCTCGGCAGCGGGGCCCTTGTCGGATCGGCGCAATCGCTCCATCCGCCGGACACGATCGAGTTCGAGGGCGGGTCGATCAATGCCACCATGTCGGGGAAGACGCTGACAGGCACCTTCACCGCGCTGATCCACTACAGCAACGGCAATGGCAGTATCACGGCGACGTTCGTGGCAAGGCAGGTGTATCCATAGGCATCCCGGGGTGCAGGCCTGGGTTCCTCACTGGATGCGGTGCGCCGTGCTCCATTGGGGCTCAAGAGACAGGGGGGCCGACTCCGTCGCGGACCCGAGATGCGCGACGGAGCCGAATCCCGTGGAGCCGTTCCGGCAACCGGATCTGGTCGACATCCGGATGCAACGCCCGCAACCGGGTAAGTCGCATCCCGCGCAGGGTCGATTCTAGCGCCGAGCCGGACCGGTCGGCCACGGAATCCTGCCGTATCCGCCTTTGCCGGGCCACACTTCATCCAGGGTCGCGGTCTCATAGAGCCGGCCACCCTTCATCACCAGCGACACCTTGCTCGAATTCCGGATGTCCGCCAGCGGATCGGCGTCGAGAATCGCGAGATCGGCCCGTTTCCCGACCGCGATCGACCCGAGTTCGTTCTGCGCCCCGATGAAGTACGCCCCGTCCCAGGTGGCGATCTTGAGCGCCTCGATCGGCTTGAGCCCGGTCGCATACGCCCATAGTTCCCAATGGGAGCCGAGCCCGGTCTGCTCGCCGTGCTCGCCGATCGCGGCGAAGCCCCCCGCCCGCACGATATCCGCCACGCCCTCGGCCATGATCGGGAACGCCACCTCCTCGATCGATTTCGGGCTGGCTGAGGCGATCTTGAGGGCAAGATCGGCGAACGGCATGAACCGGCGGGTGCGGGTTTCGTTCATCAGATCGGCCAGGGGACGGAAGTACTGCATCGATCCGTGCGGCACACCGGCCACGATCTCCGTCGGCGAATAGACGAGTCCCGCCTTGCCGAAGAAGGTGGTGGCGTCCTGGTAGAGCGGCAGGTCGGCCAGCATGTGCTCCCAGCCCGACTGGCCGTCAATCGCATAGCCCACGTCGAGGAACAGCGGGCCGCCTTCGCTGGTGAGGCTGATCCCGCGCTCGCGGGCCGCCATGGCCAGCAGCTGGTGCTCGCGGCGCCCCGGCTGGCGGTAATTCTTGATCGTGACGGCGCCCCACGAGGCCCGCTTGTTGATCTGGTCGCGGGCGTCGTCGAGGGTCCGGATCTCGTGATAGTCCCCCCACGCGATCCCGTGCGAAATCACGAACTCGGCGCTGCTGTAGGTGTTCGGCCCGGCCACCAGCCCCGCTTCGGTCAGTTCCGCCAGAGGAAACGCCGCCTCGGACGTGGTGGCCGGATCGACCGCGGTGGTGACGCCGTATGCCAGATCGAGCGACGACGCCGGCCGGTGCTGCGGCACGACGCCGGACTCCTCATCGGTATGGTGGGCGTGGAGGTCGATCAGCCCGGGGATGATCGTCTTCCCTTCCATGTGGATCACCCTGGAGACGCCGGTCGTGTCACACAGACCGACGCAGGCAAGGCGCGATCCCTTCACCACGATCGTCCCGCGCTCGATCACGCCCCCGCTGTCGATCGTCACGATCTTCGCCCCGACCAGCGCCAGCGATCCTTGGGGCTTGGGTTTCGGCACCGCCAGGTGGATCTCGACCGAGGCGGCCTTGCCGGTCGCCGCCGACCAGGTGACATAGCGATTCCCCGACGCGAACTCGAGGGTGCCCTGATCGCGCCACCGGGGGTAGATCCCGCCCCAGGTGCCGATCAATACACGTCCAGCCGCCGCCACGTTAGGGTCGGGTTCGACCTTCGTGCGCGGGCCCGTGGGCGCCGCATAGATCACATGGGCCGCGTCGAACGCCACCCATGTCCCGTCCGGCGACCACACCGGCGTATTCCCGCGGCCGCGCCGGACCGGGAACTCCACGGCCGCGCTGTCGAGCCGCCCGTCCCAATCCGCGCTCCGAACCCGCACCACGTTCGCGAGGAACGCCGAATCCGGAAACGGCTTCGTCGCCAGCGGCGACCCCGCCAACGGCACTCGCTGCGCGGCGAAGGTGAGGTGCCCGCCCGGACCGTTCCCCGCCACCGTCCACGGCACCAGATCCTTCGCGACCGTCACCGCGGCGCCACCGGCGGCCGGAAACCGCACGACCTCCCACCCGACCGCCTCATCCCACGGATTCCACGATCGCTTGCCCGGCCCGGGCCCTCGGCTCACCGCGATCGACTTTCCATCCGGACTCCAGACCGGACCCAGATACTCGCCGGCCACGACGGAGATCCGCTTCGGGGGGCCACCGGCCGCCGGCACGACCCAGAGGTGGCCGCGCGCCGCGTCATCCCAGCTGGTGAACGCCACCGCCTGCCCGTCCGGGGACCAGGTGGCCGCCAACTGGAACGCGGGCAGCATGTCGGGCGTCAACGGTTTCGGTACGCCGCCAGACAAGTCCATGACCCAGACCCGCCCTACCGCGGTGAACACCAGCCGCTTCCCGTCCGGCGATCCCGCCGGCCACTGAATGAACCTGACCCGGAGCGAGTCGTCGTCGATCACCACCTTGCCGCGCACCGGCTCGGCTAGCGTCCTCACGACCCGGGCGCTTAATGGAATCGGAGCCAGCGCGCCGGTCGTCACATCGAGTTTCTGGATCTTGCCGCCCACGGTGAGCACGATGGCCCGGCTGTCCGGCATCCACGCATACCCGGGAAATGCCCGGTAGGCGTATTGGGTGTTGGTCTTGGTGAGGTCCTTGGTGGCCCGGTCGAGGATCTGCTTCTCCTCACCGGTCTCGAGATTGCGGAGCCAGAGGGCGGTGGCCGGCCGCATCTTGTGCCCGCGCCATTCGAAGGTCTGGTCTAGAAGTTCCTTCGAGAACGCCAGCCACTTCCCGTCCGGCGACACCTTCGGCGTGGTGACCGCCGGCTCCTCCCCGACGCTCGTGGCGTAGCCGCCCGCGTTGAGCGCGGTCCGAAACTCCGGCGTCAGGTCGGCCGGGCCGGTCAGCCTAACGTTGTCGAGCTGGGCGGTGGCAATCTCCCGGCGGAGAATCCGGTGCCCGGCCGTGAGCATGCCGAGCCCTTCGGCGATCGAGTAGGAGACATGGTAGTACAGATACTTCCCGTCGGGCGAGAACGACGGCGCGTCCGGCTGGGTCAAGTGCTCGTCGATCAGTGCCACCGGCTCGCCACCGGCAACCGGAAGTCGGTACAGGGTCCGGTTCTGCCGGTGCCACGACCGCCCCGGGCTCCGGAAGAGCCGCACCGCCACGATGCTCTTTCCGTCCGGATCCCAGGTGGACTGGAGATACCGGGTGGCGGCATCGCCGTGCACCAGCTGCGGATGGCCGCCATCCGCATCCATCACCCAGATGTTGAGCTGGCCGTTCCGGTCCGACGTAAACGCGATCTGCTTCCCGTCGGGCGAGATCGCCGGGTGGAAGTTGAGGGCCGGACCGGTGTTCTGGGTGATGGCTTTCGCCTCGCCGCCGGCGATCGGCATCCGGTAGATATGTCCAAGCAGGTCGAAGGCGATCCAGGTCCCGTCCGGCGAGACCGCCACCGACATCCCGGTGCCTTCGTCGGTGGTGAAGTCGATCACGCGGGTCCGCCCGCCGGGTGGCGCCAGGGTCACGGTCGGATCAATGTCGGGTTCGGAGCGGCCACAGGCGGCCACGAGCACCAGGGCAAGCCCTGCGAGGCAGTGTTTCATCATGGACAGGAACTTCGTTCCGGATCGGGAGACCCGCAACGGTTCTGCATCCGATTGCCGCCTGAGTCTCTGCCAACGTCACGAGCGCCTCGCCACCGCCCGCCCTCGTCGCCGGCGCCTCCGCGCGTCACCGTCGAGCGACGCAACAGCTCCGGACGTACCCCTACCGCGCGGCCCACCTGCCCCAACGTCACCCCAATGACCGCGGGCTCTGGAAGGGCGTCTTTCCGGCGAAGGATCCGAATCGGGACCCGGCGGCGAAGATCAGCTGTCCAGGCGGCATCCGCGTCGCCGCCGCCAGGCCCTGAATTGGAATCATCCATGCAAGCCACAGCCATCCTTGTCCTTGCGGTGACCGTCCTCCCCGCCGCAGCCCAGGCTCCGGCGACCACCGCCCGCCCCGACACCGCTCGGCATCGCCAGCCGGTCCGGCTCGACAGCGTCACCGTCGTGGGCGGCCGACGCGACGATCTGATCGGCCTCGCCACCAGCGCGTCGCAGGGGCGGGTCGGCGCCGTCGACCTGCAAGCCCGACCGATGTCGCGGGAGGGCGAGCTCTTCGAAAGCGTTCCCGGCGTGATCGTCACCCAGCACTCCGGCGACGGCAAGGCCAATCAGTACTTCATCCGGGGCTTCAATCTCGATCATGGCACCGATTTTCAGACCCGCCTCGAGGGGATGCCGATCAACATGCCGTCTCATGCCCACGGCCAAGGTTATACCGATTTGAATTTCTTGATCCCCGAACTGGTCGGCTACATCGACTATTGGCTCGGGGTCTACCACACCGACCTGGGCGACTTCGGCAGTGCCGGTGGCGCCCAGTTCCATCTGCTCGATCGACTGGCTCGGCCCTTCGTTGCGGTGGGCGGGGGCGAAAACGGGTTGGCCCGGGTCGCCGGCGGCGGCTCAGCCAGGGTTGGCGACGGCAATCTCCTGGTGGGCGCCGAAGTCAAGCGCTACGACGGGCCCTGGCTGCTGCCCGAAGATCTCCGCAAGGTGAGTGGGCTGGCTCGCTACTCGTGGCAGCGGAACGCGTCACGGTTTTCGATTCTCGGCCTGGCGTACCACAACTCCTGGCATTCGAGCGACCAAATTCCGCTGCGGGCGGTGGCCGACGGACTCATCGGCCGGTTCGGTAACATCGACAAGCGACGGGGGCACCACCGGGCGCGTCAGCCTGTCGGGCTCGTGGCGCCATGCCGGCGCCGCTTCCAGCCAGGAAGTCCAGCTGTACGGGATCCATTCCGACCTGAGCCTGTTCTCGGCTTCTGCCTCGACGACCCGACCCGCGGTGACCAGTTCAATCAGCGGGAGCGCCGGACCATTCTGGGCGGAAACGCGGTGCATCGACAGGTAGCGGTGGCTACAGCTTCCACAGCAACGACGCTCGTGGCACCACGATCACGGTCGATCCGTCGACCCGGCCCCGCGGGTCGATCCCCTGGTACGCTCTCGGGGCGCCGAAAGTCGGACTCCGAGTGACCCCGCTCGCGAACTGGCGCTCCACCATATCAGTCTGGGGATTGGCCCTCGACGGCGAGTTGCTGTTCGTGGGCGACGCCGGGCTCACTGAGCCCTCCTCGCCGAGCCGGCGTCTGGGCGTCGCCTTCGCCAACTTCCATCGGCCGCTCCCGAGCCTGGCGCTCGATCTCGACGTATCGCTGGCGCGGGCCCGGTTCCGGAACGTCGCCCCGAGCGAGGACCGGATTCCCGGCGCCATAGAGAACGTGATCGCGGGAGGAGTGACCTGGAGCCTGCCGGTGGGGCCGTTTGGGTCCCTTCGCGTCCGCCATTTCGGCGCCTATCCGCTGATCGAGGACAACCGCGTCCGGGCCATGCCGACCACACTGCTGGGAGCGGAGGCAGGGTATCGCCTGGCATCCGGCCTTCGAGTTCAGGCCACCATTCTCAATCTGCTGAACAACCCGGGCCAGCGACATTCAGTACTACTACGCCTCGCGGCTCCAGGGCGAGGCGGCCGGAGGCGTCGAGGACGTCCACTTTCACCCGGTGGAACCGCGCCAGGTGCGGATTGCGCTTTCCTGGGGCTTCTAGCGGGTTGCTCTGGCTGGCATTCCCGAGGATCGCGGGGGACTGTCCGCAGATCCCCACAGGGCAACTAGAGTTCAGTGACCCCCGCCGTCTTTGCGAGGGCATCCGTCAGCTTGGCGCTCGCTCCGGTCCATAGAGAATCCAACTGAGTCAGTTGGACGAGCGCCACCGAGCCGACGGTTTCCGCGGTGGTCACGTCGCTTCCAATGGCCAGGATGAATTTGGAGCGGGCTTCGTTGGCACTGGGCTCCATGGCCACCGCCGCGTCCTTGAGTTGATTGGCCACCACGACCAGCGCGCCCTGCTCCTTCATGCCGGTCCGCCATTCCTCGAGGGTCACGTCGGACGACCGGCGCCGGCGGACCTGTTCCTTGAGCACCTCGAAAATGGGGTCGAACTGGCCCCGATTTTCCTTGATGCCCTTGTCCGCGTTGCCGATATCGGCGCGGAGCTTGGCCAGCGACCCCTGGCCATGGGCAGGGGTTGGAGCGGTCTTGGCCTTCTTCGTGCCGGGCTTTGGGTTCGCGGCGGCGGCCTGAGCCGCATCGGCGGCAGTAACCGCCATCGCGGCTTGTTCGGTCAACGTTGTCAGCTGGGCGAGGTCCTTGTCGAGCCGGGCCAGCTGACTCTGGCGGAGTTCGTCCGGGAGGTCACCATATTTGCTCGGATCGGCGACCTCCGTTCGCTGGCGCTGGACGTCCTTGAGCGTTTCGTAGATCTCGCCGTGGAGACTCATCGCCTTGGCCGGGTCGGCGAGCCCCTTGGTAACCTTCTCAATCGTGGCCTGGAGCTCATGCCGCCCCGCCGCGCCCCGGAAGTTGCGATCGCCCGGCAAGGTCAGGTCGAACTCGAAGTTCCCGGTGTGGTTCGCCATGATCATCTTCGGGTCTTTGTTCATGCTCCACCCGTTCTTGACCGGCCACAACACGTTCCGCATGGCCCGAATGGCCTTGCCGTCGAACCCCGACTCCTTGAAGAACCGGGCCATCGCTTCTTGCCGGCCGGTGATCGACTGGGCCCGCTTGAGCGCCGCCCGGAGCTCGTTGCGCGGGTCACTGCCCTCGAAGACGCTGATCTCGCGGAGCTGTTCGTCGGACACCTTGTCGAGGAACTGGGCGATGAGTTCGGGAGTGACCTCGAGCTCCACCTGCCAAGCCCCCGACGACTTGCCTCGTTTTCCGCTGGCCGCGGTCCACGACGTCGTTCCGGTCAATTCGTAGAGGCCGTGCCGGCTGTCCTCGGCCGAGGTGGCGTCCACGCTTCCCTTCAGGGTGTATTCGCTGCCCCGGCCACTCTGGGTGGCGTCGAATTGGACGTCGACGGTACTGTGCGAGGCATCAAGAACCCCGCCCTCGTAGGCCTCGGTCGCTCCGCCCATGACGTGAGTTTCTACGCCGGTCTTGTCGGTCGTCGTCTCCTTGCCGAACCGACCGGTACGGGTGTTGGTCGAGCCGAGCAGGTCAACGCCCGTTGCCGAGGTCTCCTGCTCGGTATCACGCCGCTTGACCAACTCCGCGCCTCTTGCCAACTCGCCGGTCTTGACGAACCGTTCGAACGCGGCCTGGCCGTCCGGCGTGGTCAGGTCGGTGCGGATGGTAACCAACTCGCCGTGACTCGAGATGTCCTTGTGACTCGCCCCGCCGATCGGGTTCCCGGCGCTGATCGACTTGCCAAGCATGATTCCCGAGCTGCGGGTGATCTCGAATACGCTGACGGAGATCCGGGTGACCGTGACATCGTTCGAGCTGCCCCGCTCGATGCCGGCGCCGATCGACCCGCCTCCAGACAGCGACGCCTCGCCCTTGAGCCCGGTTTTTGAGCTGTGGCCCCGGCCGCGCATCTCGCCCACGGCGAGCGAAACCGCCCCGGTGAGAGTCGTCGGATCCTGGGCCGCGGACGGGGCCCTGCTGGCGATGTGTTTCTTGAACCTCAAGGCCTCGGCCTTGGACTCGAACACGACGGTGCCGTAGTCGGTGGTCTCCGCCTCGCCCGAGAGGCCGACGCCCTTGGCCGAGCCGGCGGCCGACCCCGAGTGCTTCCGTTTCCACTCGACGACGAACTTGGTTCCCTCCGGCTTCACCTCGGCTTCGATCGAGTATCCGGCTTTAAGCGAAACCGACTTGCCGCCCTTGCTCAACTTCCCCTCGACCTCGGCGTCGGTGAGGTGGCCGTCATCGTCGAGGTGGGCACTCCCGCCCCCGCTCGCGCCGGATTTGCCGCCGGGCCCCTCTTTCTCATGGTTTACGCCGAACTTGGCCCCCTTCTTGTTCTCGTCCCAGTCGAGGCCGGCGTCGACCCCGGTCTTGTGGTTGTCATCGCCCACTTTTCGGTTCCGGCTGTACCCGCCGGAAACCTCGCCCGATTTGTCGCCGAAGGCGGCGCCACCGGTGACCTCATGGCCCTGCTTACCAGTACCCCATTTGCGGCTGCCGTTGTAGTAGGCCTTCCCGTCCTTGATTCCGCCGGTGTGGCTTGACTCCTCTTCGTGGCCTTCCCTGGTCTCCACGACGGTTTTGTGGCCGACGTCAAAGGATTTCTTCTTGCCGAGATTCGCGGCGGCGCTCGTGGTCGTCGTGGTGTGGCCGTCGGTGTCGACCCTGGCGAGCTTCGAATCCTCGGCCTCCCGCTGGAGTCGGAGGCTACCGAGAAGGCGCTGAACGTGGGCATTGCCCCGGTCGGACTGGAGCCGTTCGACCACGCCTAGGCGGGTTGGAGCCGGCGCCTGTGCGAACAGCGAAGCGCCGGGCGCGGCGCGGACTCGGGCCGGGCCGAGCCCGGTGGTGTATCCCGATCCAGGGAGTGAGCGCTGCTGGTGCGGCGGTAACTCGTTGCCGCGCCGAGATCGGGGCCGGCGCCTCGCCCCGAATCGGGCCGTCTCGGCTGTTCGATGACTAGGCATATGGCAATGGACTCCCTCGATCGATGCGACGAGACGGCCTGCGGGCGATCCGCGTTGGGATATCCAGGTGCCAGGCCGAAGCTACGAAGGCATCGCAGCGGTGTCAAACGAAGCTCGCCGCCGGAATCGGAGGGGGCTCACGGCCGAGGTCGGCGATCGGGCGAAGGCGAGTTCCATGGCTTGCGAGGTGCCCAAGGTCCTCGGCGAGATCCACCGTGGCCATGCCGCCCTGGCCGAGCTCGCGCTCGATTCGGTAGCGACCGGGGAGCAAAACCGAGAGCCGCTCCGCGGCGTCGGTCATACCCCAAGCCTCCGCCTGAGCTCCGAATACTGCGGGTGCGACGCCACCAACTCGGCAAACCACCCGCGCAGCCAGAACAAAGGCTGGAACCCGCCAACGTCCGCGGATTCGAGAGCGTACGCCATCCCCTCGTCGGCCCGGCCAAGACTGAGCGCGCATACCGCAAGCGCGAAGGCGAGCACTCGGCTCGTCTCGGCGCGGGCCCGCAACTCCCGGTAGACCGCCTCAGCCCTACTCCGCTCTCCGTTCGCGAGATAGATGGCCGGCAACATCAGGAGCAGGTGCTCATCCCGGCCGAAGGCTGCGAGTGACTCGGTGACCGCCGCCCCGGCACCGGTCAGGTCCCCGGAGGCCACCCGCACCCAGACCCGGGCGTAATGCATCAGATACCCCTCAGAATCGAGCGCGAAGGCCCGCTCCGCCTCCGCCATCGCGTCGGCATGCCGCCCCATGTTGGACAGGATCAACGCCCGCATCATGCCGTTGTAAGCGCTGAGCGGGTCGTCCCGAACCGCCCGCTCCGCCTCGGTGAGTCCTCGCGCGTCCTCATTGAAATAGACGACCAACCCGAACGCCAGCACGATTCGGGAGTCGGAGAGCCGCGGGTCGAGCTCCAAGGCCCGTTCGAGCAGCGCCATGCCGCCGGGGATGTCTTTCTGCCGGCCCTGCCCGGACATGGTGGTACCCCCGCGGGCGGCGAGCGCCGAGGCGTGCCTTGGGTCGATCGCTAGGGCGCGATCGAGGGCTGCGTCGCCGAGGACCAGGTGCTCCGTCCCATCGCCGAGCGCGTAGCGCGAAGCCTGGAGATGCGCATCGCCCAGGCCCGCGAACGCCGGGGCATAGCCCGGCGCGAGCGCTGCCGCCCGTTCGAAGCACTCGATGGCGCTGAGCAGGGACCGCCCGCGCTTCATCATTAGCGCCCGGCCGCGGACGCAGAGCTCGAATGCCTCGACCCGCGCGGGCGTCGCCGGCAGGGCGCTCTCGGACTCGGGCCTCGCCAGGGTCACCTCCAACTTCTTGACAATCGCGGCCGCGATCTCGTCCTGGACCACGAACACATCCACCAACTCCCGGTCATACCGCTCCGACCAGAGGTGGTAACCGTCCGCCACGGCGATCAGCTGGGCGGTGACCCGGATCCGATTCCCCGCTTTCCGCACGCTTCCCTCCAAGACGGTCGCCACCCCGAGCTTTTCGCCCACGACCCGGAGATCGTCGGGCTTCCCTTTGAACGAGAACGCGCTCGTTCGGGCCGCGACCCGGAGCCCCTCGACCTGCGCCAGCGCGTTGATGATCTCCTCGGCCATGCCGTCGCCGAAGTACTCGTTCTCCCGGTCGGAGCTCAGGTTCTCGAAGGGGAGCACCGCGATCGACTTGTCCGGAGCCACGCCCCTGGCCGGGGCATCCACCTCGGCCAGCGCCGTTGCGAACGCCGCCGCAGTCTGGTACCGGTCGATCGGCGCCCGGGCCAGCGCCCGTTGCACCGCACGCGCCACCGACCGCGGCACCCCTTCGCGCATCCCCGCGACATCCGCCGGCGTCTGGACGAACCGTTTGGCGATCACGGCCTGAACGTTCGGGCCCGTAAACGGCGGCTCCCCGAGCAACATCTCGTAGAGGACACAGCCCAAGGCATAGAGATCACTCCGCCCGTCCACCCCCTCGCCCACGGCCTGCTCCGGGCTCATGTAGGCCGGGGTGCCGACGCTCATCCCGGCTTGAGTCAGGGTGTCGGCCCCGGCCTCAGTCAACGCCTTGCCGATTCCGAAATCGGCCACCAGGGCGTGGCCGTCCTGGAGCATAATGTTTTCCGGCTTGATGTCGCGATGGACCACGCCGCGCCGATGGGCATAGTCCAGCGCGCCCGCCACGGCGGTGGCGATCCGGACGGCTTCCTCGACCGGCAACTGGCCGAGGTCGTCGAGGCGGTCCCGAAGGGACCGGCCCTCGACGTTCGGCATCACGTAGTAGAGCACCCCGCCGGCGCTCCCTGAATCGAACAACGCCATGATGTGAGGATGATTGAGCTTGGCCGCCAGCTGGATTTCCCGGAGGAACCGCTCGGCGCCAAGGGACTGGGCCACATCGGGCTTCATGACCTTGAGGGCGACGTCCCGGTCGTGTTTCAGGTCGCGCGCCAGATAGACGGTCGCCATGCCGCCCGCGCCGAGCTCACGCTCGATCCGGTAGCGGTCGGCGAGCGCGGTCAGGAGGTGATTCAGGGGAGCGTCCATGGGAGGCGTAAACATAGTCGCTCGCGTCGTCACACCTCGAAGCTCTCCCACTCCCGCTTCACTCGCACCATCAGATTTTTGAACCGCGTCTCATCACGGACGTGGGCCAGCGCCGGATCATGTTCCGTGAAGTAGGAATAGTTGATGACACCCAAGTCGACGGCGGTCTCCAACCAGCGAAGCGCCTCCGACGCTTTGCCTCCCACCGCGTACGCCTGCGCCATCATCAGAGCAACCTCCTGATCCCACTTCCCGATCTTGAGGTACGGCCCGGCAAGCAACCGCTCGATCTCGGCCGGGTCGCCGCGCCACATGGCACGGAGAACGCCCATGCACCAGGTGTTGATGTCTGAATCCGGCTCTGCAACCAGGTCGCGGCAGAGTTCTTCGGCCTCGTCGTTCCTGCCCCCATGATACAGTGCCAAGACCACGGCGAACTTGCTGTTCGGCGACCTGGGATCGAGTTCCAGCATCCGGCGTGCCGCCTCCAAGCCGCCCTCGAAGTCCCCCGAGAATAGGGGATCCGCAATACTCGGAAACCTGCTGGAGGGCGAAAGCGGGTCGAGCTCGATGAGGCGGTCGGCAACGGGCTTGGCGAGGTCGGCTCGGCCCTGAAACCAGCTCAACAGGTGCCCGTAAAGGAGCAACGCCGCGGTGTCGTTGGGATTCGCTTTCAGGACCCGCCGGAGGCCGCGAGCTGCTCCCTGGATGTCCCCTCGTGGAAATTGGGCCAGGACGCGGGCGTAGTGTCCGTCCGGCGAATCGGGCTCCACGGCGAAGATGTCTATCACACATCCGTCAATGAGCCCGAGCAACTCCTCTTCTCTCCC
>JAYTTT010000237.1:0-7437 GCA_043744895.1 Gemmatimonadota bacterium | reverse complement strand
CCGACGGCGTGCTCTACCGCGACGGCGTCCGCGAGTTGACCCCGACCCGAGAGCTGCGCGCCGCCTGATGCCGATTACACACCTATTGACAAGGGCTCATCCGATCCCGTTCGGCGAGCTTCGAGATGAGCGTGCGGAGGTTCCGCACTTCCCACGTCGTCGGGACAGCGCCAATCCAGGTTGAGCGCGACTCCTTGTATTCCGCGTACGGCCTGAGGTCGGCGATCATGCCTGATCCCCGTCGCCCGTCTGAATCTCAGAGGACTCGCGCACCAGGCCCATCACGCAGGGCTGCTCGTCGAGCGACTTGAGGCCGACCTCCGCATCGCCATCGCCCCAATGGCCCACATTGGAAACGTCCTTGCACAGTCTCTTCGGGTCGTTGATGCCGGACTGCCGAAGAAGGCCGGGCGGTCTGGCTTCGGTGGCCTTCATGACCTCGACATCTTCTTCGAACTCTTCCCCAGAGCCTTCATTCGCGCTTGCCTCGCTGCCGTATTCGGCAGGCTCTTCGCCCTCTTTGCCAACCTGCTCGCCGGCTCGGCCCTGGCCCGCTCGGGCGCGCTCAGGGCGTAGAACTCGTGCAGTTTGGCCGCGAGCAGTTGCTTGTCCGGCAGTTGAGTCCGGTACTCGGCAATCAGCGCGGGCGAGAGCGTTCGACTGAGGGCGTATTCCACGACTTCGGTGTCTTTCGAGGCGCAAAGCAGCAATCCAATCGCAGGGTTCTCGTGCGGCTTGCGCGCGTCGCGGTCGAGCGCTTCGAGGTAGAAGTTGAGCTTGCCGAGGTGCTCGGGCTGAAAGGCCGTGACCTTCAATTCAATCGCCAGGAGACAGTTGAGTCCGCGGTAGAAGAACAACAAATCGATCGCGAAGTCCTGGCCGCCGACTTGAACCGGGTATTCGGAGCCGATGTAACAGAAGTCGCGTCCCAGCTCGGTCAGGAATCGTCCAAGATTCCGCAACAGCGATTGGTGCAGGTCGGTCTCGGAGTGCTCGCCGGGCAGGGCGAGGAATTCGAGGAGGTAGGCGTCCTTGAAATGGCTGGCGGCGGCGGGGTGCATTTCTCTCAACGCTGTTGAGAGTTTTGGAGGGCTGAGCACCGCCCTCTCGAACAGCGCAGCATCGAGCTGTCGCGCAACCTCCCGGACCGACCAGCGATTCCGGGTCGCCATGCGGAGGTAGAACTCGCGTTCCTCGGACCTCTTCGAGCGGCTGAGGAGGTGCAGATGCGACGACCACGGCAATTCTCTCAACAACGGTGAGAGTTGTGGATCGCCCCGATAGGCAACGAAGAACTGCCGCATCCGCCAGAGATTCTGCGGCGAGAAGCCACGCAGGCCGGGCTCGCGCTGCGCGATGTACGCGGCAAGCTGAACGACCGTGCCCTTGGCCCAGCCGTCGGATTCGATCTTCCGGTGGAGGTAGTCGCCGATGCGCCAGTAGAGGTCGATCAGCTCAGTGTTGATCGTCCGGGCGGACCGCTGGCGCGCCGTCCGGATCAGCTCCACAACCTCCTTGAAGGCGCCCTCGGCCGGCGACACCACCACGGCCGCTGAGCGAACCGTCCTGGCCTTCCGGGCCGCCTTCTTCATGCCTTACCTCCCACCCTCAGCAACCCATCCAGCAGTCCCTCGGCCTCCTGCTCGATGGCGAGGATGTCGGCGCTGATCTCCTCCAGCGTGCGGAGGGGCTTCGGCTTGTAGAAGTGGCGCGTGAAGCTGACCTCGTAGCCGATCTTGGTGGCGTCTTCCTTGATCCAGGCGTCGGGCGTATACGGCAGCACCTCGCGGCGGATGAAGGCCTCGATGCCGCCGTCCTCAAGCAGCGGCACTTGCTCGGTGTCGCGCAGATCGGGGTCGGGTTCGTATTCCACGATGGCGGGCTTACCGCCGATCGCCGTCTCGAAGAGACCATGTAGCGGGTCGGCCTTGGCCTTGCCCGGCTTGGGCACCTTGTCGATGACCGGCGGCGCGGTCTCAACGCGCCAGCTCACGGCCTTGAGGATCTGCTTCAGGTCGGCGGCGGCGAGCTTGATGCCGGCTTTCGTGAGCGCGGCGTCCACGCGGTCGCGGAAGAGATTGTGGTCCTCGACCAGCGACTCGCCGAGCGCCGCACGCAGGTGGGTGGCGACTTCGACCAGGCGGCCGTCGCGCTCCCAGGTCTTGGGGTCGAGCAACTTCTTCCGCTTCTTTTCGGGCAAGCCCTTCTTAGCACTGCCGCCTTCTTCGTCGTCGCCCTCGTCCTCGTCGTTGCCCCAGTCGGCCAGGCGCTTCTCCAGCGCGGCTGAGACTTTGGTGAAGCGTGCGAAGAGTTCGTCGCCGAACTCCTCGTAGAGCGTCGCGCGAATGTCCTCGTCGCCGGAAGTGAAACGCAGCGTCTCGATGGCCTTGAGTGTGAGCTGGCTGTGCAGGCGCAGCGGGCGCTCGACCGTGACCTTCCAGTAGCCAAAGGCGGCGTTGGGGAAGATCTTCGATTCCGGGGTTTCCTTGAAGTCGAGGAAGGTGCGGCTGATGCGCTCGATGTCCTCGGGCGAGAGCTCACAGTTCTTCTTGCCGAGGTTCTTACGCAGCGGCTTGAACCACTGGCTGGCATCGATGAGCTGCACCCGGCCCTTGCGGTGCGCGGGCTTCCTGTTGGACAGCACCCAGACGTAGGTGGCAATGCCGGTGTTGTAGAAGAGGTTGAGCGGCAGGGCGACGATCGCTTCGAGCCAGTCGTTGTCGATCAGCCAGCGGCGGATGTTACTCTCGCCCTGGCCCGCGTCGCCGGTGAAGAGCGACGAGCCGTTGTGGACCTCGGCGATCCGGCTGCCCAGCGCGGACCTGCCGTTCATCTTCGAGGCCATGTTGGCCAGGAAGAGCATCTGCCCGTCGCTGGAGCGGGTGACGAGCGACAGCTCTTCGCCCTGGTGCATGACCTTGAAGCGCGGGTCGCGCATGCCGTCCTTGCCGCCCATCGCTTCGAGGTCCTTCTTCCAGCTCTTCCCGTAAGGCGGATTGGCGAGCATGAAGTCGAACTCTTGGGCGGGGAAGGCGTCGTGGGAGAGCGTGGACCATTCCGCGCCGCCCACGATGTGATCGGCGCTCTCGCCTTCGCCCTTCAACAGCATGTCCGCTTTGCAGACGGCATAGGTCTCGGGGTTGATCTCCTGACCGTAGAGCAGGCACTTGGCCTGCTGGCCGCGCTCGTCCCCGATGGCGGTGAGCGTCTCCTCGGCAACCGTGAGCATGCCGCCCGTGCCGCAGGCGCAGTCGTAGAGCAGGTAGGTGCCGGACCGGATCTCGGCCTCGATGGGCAGGAACACGAGGTTCGCCATCAAGCGGACGGCGTCGCGCGGGGTCCAGTGCTCGCCCGCTTCCTCGTTGTTCTCCTCGTTGAACTTGCGGACCAGCTCCTCGAAGACCGTGCCCATCGCGTGGTTGTCGATGCCGGCCGGCGAGAGGTCGATGTCGGGGTCGAGGAACTTGTTGATGAGCGTGCCAATGGCATCGGCCTTCGACAGCGTCTGGAGCTGGTTGCGGAACTTGAAGTTGTCGAGAATATCCTGAACGTTGGGCGAGAAGCCGTTGAGGTAGTCCTCGAAATCGGCCAGAAGTTGCTGCTGACTGCCTCGCGACTTGAGGTCGCGCAGCGTGAACTTCGAGGTGTTGTAGAAGGCCTGCCCCGCGGCATCGCAGAGGGCGGCGCGCTGCTCAGTGATGCCCGCGTCGTCGAGCACTTTCTTGGTCTCGAGCACCTTCTTCTTCGTCGGCTCGAGCACCGCATCCATCCGGCGGATGACGCACATGGGCAGGATCACGTCGGGGTACTTGCCGCGCTTGAACAGGTCGCGAAGGACGTCGTCGGCAATACCCCAAATGAACGAAACGATCTTGTTGTGGGTTGCTTGATCCACGATTCCATTCACCCCTTGCAGAATCCCGCCAAAGTTCCCCAGACCTCGGCCCGGGCAGCAGCACGCAAGTTGGCACACCGCTGGCACACAATGCACGAAGGCGAGCGAAACCGTGAAGTTCCACTCGCCCTCTAACTTGTTCTCTCTTTTGGATTTACGCTAGTCGGGACGGCGGGATTTGAACCCGCGACCCCCTGAACCCCATTCAGGTGCGCTACCGGGCTGCGCTACGTCCCGTACAACCGGTTCCCCACCCTGCGGCGGGAGGTCAAACGTACTCCACCGCCCTCCCCCTGAGAAGCCCCCACCCCACCGTCTGCGGCGGCACCCACCACGCCGCCCCCTCCAGCGTGGATTGATTGGTTTGGCGTCAGTTTGGTTACCGGAGCCGGCGACGCCAGGACGACGTTGGGGCCATGCCGCCGAGTTGCACCCCCCAGTCCGCCGAGCCGATATTATGGCCATGCCCATGGCACCCCGGTACACCGTCGCCGACCTCGCCAACCTGCCCGAGGACGGATCCCGCTACGAACTCATCCGCGGCGCCCTGGTCGTGAGCCCGGCCCCGTCGTCGTCGGTGCGGCGCCTCCGACTGGCGGATGCTGCCGGACGCGCCCGTGATGGTGCTGGAACTGGCGCGCCTCTTTGCCGATCTCCCAGCCTGACGACCCGCCCTGGGCCTCGATGGGGACGGCGTGGTGACGCGCCGATCGCCGCTCATATCGCACTCGAGTGGTTACGCCTCGTTCGTTCCGATCCCTACCTTTGATACCGATCCCATCGGGCGGGGCGTCTCCTTAGGGCCACCCCGCCCATCCTGCCGTTCCCTGAGAGAAGCGGTTGCCCGAGTAGCCCAGAAATGGTATATTCTGTTCTGTCCCATCACCACCCGAAACCAGTCATCTGGGTAGGCCCGTCCCGGAGGGAACTCAGGTCCCTCCCTCGGCAAGTGCAACGGACCATGGGCATCGCGCTCCGCGAGGTGATCTTCGTCCTCGCGGCGTTCCAGAAAAAGTCCCGCAGTGGCACCGCCACTCCGGGCTTCATGCTGGACCGGATCGCCGACCGGCTCCGGCAGGCGCGGGAAATCCACGAGGGGGAACGGCAGTGAGCGCACGGAAGCCAGCATTCGAACGCAGCAGCGGCAATGTGTTCGCGGATCTTGGCTTTGATCGGCCCGACGAGGAGCTGGCCAAGGCCAGGATCATTCTTCGAATTGTCACGCTGCTGCGAGAACGCGGCCTGACCCAGACTGCCGCCGGGACCGTGCTCGGCCTGCCCCAGCCCAAGGTCTCGCTGCTCTATCGCGGACAGTCCGCCGGATTCTCGACCGAGCGGCTGATTCGCTTCCTGAACCGCCTCGGCCAGGATGTCGATATCGTCATTCGGCCTCACGCAGCCCCGCGCCGTCCCGGACGGGTCCGGGTCCTTGGTCGGAGCCTCCCTTCGGAATGACGTCCTATCATGCGGATTCTTGCTGCGATTGCCGGTATGATATATTATCATACCGGGAGGCCATTCATGGCAAAGACCAAAGTCGCGGTAACCCTCGAGAGCCAGACCCTCCGCCGGGTCGACCGTCTCGTGCGGGATGCGCACTACCCCAACCGAAGCCAGGCAATTGAAGCGGCCATCACCGCCCAACTCGAACGCCTCGAGCGGCGACGGCTCGCCGACGAGTGCGCCAAACTGGACCCCGCCGCCGAACGGGCCATGGCGGAAGAGGGACTGGGCGAAGACGCCGCCGCATGGCCGCAATACTGAGAGGTGACATCCGCTGGGCCGACCTCGACCCCGCCCGCGGCAACGAACTGACTGGCCAGCGCCCGGTCCTGGTCCTGAGCCACGACGTCTTCAACGATCGCTCGGGAACCATCATCGCCGTGGCCCTGACCAGCCAGGCCCAGCGCGCTGGGTTTCCACTCACCCTGGAGTTGACAGCCGCCCGCCTCCCGAAACGGAGTTGGGTGAAGATCAGCCAGATTCGAACCCTCGCGACCGAGCGAATCGGCAAACGCCTCGGCCGAGCGTCCCCGGAAGAATTGGCCCAGGTGATCGAAGGCTTGAACGAGATCCTGGGGGCCTGAGCCCGCCATACTCCAACCCGGCGATGCGATCGTCCTCCCCACGGTCACGCCTTACAGTTGCCGACCCGCTTCCCTTCGATCTTGGAAACCGCAGGGAAGCCTTTGACCGTCCGTTCGACGGAGAAGGCTCCCGCCGAGACCGTACCGATCACGGTCGCGGCTGGCCCGTCCTTCGGCGTGACCACGTACGAAATCTTCCCGCCCACGACCTTGAGCGCGCTGACCGCCCACGTCTTCGGCACCAGTCGCGCGTTCTGCTGGGTGAACACCAACTCCGGGTCGGCGAGATCAGCAGGAAGGATGCAGCGGGTGCGGGTGGACGCATTGGAACTCCCGGACATCGTCATCGTGAGGGTGATCTCGAACCGGCCCGGCTGGAGCGGAATGGGATCCGGCGAGAGATTCGTTCCAACCAGCGCTGCCAGAGCAGTCAACATCATCATAGATGCGGGCATTCCAATGCCTCGTCACTATTCGAAGTCGTTGGGAAACTAACGCAGATCCCCCGAAAACGAATTCGGACCCGACGGCCGCCCACGTCGAGGACACTCTGGAATGTCGTGGTGCTCTGGTCTCCGAGCGATGGAAAGGACCAAAAGTCCAAACCCAGCACGGTCCAGGTCCGGAACTCCCGGGGGTCAGGATCCCCAAACCACCGCTCAAGGAAGCCGGCCGGGAGCTGGCCAGAGAGGAATCCGGCCTGCTCGACCCGCCGCTGGCCACGGCCTTTGACCGTACCGAGTGGGTCTGGGAATGACTCCCGGGTACGGCGCCCCCTGCGGCATTCCGACCATACCGGCGGCGCTTTGGTTACGCTCCCCAATCGGATCTCCCCATACTCGGAGGCCTGGTCCCTTGCCAACCGTCAACCGCCGAGCGTACCGTATGGTCATGCCGAACCTGGGCCATGTCTGGACCCGCGAGGAAGTCCTCGCGCTCCCCGACGACGGCAACCGCTACGAACTCATCGACGGCGAGTTGCTGGTGAGCCCGTCGCCGACCTGGACCCATCAACGGGCCGTGGGCAAACTCTTTCTGCTCATCGCGCCGTTCGTCGAAGCGCACGGGATTGGCACCACCCTCTTCTCCCCGGCCGACCTCAACCTCCAGAGCGGCCAATTGGTCCAGCCCGACATCTTCGTGGCCGGGATGGTGGGCGGCAAAGAGCCGATCGGGTGGTCGGATTTTCCAGTGCCGCTGCTGATCGTCGAAATCCTGTCGCCCTCGACCGCCCGGTACGATCGAATCACCAAACGGCAGCGGTTCCAGCGGAGCCAGGTCAACGAGTATTGGATCGTCGACGTCGACTACCGCCGGATCGAGCGCTGGCGCCCGGACGACCGCGAGCCCGAGGACGTCACCGGCACGATCACCTGGCAACCCGGCGCCGACGGCCCGGTCCTGACGATCGACCTCGACCGATACTTCGCCAAGGTGTGGAGAGAGACCTGAGCG
>JAYTTT010000236.1:0-1943 GCA_043744895.1 Gemmatimonadota bacterium | reverse complement strand
CATGCCCTCGAGCCGAGGCCCTAGGATCTCGTTGATGTTCTTGACGGCCTCAAGCACGCCCTTGCCCCCGTACCGCTTGGGATCGCCGTCCCGAAGTTCGACCGCTTCGTGTTCGCCGGTCGAGGCGCCGCTTGGCACGGCCGCGCGACCCTGGGCCCCGCTGGCCAGCACGACTTCGGCTTCGACCGTCGGGTTCCCGCGGCTATCGATGATTTCGCGGGCACTCACTTCGATGATGGTTGACATGGATTTCTGGGTTGGGGGAATGGCTCAAGAATAGGCGACCTGAAGGGGCCGCCACAACGGGGTCATTCGGGGGCGCCCATGGCGAGCATGGCGGCCCGGGTCTGATCGGCGAGAACGTCGCGGCCGTCATACCCCATGCCGGTGGTCGGGATCGGAGCGCCGATCCGGACGGTGACGACCCCGGGTCGAGGCGAGATGCTGCCCTTCGGCAGCCGTTCGAACGAGCCCTCACAGACCACCGGCACCACCGGCGCGTGCGCCGCGATGGCCAGCACGAACGGCCCCTTCTTGAACTTGAGCAGCCGGCCATCGGCACTCCGAGTCCCCTCGGCAAAGACGATCGCCGAGGTCCCACTCCGGATCTTTTCGGCCGCCCGGTCGTAGGACGCGAACGCCGACCCGCGATTCCCCCGGTCGAGCGGCACATGTCCCATCGCCACGGCCGCGCGGCCGAGAAACGGAATCCGCAGTAGTTCCTTTTTGAACACGAAACGAGTGGTGCCGGGAAGGGCGACGAGGAGCATCCAGATATCGACCCAGGACACGTGATTGGCGATGAAGACGACCGGCTGGCCCGGCAACAACCGCTCCAATCCCTCGACCTTGACGGCGATCCCGCTGCTTCTCAATAGCAAGGCGCCGTAGCGAAACTGGATCCGGTCGTAGAACCCCCCCGGCACCTGCCGAATCCCGACCAGCGACGCGATCACGATCCGGGTCCCGATCCAGACGGTGTAGCCGACGATTGCCGCCAGGTAGCGAAGCGCCGGGATCATCGAAAATGATCGTAGGAGGTCAAGGTCCACTCGACGCCCGCCAGGGTGGTTCGGACGCCGGCACCGGCCACCACGCTGCCGATCCTGATCAGCGGCGCTCCGTCAACCTCGGAGGGAAGGGTCGCGACCAGTTCGAAGTCCTCCCCGCCGATGGCCGCGAAGACCTCCGGAGGCTGGCCCGCGAACACCGCCTCCGCCGCGACTCCTTCCGACAGGGGCAGGCGGTCGAGTTCGACCACCAGACCGACCCCGCTCGCCGCAGCCAAATGGCCAAGATCGCCGGCCAGGCCGTCGGAGAGGTCGAGCATCGCGGTGGCTCCGAGCGCCGCGAGCCGCCGGCCCTCGGCGATTCGGGCCATCGGCCGGGCAAATCGGCGTCGGGGTTCGGGCTCGGGATGACGGCCCGCGGTCCAGGCCGACCAGGCGGCCCGCGATCCGCCTAACGAGCCGGTCAGCCAAATCCCGTCGCCCGGCACGGCACCCCGGCGCCGGACCGGGCGCTCGGCCCGGCCCATCACGGTCACCGCCAGGCTCAAGTCGCCGGCCCGGGTCAGATCACCGCCCACCACTGTCGCGCCGACGTCGCGGGCGGCGGCGCCCACCCCTCGCATGATGGCCGTGATCACGTCGACCGGTTCGTCGCCCGGGGCCGAGAGCCCAACCAACAGCGCCTCGGCGGCGGCGCCGACGGCGGCCAAGTCGGACAATGCCGCCATGGCCGCCCGCCAGCCGATCTCGGCGGGGTCGAGCCAGTCGCGCCGGAAATGGACGCCTTCGGTGCTGACGTCGAGGCTGACGCACCAGCCGCCGGACAGGAAGGCACAGTCATCGCCCAAATCCGCGGCCGAGCTGCCTAACGCGCTCGCGATGGCCCGGATCCGGTCGAACTCGCGGCCCGGGCCGAGCGGGGTCGAGTCAGGG
>JAYTTT010000235.1:0-7442 GCA_043744895.1 Gemmatimonadota bacterium | reverse complement strand
TGGGCTACGACGCCTGGAAGGCCTTCTGGTTCGCCAACGCGGAGGGCACGACCTCGTTCGGCATCGGGATAGGCAGCCTGCTCCTGACGCTCAACGCGGTTTGCCTCGGCGGATACACGTTCGGCTGTCACTCGATGCGGCACATCGCTGGGGGGTGGCGCGATCAGTTCTCCAAAAAGCCCGCCTTCAAAGTCTCCTACGATTGCACCTCGTGCCTCAATCGGGGCCACCACCGGTGGGCCTGGATCAGTCTCTTTACGGTCGCGTTCAGCGACATCTACGTCCGGCTCTGCTCGATGGGGATCTGGACCGACTTCAGGATTCTCTGATGACCGACGTCAAGACGTTCGATCACGACGTCCTGGTCATCGGAGCCGGCGGCGCGGGCCTTCGAGCCGCGATCGAGGCGGCGGGCCGCGGCGTCTCCGTCGGCCTGGTCTGCAAATCCCTCCTCGGCAAGGCCCACACGGTCATGGCCGAGGGCGGGATGGCCGCCGCGATGGGGAACGTGGACGATCGCGACAACTGGATGGTCCATTTCACCGACACCCTGCGCGGCGGCCAGTACTTGAACAACTGGCGGATGGCCGAGCTCCACGCCAAGGAAGCGCCCGAGCGGGCCCGGGAACTCGAGGCCTGGGGCGCCATCTTCGACCGGACCACAGACGGCAAGATCCTCCAGCGGAATTTCGGCGGCCACCGGTATCCCCGATTGGCGCACGTCGGCGATCGGACCGGCCTCGAAATGATCCGCACCCTCCAGGACCACGGGATCCACCAAGGGATCGACGTCCACATGGAGGTGACGATCGTCACCCTCTTCAAGCAGGCCGGGCGGGTGTGCGGCGCCCTGGCGTACGACCGCCAGCACGGGGAGTTCCGGCTTTTCCGGGCCAAAGCCATCGTGCTGGCCACCGGCGGGGTGGGCCGGGCTTACTCAATCACCAGCAACAGCTGGGAGTACTCGGGCGACGGCCAGGCCCTGGCCTACCAGATGGGTGCGGCGCTCATGGACATGGAGTTCGTCCAGTTCCACCCGACCGGAATGGTGTGGCCGCCCAGCGTGAAGGGCATCCTGGTCACCGAAGGCGTGCGCGGCGAAGGCGGCGTCCTGCTCAACAACCGGGGCGAGCGCTTCATGTTCAACGACATTCCTGACAACTACAAAGCCCAGACGGCCGACACCCCCGAGGAGGGCTGGCGCTACGTGATGGGTGACAAGGACGCCCGGCGCCCGCCGGAACTCTTGACCCGCGACCACGTGGCCCGCTGCATCATGCGCGAGGTCAAGGGCGGCCGGGGCAGTCCCCATGGCGGCGTCTTCCTCGACATTCAGTGGATCAAGGACAAGCTCCCGGGCGCGCCGGAACGAATCAAGAAGAAACTCCCGAGCATGTACCACCAGTTCAAACAGCTGGCGGACATCGACATCACCAAAGAACCGATGGAAATCGGCCCGACGACCCACTATATCATGGGCGGCATCCAGGTCGACGGCGATTCGCAGATGTCAACCGTGCCCGGTCTCTTTGCCGCCGGCGAGTCGGCCGCCGGGCTCCACGGCGCCAACCGGCTCGGCGGGAACTCGCTGTCCGACCTCCTGGTGTTCGGGAAGCGAGCCGGCGAGTACGCGGCCACGTTCGCCAAAGAGCACACCGCCCTGGCGCCGGACCAGGGTGAAGTAAACGAGCAGGTCAAACTAGCCGTAGCGCCGTTCGAACGTCCGACCGGGGAGAGCCCGTACAAGGTGCAGCAGGATCTCCAGGTGATGATGCAGAAGCTCGTGGGCATCGTCCGGCGGGAAAACGAGATGCTCGAAGCGGTCGAGGCGCTCAAAGGCCTCAAGGCCCGGGCGGCGACCGTCCGGGTGCCCGGCAATCGGGAGTACAACCCGGGTTGGCACACCGCGATCGACTTGAAGAACTTGCTGATCGTGTCCGAGGCCATCGTCCAATCGGCCATTGCCCGGCGGGAGAGCCGTGGTGGCCATTTTCGGGAGGACTATGAGGAGAAGAAGGCCGGATTCGGGACCTTCAACCACCTGATCGAGCAAGGCAGCGACGGGACCATGAAGCTCAGGCAGCACCCGATCCCCCCGATGCGGGACGACCTCAAGACGATCGTCGAGGAGCTGAAGTAATGGCGCAGGCAACATTTTCGATTTGGCGCGGCGAGGCGGGCGGCGGCCAGCTGATCGACTACCAGACCGAGGTCACCGAGGGGATGGTTGTCCTCGATGCGGTCCATCAGATCCAGGCCGAGGACGCCACCGACTTGGCCTGCCGGTGGAACTGCAAAGCCGGGAAGTGTGGCTCCTGCTCGGCCGAAATCAACGGCCAGCCCCGGCTGATGTGCATGACCCGGCTCAACGAGCTCAATTTGACCGAGCCGGTCACGATCGAGCCGATGCGGGCTTTCCCCCACCTGAAGGATTTGGTCACCGACGTCAGCTGGAACTACCAAGTCAAGAAGGGAATCAAGAAGTTCAAGCCCCGGAAGCCGGACGCGGCGGACGGCACCTGGCGAATGCAGCAGGACGACGTGGACCGGGTTCAGGAATTCCGGAAATGCATCGAGTGTTTCCTGTGCCAGGACGTGTGCCACGTCCTCCGGGACCACCACCTGCACGATGAGTTCATCGGCCCGCGGTTCTTCGTCTACGCGGCCAACCTCGAGATGAACCCGCTCGACACAGAGGACCGGCTCGACGAGCTCCGGAAGCTCCACGGGATCGGCTACTGCAACATCACCAAGTGTTGCACCAAGGTCTGTCCCGAGGGCATTCAGATTACTGATAACGCCATCATTCCGCTCAAGGAGCGGGTGGTCGATGCGGCGTTCGATCCGTTGGCCAAGTTGCTCGCGATCGTCACCGGCAAGATCCCCGGGCCGTAAGGAGGCCTCATGTTCCAGCTCAAGCCGATCACCAAGGATGGCGTGGCCGCGGCCCTGGCTCGGGCCGAGCGATATCGGTTGCTGAACGAGCCGGAAGCGGCCGAAAGTATCTGCCTCGACGTCCTGGTGGTCGAACCGGATAACCAGGAGGCGTTGATCGACTTGCTCCTGGCCCGGACCGATCTGATTTCACGCGGGGTCGGCGGCGCCGTGGCCCGGGCGCGGGAGGTGCTGCCCCGGCTCAAGGAGGAGTACGACCGGGCCTACTACGCCGGGATCATCAACGAACGCCGAGGGCATGCCCAATTTCTGAACCCCAGCATCGGGGCGTCGGCGCTGGCGTTCGATTGGTTCCACGAGGCCATGGAGTGCTTCGAGCGGGCCGAGGCGATTCGGCCCGCGGGGAATGACGATGCGGTGCTCCGGTGGAACAGCTGCGCCCGGGTTTTGAATGCCAATCCCGGAATGGCCCACCGCCACGATGAGCGAGCCGAGGTGGTGCTCGACGACTAAACATTTCCCGCCAAGGGAGAGATTCGTGCGAAGCTTTGCTATGGGCCTAGCCCCGCTCGTCTCGGTGCTCGTCCAATCACAGGCTGGCCCCCCCGGGTCGGCCGCTAAAGTTGAGTTAGAACTCATCGTCGAGGGGACCAGCCCTGCAGGGCAGCCCCGGTTCCGGTCGGTTAGCCGCATTGCCACCTCCCGGTCTGGTGCCGTGTACTTCGTTGACGATACCGGCGGCCAGATTCATTGGATTGACCCGCGGGGCACCTTCCGGGGCTCGATCGGCCGCGAGGGCACCGGACCAGGTGAGTATCGCAACATCATCGGGATGGCAGTACACGGCGACAGCCTGTTGATCGTTCACGACCCCGGCAACGCCCGATTGAGCGTCTTCGACACAGCGGGGGTATTTCGCACCGCCATTCCATTCACGCGCGGCAGTTACTATGGCGGGCAGACGTTGCTGGTGGACCGCCTCGGAATGATCTACCTCCGCGTCGGCCTCGGAGCCGGAATGGCCGAGGGGCGGAACACTCCCTCCCAGTATCTCCGCCTAACATTGGCCGGCGCCTTAGTCGATTCGATTCGGGCGCCGGACGAGGATCTTGCTGGATGGCCCTTCGTTGTGATCACCGAGGATGGGCCGCAGTGGAGTTTTCCCGTGATCACACTATTTTCGGTGCTCCCCGACGGCGGCATGGCTTGGGGGCGAAACTCAGCCTATCACATCGATCTGCACCGGGCCAATGGGCAACGGCACGTGATCGATCGGCCATACTCGGGAGTACCGATTCGCGATACGGAGCGAGAGGAGTGGGATTCGTTGTGGCGCTCCATCCGCGCCCGGTCCTCCGAGCGACAACCGACGCCGATTCCGGCACTGAAGCCGGCGTTTCGAGACCTGTTCGCGGATCATGATGGCCGACTCTGGGTCCACTTGTACGTGCCTGCTAGGTCACTGCCGCCGGTTCCCACCCGACCCCAGGGCCGATCACCCCCGCTGACGATTCGGGAACCGAATGTCTACGACGTGTTCGGCCAGGAGGCAGGGTTCCTCGCTCGGATCGAGCTCCTGGAAAATGCGCATGTCATCGGTGCCGGCGGCGACCGGATTTGGGCCCTCGCCTCGGGCCCGGCCGGCGAGCCAACATTCCACCGCTACCGGATCGTGTGGAAGTAGGCCCCACGGCGAGTGCTGCGGGGCCTTGCTGCCACCACCGATCAATCCGATCCCATGGTTTCGAGCACCGCTTCGATCACTCGAAGCCTGAGACCATAATTACTCCGATCACTGTCATGGTTACCTGCTGCGCACGAACTGCGCCCTTCGAAACTCCAGCCGATAGCTGCCATCACTGTTCTGGGCCTCACGGACAAGCTCCCACCATTGGGTAATCGCCCGACAGGAGTCGTCGATTCGCCTTCTCGCCAAGAGTAGCCCACGTTTCAAGTCAAAGACCTCGACCATTGTGTCGTGGTAGCGGGTGGGGTCGATATTCTTGACCTCCCAACCGCCCTCCGCGACCGCAGTCGCCTGGATACCCCGTCGCCAGTCGTCGTCAGCCACTCTAGTCAAGATCCAAACAAGGCCGATCGAGTCTCGCGCGACTGCCTGAGCCGTCGGCTCTGGGGGGGGCAACTCAGGTCTGGGTCGGTTTCCGTTCACGGGCGGGCGTCCAGGCGAGTCGATACGGAACCGCTCCTGGAGTTCGCCACCTAGCGACCACCGTTCGAGCTCGTACGGTCCAATCCAGGTCACCGCTAAGAGGTTATTCGGCCCATCAACGGCAATTTTCCGCCGGACCGCCTGGCCGGGAGCCTCTGGTCGCACCACCGCCTCCACCGCTCCAAAACTCCGAAGTTGGTTTCCGATCTGATCAAAGAGATGAAATGCCAACCCCACGCGGGCCCGATCCGCCACATGGGCATTCAGGACCAGCTCAGGTGGGCTTGGAAACCACGCCATTCCGTAGGTATGCATGGGTGCCAGCGCCGAGCGGACGTAACGAAGACTGGGATCGTAGACAGTGATCCGCCCGTTGCCTTGATCGAAAAAGTAGATGGTATCGTGAGGTGTGACGGTCACCCAGATCGCTCGCCGAAACTCGCCGGGCCCAGCCCCCACTCGTCCCAACTCGGTGAGGGGCGCACCCTCAGTGCCGGCAACCAAGGGCATCCCGCTCGCCGCCGCCTGCATGATGAAGGCTCGACCCCGGCTGTCGAGAGCGATGTCGCTTGGCCGCAAATCCAGTCCCTTAGGTTCGCTACCGATGACCCGGTGCGGCGCGCCGATCCGGATCTCGCAGGACCTGCAATCTGCGGTCGCCGGAACGGTCACGAACTGCTTTGCTACCTGGCCCATCACAGCGCCGCTTCGGGAAGCGAGAAGGAGAGCTACGGCGGCCGTTCGAGTACCAGCGAGCATCGAGGAGCCCTCTGAAACCAGGCGATACCTTCACCCCAACGTAAGTTTGTGAAATCGGGCCCATCCGGAAACCCCCGAAAACGCGGGGGGGTGTGGCCATTCGGCCCCTTGACAACTTCGGAGCGGGTTCCAATCTTTTCGGACAGTCGGCCGAGCAGGTGCGATCCGCGCGGCACCCGCAGCCAGCGGGGTTGAATGCCGAACTCACGGGTTTATTCGAGGTTGGATTCGTCTGTCTTCCTCACCCGGCGGCAAGTGGAGGTTGTCAACCTCTTGTCCTGCGGCCGAGGGCTGAAGGAGGTCGGACTTGAACTTTGCCTGTCGCGACACACCGTCGCGGAGCACGCCGAGGAGGCGATGCACCGCCTCGGAACACGAAACCGGGCTGAACTGATTCGACGAGCGCTCGAGCACGGGTTGATAGGCCCCCACCCGCCATAGACATCGGCGGCCCCGAGCAAGGGGATCGTCTTGACGTACGATTGGTTCCACAAGGCTGTGAAGTGCTTCGAGCGAGCCGAGGTGGTGCTCGACGACTGACCTACGCGACGAGGACCTTGAACCCCGCCAACTCGAAATGCTGGTCGAACGCGAACGCCGACTTGATCCGCTCCCGCCGCATCGACTCGAAGCTGACCGCATCACACAGCGTCAGCCGTTGATCGCTGAATCGCTCCAACCAACCCCCGGTCGCGGCCGCCATCAGCCCGGCATCCACCGGGAGCCACTGGTACCCGGGGTCCGCGAGTAACGCGGCCGTCACGCTCCGGGCCACCTCGGGACCTTGCCGGTACAACAAGAGCCCCTGCAACTCAGCCAAGATCAAGGGCGTGGCCACGAACCGGCCGCCCGACGCCAGAAACCGCCGGGCAATGGTGACCGCTTTGGCGTGATACTGGTCCTGCCGGTGGGCCAGCGCCAGGAGGGCGCTGGTGTCAACGAGGACGCGACCGGCCACGCGACGCCTTGCCGTAGAGATACTCGTCGTGGTTGGCCGCCAAGTCCGGCGTGGCCGGGGGGCCGTCCGCCGCGCCGATCAACCGATCGAGCGACCAGCCGGCCGCCCGATCGGCCAGGCCATCGTCCGAGAGCCGCCGAAGCCCTCGTCGGAGCAGCTCGGCCTTGGTAAGGCCGGTGGACACGACCAGGTCATCCAACAGATAGAGGTCCGGTCCGTCGAGGTAGACTTGAACCGGCTCCCGAACCCGCGGGGTGTTTTTCGTATCGGTCACGGAAATATCCTTAGGAACTTTATATGTAAAAAATGTATATTTAAATGTATTTTGTCAATGCCGGCGAGGAAACTCCTAGAATCGGGCCGAAACGAACACATTTACATCGGAGTGGCCTTGTAGCCGGCATCGTCGATGGCCGCGACGATCGCGGCGAGGCTCACCCGGCCGGGATCGAATTCGAGATCGGCGCGGCCAATGACAATCGTCTTGATCCGGACGCCCGCCAACTGCGACAGGCTCCGATTGAGCGCGTTGAGGCAGTGATTGCAGGACATGCCTTCGATTGCCAGCTTGATTTCAGCCAGGGACTGAAGAAAGCGGAATCCCCCCGTTTCTGGCAACCCGCGCCGTCCCCGGGCCAGACCGGGGGCTAACGTTGGAGC
>JAYTTT010000234.1:0-7444 GCA_043744895.1 Gemmatimonadota bacterium | reverse complement strand
GCAAACCTTGAGCCACCCGCCGGGGGGACATGGCCAATATCCTGTGCGTCGATGACGAACCGTCGGTCGGCGTGGTCCTCGAGGCTGCGCTCTCGAAGCTCGGCCATGCGCCAACGCTGGCTACCAGTGTCGAAGAGGCCGTCCGCGCCGCCGGCCGGCAGCAGTTCGACCTCGTCATTTCCGACTACCGGATGCCCAATGCCACCGGGCTCGATCTGATGACCAGCCTCGAAAAAGAGGGCTACCAGATCCCGGTGATCATCATGACCGGCTATTCCTCCGTGGAACATGCCGTCATGTCCCTTCGAAGCGGCGCCATCGATTATCTGACCAAGCCGGTTCGCCAGGAGACCCTCCGGATCGCCGTGACCCAAGCGCTGGAGGTCATCCGGCTCCGGAAAGAAAACGAGACCTTCCGGCAAGAACTGTCGGGTCTGCGGGGGAAGAGGCAAATTCTGGGCGAGAGCGCCCCGATGCGCCGGGTGTTCGAGGTGGTCGCCACGGTCGCTCCCACGAAGGCCACGATTCTGCTGCAGGGCGAGTCCGGTACCGGCAAGGAGTTGGTGGCCCGCGCCCTTCACGAGCAGAGCCCCCGCCGGGACCGCCCGTTCATCACGATCAACTGTGCCGCCATGCCCGAGGGTCTGGTCGAAAGCGCGTTGTTTGGGCACGAGAAGGGCGCCTTTACCGGGGCGACGTCGCGAACCCAGGGGGCCTTCGAGCGGGCTGACGGGGGCACGTTGATGCTCGACGAAATCTCCGAAATGCGGCTCGATCTTCAGGCCAAGCTGCTCCGAGTCATTCAAGAGCAGGAATTCGAACGAGTCGGGGGCCAGCAAGCCATTCGAGTCGACGTCCGGCTGGTGGCGACCACGAACCGCGATCTCAAAGCAGACGCGGACGCCGGCAAGTTCCGCCAAGATCTCTTCTATCGACTCAATGTGGTCCCGATTCACCTGCCGCCGCTCCGCGACCGTCGGGATGACATCCCGGTGTTGGTCCACCACTTTCTGAGCAAAGCCGCGGCCCAGTTGGGCGTCGACGTCGGGGGCATCACGCCCGAGGCCATCGCGACCCTTCAGCAGCGCTCCTGGCCTGGGAACATTCGCGAACTGGCCAATGCGGTCGAACGGGCAGTCATTCTGTCCCGGGGCGGGATCCTCCGTCCGGAAGCGTTCACCGAGGACGCCGCCTCGATCGCGGTGCTGACCCAAGTCGGCCCGACCGCCCCCGCACCGGTGGCCGCTGGGGCAGTGCTGCCGCCATCCGCCTCCAGCCCCGGGTCCACACCCCGCCCCGATATCCTGAACCTCGACGAGCTCGAAGCGATTGCCATTCAGCGGGCCCTGGTGGCCACGGCCGGCAACCGAACTCGCGCCGCCAAGCTGCTCGGCATCAGCGAGCGAACCCTCCGCAATAAGCTCAATATCCCGAAGCCGGTTCCGACGACCTAACGTTCTCCGGCGGCAGTTGCTGCCGGACATTCTTTCCCCCCTCGACCCGGTCGTCCTCGTGGTGACCGGGCCGAACGATTTGGTTCCCGTGTGGTAATCCCTGTCGTGCCAACAGCTTCCCCGCCGCGTTGCCACTGGAAATAGGGCCGGACCGTCAGGGTATGCGGCTTGCCCAATGGGCTTCCGCCTCAACCCCTGACACGCGAGACCACGATCATGATTCGCGGACTGTTCGGCGCCTCAACCCTCTCCTCGCTGTTGCGGGGAGGACTCGAGGAAACCAGCGCGACCCAACGCGGGATTGGCCAGCGAGTGGCCCAAGCCTTGGCGACCAGCACCTCCACCGGATTCGCCGACGCGAGTCAGGCGGCCATGGCCAAGGCCGCTCAAACGGAGGCGGATGTCCAGCGTGAAATGGTGTCGCTGGCGGACACCCAGCTTCGTTATGAAGCCGACGCCCAACTGCTGCGGGAAGCTTATCAGCGCTTCCGGACTGCGATTGGCAGCCGTGGCTAACATCTCGGGGTCCCCGGTCACGCCGAGGCCGATTCGGCAGTTCATGAGTTCGCTGGGCACCAGCGCGCAGGGCATGGCCACGCAGCAAAAGTTCCTCGACATCATCGCCGAGAACATCTCCAACGCCGAGACCACCAAGACCGCCGATGGCGGTCCGTACAAGCGCCAGGTCGCGGTGGCCTCGCGCGATCCGCGCACCGGCGTCATCGGGGTCCGCGTGGTCGACGACAATCGCCAGGGCCGCCTGGTTCACGATCCAGCGCACCCCGACGCCGATGACAACGGTAACGTGTTCTTTCCCAATGTCGACCTCAACGACGAGATGGTTGACCTGATGCTGGCACGTCGCCTCCACGAGGCCAACTTGTCGGCGTTCCAGACCGCGAAGCAAATGCTCCGGCGGGCGATCGACATCTAGGATGCCAATGCGGATCGACAACTCAAGCGTTCCAGTCCAGCCGGCTCAACGTCTCGCGCCGACCCAGCGGCCGGCGGCCGACGACGTTCGGGCCGGGCTCTCCGCCGACGAACTCGACTATTTCGCCGAACTCGCGCGAATTGGCCCGCTGACCTATGGCCGCCGGGGCGCCTCGGCCGCCTCGCAGGCGCCGCCGCCGGTCCTCGGACAACGTATCGACGTGAGGGCCTGATCATGACGGCACCCATTGGTCCCCGCTCCGGGATCCTTAGTCCGCTGGAGCGAAACGGCGGCGGGATTTCCCTTCAAGACGGTGGCCCATCCTTCGGCGACCTGTTCAAGCGGGCACTGAGTGACACCTCCGGGCTTGAGGACGATGCCAAGAATGTCATCAATTCGTTCTTGCGAGGCGAGCCGGTCGAATTGCACCAGGTCATGGCGGCCAGTGAAGAAGCGGCGATTTCGCTCGAACTCTTGGTCGAGGTGCGCAACAAGCTCACTGATGCCTACCGTAACATCATGAATATGCAGGTCTAATGGCCAACGACATTGTGCATCAAATGTCCGGGTCGATTCAGCGGATGCCGGCCTCGCGCCGGATGATGCTGTTCGGCGGTCTCCTCGTCGTCGTAACCGCCGTCATCGGCGTCGGCCTCTGGGCCTCGGAGCCAGCCTGGGTCGCGGTCTATAGCGGGGTCACCCTCGGCGATGCGTCCCAAATGACGGCCGCGCTCGACAAGGCCGCCATTCGAAACAAGCTCGGCCCCGATGGGTCCGACGTCCTGGTCGCGAAGCAGGACTATGCCCGTGCCCGGGTCTTGCTCGCCAAGGACGGATTGCCGGGCTCACAGGGGATGGGTTGGGGAGACATTTTCGGCGGGGGCAGCGGCATCGGAGACACCGAAAGCCGCGAGCGCATGAAGTTCGAGCGGGCGCTCGAAGGTGAACTCGGGAAGACGATCGCGGCCACCACCGGGGTTGCCCGGGCGGACGTCCATCTGACCATTCCGGAACCGAGCGCCTTCCGGCGCAACGAACAACCCTCGAAGGCAGCGATTCGGCTCAAGATGCGCCCCGGCATGCTCCTGGTGCCCGGTGCGGTCCAGGGAATCGTCGCCACGGTGAGCAACAGCGTCCAGCGTCTTTCGCCGGAGAACGTGGTCGTGACGGATGAGACCGGGCGGCTGCTGTCCGCTGCGCCCGACGAGGGCTCGGTAATCGGAGGGGCCGGGCGGCGGATGGAGTTGCAGCAATCGATCGAAAATTACCTTGCGACCAAGGCCGAGGGCCTCCTCGCCTCGGTGTCGGGGCTCGGCGCCGCCAGGGTGTTGGTCTCCGCCAGCCTCAACTTTGATCAAGTGGAACGCACCTACGAGTCCTTCGACCCCGAGGGCCAGGTCCTGTCGAACGAGGGCCGCAGTGAGACGGAGGCAGGAGCGGAGGGTGGGGGCGGCCAGACGATCGTCAACAATACTTACCAGAACTCGCGGCGGCTCGAACGGGTGACCACGACCGGCGGAGGGATCACCAGACTGATGGTCTCCGTGATGGTGGACGAACGGGCGCTGGCGGCCGATACCGGATCGGCTACTCCAGTGGCCAACCGGCTTGCTGATGTGGAGGGGTTGGTCAAGAACGCGGTGGGTTTTGACAGTGCCAGGGGCGACCGGATCAAAGTCGTCGCCGCGCCGCAACAGGTGGCGGCCGTGGACTCGATCAGGCCCCCGCCGGCGACCGATCCGCTCGACCTCGTTGACCGTTTTGCGCGCCCCGCGATCGGGTTGTTCGCGCTGATTGCGTTGCTCATCGTCGGGCTCCGGGCCGTGAATGCGCTCCAGCTGGGGCGGGGCATGGTCGCAGGTGGCGACCGGTCGGCAGCGGGCTCCGCGATGGACTTAGCCGCGCTCCCGGGGATCCCGCCGCTGGGGCCGCCACCGGAAACGGTGCTGCTCAAGAATCGGGTAACCGAGGAGTCCGGCACCAAGCCACAAGTGACGGCCCAAGTCGTCCGGGCGTGGATGGGTGAGGGGGCGTGAGCCGCTCATGAGCATGATGCTGTCGGCGATGCCGAGGGACCAGATCCCCAGTCTGACGGGGATGCGGAAGGCCGCGATTCTCTGCATGACGCTCGGTAAGGAGCCGGCCGCTGAAATCCTCAAGCTCCTGAGTCCGAGTGAGGTCGAGGAGCTCAGTCGAGAGATCGCCCTCACGAAGACGGCTGATTCCGAGACCGTCCACATCGTGCTGACCGAGTTCCGGGGCGTATTCCAGGCCGCCGAGGCCGCCGCTCGAGGTGGCGTGATGGTGGCGCAAGAGATCCTCGAGCGGGCGTTGGGGCCTCAGCGGTCGCGAGTCATTCTCGAGAAGATCCAGGAACAGATCGCCGATACCGGCCTCAAGCGTCTCAAGAAGGCCACCCCCGAGTTGCTCACCAGTGTGCTCCGCGGTGAACATCCCCAAACGATCGCGTTGATCCTGGCCCACCTCGATTCCCGCCAGTCGTCCAACGTGATTGCCGGGATGGACCCGGAACTCGCCGGTGACGTGTTGTATCGCGTGGCCAGGATGGACAAGATCTCGCCTGAAATGCTGGCGTTGGTCGAAGCCGGCCTCGCGAACAAAACCGACTTGAGCCTGGGCCAGGAGATGACCACCTCCGGCGGTCCGGCGTCGGTCGCGAAGATGCTGAACTTGACCGGCGGCTCGCTCGAGAAGCAGCTCCTCGAGGCCATCGACAAGCGGAACCCCGAGATCGCGACCCAGGTCAAGAATCTGATGTTCGTGTTCGAGGACCTGAAGCTCCTCGACGGCCGCGCGGTTCAGCGGCTGCTCCGCGAAATCGACGGCAAGGAGCTGGCGCTCGCGCTGAAGGCGGCCAGCGACGAACTCAAGCAACACATCTTCTCGAACATGTCGGAACGGGCGGCGGCGGCACTCAAGGAAGAGCTCGAATTCATGGGCCCGGTCAGGGTGCGCGATGTCGAGGCCAGTCACACCCGGATCATCGAAGCGATGCGAAGCCTCGAGGATCAGGGCGAGATCATGATCAGCGGCCGGGGTGGAGACGACGATGTCATCGCCTGAGCCGGGCCGCCCGTCCTGGGCCATTGTCGGGCCTCCGGTTGGGCCGGGCGCTTGGGGCTTGCCGGAATTGACCCCCGGTCCAGCCGGC
The DNA here is from genome assembly GCA_043744895.1 of Gemmatimonadota bacterium. Taxonomy (GTDB): domain Bacteria; phylum Gemmatimonadota; class Gemmatimonadetes; order Gemmatimonadales; family GWC2-71-9; genus SHZU01. The sequence continues at coordinate 1,884 of JAYTTT010000234.1, read as the reverse complement.
GCGGACTCGGCTGACGCGCCGATCCTCGATCCGGTCGAGCAGGCCTACGGCGAGGGATACCGGGTCGGGCATCAAGCCGGCGCCCAGCATGCCCGAACGGCATTGGCGCCCGCCGAGGATGCCCTCCATCGCCTGGTCGATCAACTGCAACGGGAAATGGTCCTGATTCGCCCCCGGGCCGAAGCCAACCTCTACGCGCTGGGCTTGGCGATCGCGCGGTGGCTACTCCAGCGAGAAATCGCCGAGGACCCCACCGCGGTGGAGCCCCTGATTCGCCGGGCGGTGCGGCTCCTGCCCGCTGGATCAACCGTCGTGATCCATGCGGGGCCGGCCGACGTCGCGGCCCTGAGCAACCAGCTCGGGCTGGCCGAAGCCGACGGGCGCCCGCTGCCGGTGCATTGGGTCGTCGATCCCTCCCTCGAAGCCGGGAGCTTCCGGCTGGTAAGTCCCGAACGGATCATCGACGGCCGAGTCGATGTGGCCCTGCGAGCTTTGTATGAGCGACTGGCAAGCGACTGACTTGGCCGTCGGCCTGGCTCAGGTGCCCCGCTTCGCGGTGCACGGCCGCGTCACGCGCGTGATCGGCCAGATTGTCGAGGCGACCGCGCTCGAGGTGGCCGTCGGAGAGGTGTGCCGGATCCTCGTCAACGGCGAGACCGGCGTCTTGGCTCAGATCGTCGGGTTTCACGACCGGGGCATCATGCTGATGCCGCTGGGCGATCTGGACGGCATTCACCCCGGCGACGTGGTGGTGCCGTTAGGCCGTTCGCTCTACGCCGACGTCGGCGAGGGGCTGATCGGCCGGGTGCTGAACGGCCTTGGCCGCCCGATCGACTCCGACCGGCCAATCAGCCGGGACAAGCGGTATCCGTTGAACGCCGAGCCGCCCGGTCCGCTGGAGCGAAGCCGGATCGAAGCGCCGCTGACCACGGGGGTCCGGGCCATCGACGGCTTCATCACGATCGGTCGGGGCCAGCGGATCGGGATCATGGCCGGCAGCGGCGTGGGCAAGAGCGTGCTCCTCGGTATGATCGCTCGTCGCACCAGCGCCGACGTCAACGTCATCGCGCTGCTCGGCGAGCGGGGCCGCGAGGTCCGGGAGTTCATCGAACGCGATCTCGGCCCCGAAGGCCTCAGTCGGAGCGTCATCATCGTCGCCACCAGCGACCAGCCGGCCGTGGTCCGGGCCACTGGGGCGCTCGTGGCCACGGCCGTCGCTGAGTACTTCCGCGATGCCGGGCGCGATGTCCTCTTGATGATGGATTCGGTCACCCGGGTCGCGATGGCGTGGCGGGAGGTCGGCCTGTCGATCGGGGAGCCCCCGGCCACGAAAGGCTATCCGCCGTCGGTCTTCGCGTCGTTGCCCCGGTTGCTCGAACGGGCCGGGACCGGACGACGTGGGTCGATCACCGGCCTCTACACGGTCCTCGTCGAAGGCGACGATTTCAATGAGCCCGTGGCCGACGCCGCCCGGTCGATTCTGGACGGTCATATCGTCCTGTCCCGGAAACTCGCGAACCAGAAACACTTCCCGGCGATCGACGTGCTCGACAGTGTCAGCCGGGTTCGCGATCAGGTGACCGACCGGACCGACCTCGACGCCTCCAACGCTCTCCTGGCGTTGGAAGCCACCTATCGGGCGCAAGAGGATCTGATCACCGTCGGGGCCTACAAAGCCGGGACCGACAAGCAGCTCGACACCGCGATCCGGATTCGGCCGGACCTCCTCAGTATTCTGCGCCAGCGGCCCGAGGAGGGCAGCGACCTCGCGGGCACGCGGGAGCTGGTTCGCCTTCTGGCCAATCGGGCCGTCGAGGGGATCGGGGCCGTTCGATGAAAGCATTCTCGTTTCGCCTCGATCGGATCCTCAAGCTTCGCGAGGAC
>JAYTTT010000233.1:0-7453 GCA_043744895.1 Gemmatimonadota bacterium | reverse complement strand
GTCTAAGAACTGGGAGGAGTGTTGCAGCCGATCGACAACGCATCTACGGTCCCAATGACATGGGCTCCTGCCTCAACGACTGATATCGAGGCACTCCTCCCGGGTGTCAGCGTGTTAGTGCCCGCTTTCAACGAGGAGGGTGCCGTGGCCCGTGAGGTTGAGGAACTGCGGCGCGTCCTAGTCGGTGCCGGCATCCCCCACGAAATCACCGTGGTCGACGACGGATCGACGGACCAGACGGCCGCTCGGGCGGTCGCCGCCGGTGGCCGGGTGCTCCGGCATCTCGAGAACCGGGGCTACGGCGCGGCACTCAAGACCGGGATCATGGCTGCCCGGTACGAGATGTTGGTGATCACCGACGCCGACGGGACCTACCCGGTCGACCGGATTCCTGATCTGTTGGAGGCTCTCAAGGCGAGCGACATGGCGGTCGGGGCCAGGACGGGTGCCAACGTGCGAATCCCATTGATCCGTCGGCCGGCCAAATGGATCCTTGGTCTGGTGGCCAACCTGGTAGCCGGGCAGCGGATCCCCGATCTCAATTCAGGATTGCGGGCGTTCCGGCGCGACACGGTGGAACAATATTTCTCGGTCCTGTCGAATCAGTTCTCGTTTACCACGACCGTGACGCTGGCCCTCCTCGCGGACGGCTACCGGGTGACATACCATCCCATCGATTACAATGTGCGGATCGGGAAGTCGAAAATCACCCCAAGGCATTTCATGGATTTTCTCATCCTGGTGCTTCGGATGGCCATGTTGTTTCAGCCGCTGCGGGTCTTCCTGCCCCTGGCGATCGGATTCGGTGCCCTCGGGGCGGCAAAGGTCGCCTTCGACGTCAGTGTGTTCGCCATGCTCTCGCGCTCTCAAGGCCTGGAGCGGCTATATGCACCCGTGCTCTCCACTTCGGCGTTGCTTCTGCTGGTGATCGCCCTCCAGCTCGCGATGGTGGGGCTCGTCGCGGACGGCGTCTTGCGCCGGATCGCCCAGGCGCGGGCATTGGTGCCGTCGCGCGCCGTGCGCGCGGTCGAAACGTCGGCCAGCACCCCGTCAGCGCCCGCGTCCTCCCGATGACGGTGCAAGGCACCCGGCGACTTGCCCTGATCCTCGCGGTCGGGCTGGTCGGGTTGGCCATGACCCCGACTGATGTCGTGCTGGCATGGCTCGGCTTGGTCAACCCCACGCTGTTGCAGCGACAGGGTGTTCAGGGGCTCCGGGCCATGGAACTGGTCACGGCGGCGTTCATCCTGCTGGGGGCACGAAACGACTGGTGGAGCCCCGGGCGCGAGTCCACGTCCACCGTTTCACCGATGCCCCCTCGGGAGCGATGGGGGCTGGTCGGACTCGTGACCGCGACGCTGATTCTCCGCCTTTGGGCGCTCGGTGACGGACTCTGGGTGGATGAAGTATCGACGCTGGTCGGCTATGTCCGACTGCCGTTGGGTGAGATCGTCGCGACCTACAACACCAACAACCAGCACTTGCTCTACTCGTTGCTCGCCCATCTGTCGATCGGGGTTTTCGGCGAATCCGCGTGGGCGCTCCGTCTTCCCGCCGCAATCTTCGGGACCCTCACGGTTCCGGCGCTGTATTTTCTGGCCCGTAACATCGGGGGCCCCCGCGTAGCTTGGTGGACGGCGGCCCTGCTGGCGCTGTCGTATCAAGCGATCTGGTTCAGCCAGAACGCCCGGGGGTATTCCGGGCTGCTCTTCTTCAGTGTGGCGTCAACCCATCTGCTGGTGCGCGGGCTCGAGCATCCCCGGGATGGACGCGCGTGGCTCGGTTACGCGTTCACGGTTGGACTAGGAATGTATGTCCATCTCACCATGATCTTCGTCGTGGCTGGGCAGTTTGCCGCCTACGCCGCGGCGTGGCAGGGCCTCCCGAGCGCCGCTCGCTGGCGACCCCTCGGCGCCGGCTTCGTGGCCTCGGCCGTGGCCACGCTCCTGCTGTACGCTCCCGTTCTGCCCCAGATCCCGGGCGCGTCGGCGCGAGACCTCTCCACGGTTGCCGTATGGCGGAGCCCGTGGTGGCTTGTGCGGGAGACCCTGGAAGGATTGGGCCTCGGCTCGTCGGCGCTGGCGGCCGGGGTCGTCGGGTCCATCTTTCTCGGGGCCGGGCTGATCCGGCTCTGGCGCATGTCGCCGCCGGTCCTGATCACCGCTCTCGGGTCCGTGGTCGCCGGCGGACTCGCCATGCTGACGGCGGGGCACCATCTGTGGCCCCGCTTCTTCATCTACGCGGCGGGATTCGGAATCCTGATTCTGGTTATGAGCGTTGACGTTGCCGGGCAGTGGCTTGGCCGGCGCCTCGCCGTTGCGCCGGATCGCCGTTGGGTTCTGCCGACGGCCGGTTGCACGCTGGTCCTGCTGGTGATGGTCCGCACCCTCCCGCACGTGTACGGCCCGAAGCAGGACTTTGCCGGCGCCAGAGACTTCATCGCGGCCAACTTGACCTCCGGTGACGCCGTTGCCAGCGTGGGAGTGGCGAGGGCCTCGATGCGCAGCTACTACGCCCCCGAGTGGGCCACGATCAACAACGTTGACGAGTTGCGCTCCCTGGCGGGCGGGCACACCCGAACGTGGCTTCTTTACACCCTGCCCGCTGAGATGGAGGAAAGCAACGCCGGCGTCCTCAGCGAGTTGGCGAACGGATGGCGCCACGTCCGCACCTTTTCCGGGACCCTACGAGGCGGCGATATCCTGGTATATGTCCGCGGAGGTACCTAGCCGATGTGCGGCATTGCGGGAATCCTTCATGTGGGGACGGCCCCGAATCGACCGGATCAGACGCTGATTGAGCGGATGACCGACACGCTCGCCCACCGGGGTCCGGATGACCGGGGCACCTGGACCGACGCCCGGGTCATGCTGGGTCACCGCCGGCTTGCCGTGATCGACCTGTCGCATCATGGTCACCAGCCGATGACCAACGAGGACGGGAGCGTCGTCATCACCTTCAACGGTGAGATCTACAATTTCAAAGAACTGGCCGACCGTCACGGGTTGCGCCAGAACCATACCTTTCGCTCCCGCACGGATACCGAAGTCCTCGTCCATCTCTATGAGGAGATCGGATTGGAGGCCATGGCCCGCGAACTGAATGGGATGTTCGCGCTGGCCATCTGGGACACTCGCACTCAACTGTTGCACCTGCTTCGCGACCCGTATGGGGTGAAGCCCCTCTTCTGGCACCAGGACGCAGAGCACTTCCGGTTCGGGTCGGAGATCAAGGCGATTATCGCCGACCCGAGGGTTAAGCGCCGCCCCTCGCTCCAGGCGCTGCACGATTTCCTGTCTTTTGACTATGTGCCGGGATCGCAGACGGCTTTTGAGGGCATCTTCGAACTCCCGCCCGGTCACTGGATGACCGTTGCCCGCTCGGGGAGCCGGAGCAGCGGGCGTTTCTGGGACGCTTCGTGGATTACTGATGACGGGCTCGACGAGCCAACGGCGCGGCGACGGGCTCTGGAATTAATGGAAACCGCGGTCGAGCGCCAGTTGGTGGCTGACGTGCCGGTCGGGGTCATGTTGTCGGGCGGGCTCGACTCGAGCGCCCTGGTGGCCTTGATGCATCGGCATGCCCGGGGGCCGATCCACACCTATTCCGTGGGGTTCGAAGACGCGAGTTTTAACGAGCTGCCGTTCGCCCGCATCGTGGCGTCCCGGTTCGGCACCGTTGCCCGGGAAGTCATCATCACCGCCGATCATGTCCGAGCCATGTTGCCGCGCTACTTGTCGTTCATCGACGAGCCGTACGCCGATGGTTCCGCGATCCCGACCTACTACCTGTGCGAACGAGCCAAGGGCGAAGTGGTGGTGGTCCTGAGCGGTGAGGGTGGCGACGAGGCGTTCGCGGGGTATGATACCCACGCGGCTCACAAGGCTTCCCGCTGGTTCCAGCGGGTGCCGGTGGTGATCCGGCACCGGCTCATTGCGCCCTTGGTTCACCGCCTCCCGGTATCCGACAAGAAACTCTCCCTCGAGTTCAAGCTGAAACGGTTCCTGGGTGGGCAGGACCTTCCGGCGGCTGAGGCGCATCTATGGTGGCGTCTCGTGTTAACGGAGGTCCAGAAGTACGAGATCTACTCGCCGCTGGTTCGGGAGCAGCTGGCGGACGCTGCGGCCCCGGTGCGGTTCTTTCGTGAGGTGTTCGAGCGATCGGGGCCTCGGGATGACCTGGCGCGGATCCTTCGCACCGATGCGTCCGTCTTCCTTCCGGACGATCTCATGATCAAGAACGACCGGATGAGCATGGCTCACTCGCTCGAGGCCCGGGTGCCGTTCACGGACCCGGATCTCACCGACTATCTCTCGCGGGTTCCTTCGCAGATAAAGCTGCCGGGCCTGAAGCAGAAGCACCTGATGCGTACCGCCCTTCGGGGCATCCTGCCCGACGCGATCGTCGACAAGAAGAAGGTGGGCCTCGAGATGCCGTACTCGCGGTGGATGAAGCGCGAGCTGCGGGACGTCGTTGACAACTACTTGTCCCCGGAGCGCCTGGTGGCATCAGGTCTATTTGATCCCACCGGTGTCGCTCGGCTGGTGGCCTCCCATATGGAGGGCCGCGCGGATCATGGCAGGGCTCTGTGGGGAATGCTGAACTACATGATGTGGCTGGATCTCTACATCCCGCAGGGGGGGTAGCGAGGAAGATGCGGATTACTCGCGGAACATTTCAAAGCGCCGTTGAGCATCTGACCGAGATTCACAACATCCCTCTATCCGAGGAGCGGCCAGGGGCTCAGTTATCCGCGGCGCTACTCCTTCGTGACGGCCGCGTTCGATGCCCCATTTGAGCAGCTATCGGAAGCCCAGAGTCGATGACCAGCAAGACGCCGAGATCTTGAACAGCTGGAACGAACCGCCATGTCGGGTACTATCTCGTCGCGACCTTCAAGACTCCGCCACAATCCGAGTCTGAATGAAAGCGTCTTGTGCGGTTTAGGGGAATAGAACTCTGCTGCCCGGCCTGCCGGGGCGATCTGACGGAACGGGCTGGGGCGGAGCCTGAATTGCGTTGCAACGGATGCGGGCGGGGCTTCCCGGTGATCTTGGGCATTCCAGACTTACGGATATTCCCAGATCCCTATATCGATTTCGCAGCCGATCGGGCCAAAGGGGTCGAACTTGCCCAGCACTCGGGCGCTTTGGATTTCGCTGCCTTGGTCGAGTATTACTATCTCCATACGCCCGTGGTTCCACCCCACCACGCGCGGATGTATACGCGGGGATTGCTGGCCGGCGCGGCGCGGTCGCAGCAGGCGCTGGTCTCGTGGGAGGCTGCGGTTGGCGGACCGGCCACTCGTTCCGACCACCAGATGCTGGAAATTGGTTGTGGCACGGCGCCCTTTCTGGTTGCGGCGGCGGCGCGCTATCCGCGTCTGGTCGGGGTCGATGTCGCGTTTCGCTGGTTGGTGGTCGCCCAAAAGCGGCTGGCCGAGGCCCGGCTTGATCTCCCGTTGATCTGTGGCAATGCCGAGGCGTTGCCCTTTCGGCCCCAGACATTCGATCGAGTCGTCGCCGAGTCGGTGCTCGAGCATGTCCAGGATCAATCGCAGGTGCTGGCCGAGTGTTGGCGGGTCCTGCGCCCCCATGGCTGTATGTACATCGCAACGCCCAACCGGCTCAGTCTGGGGCCGGACCCCCACACCGGGATCTGGGCCGGAGGTCTTTTTCCGCGGCGCTGGGTCGAGGCGCTGGTCCGCCGACAGGGGGGGATTCCGCCGAAACGCAGGTTGCTTTCAGCTCGGTCATTGCGGCGAACCCTGGTGCAGGCCGGGTTTGGCGCACCCGAGATCTGGCTTCCCGCGATTACCCCGACTCAACGGTCGCTGGTTGGCCGCAAGATCCAAGTGCTGATCGATGCCTACATGGCGCTGAGGCGATTTTCGATTAGCCGGCGGGTCTTGCTCTGGATTGGTCCCCTGTTCTACGCGGTGGCAGAAAAGTCGCCGATTGACCCTACGCTCGGGACTGATGGACGGTGAGTTCGTTTCGGAATATCCTGCGCTTGTCGGCCGGCGACTTTCTGGCCAAGACGCTCGCGTTTGTCTCGTTTGTCTACGTGGCGCGAGTGCTGGGTGTGGCAACCTATGGCGTGCTCGAGTTTGCCCTCTCGGTCATGACCTATTTTTTGCTCCTGGCGGATGGGGGCCTGGAGATCTGGGCAACGCGTGCGGTCGCCCAAGGACAGCCGGTCGCCGCGTTGGCCGGTCGGATCGTGCCGCTGCGGTTCTTGCTGGCCATTCTTGCCTTCGCTGCCCTCTGTATTCTGGTCCCGTGGTTGCCCGCGTACCCATCCCTTCGGGAGATTCTTCTTCTTTTTGGGCTGACCCTGTTTGCCCAGGCCGTAAGTCTCAAATGGGTCTTCATGGGGCGGGAGCAGATGTCCACGGTCGCACTTGGGCTCGTGGCCGCGCAGATCGTAACGTCGGTTGCCCTCTTGGTCACGGTGCGAGATCCGAGTGGGTTGTTGTGGATTCCGGTGGTCCGGCTGGCGGGTGATACCGCCCTCGCGGGCTACTTCGCCTATCGGTACCGGCGAGCCTACGGCCGGCTCCCCTTACGGGTGACGGTAGCCGAGTCCAAGGACGCTCTGCGTGGCGCCTTCGTGATGGGGGGTGCCCACAGCTTGGCGCAGGTCAGCTACAATTTTGACTCGGTCTTGCTTGGGTTGCTGGTGGGGTCAACGGCCGTGGGTTGGTACAACGCCGCGTACCGGCCGATTACCGCGCTCCTGTCGTTGCCGGTAAGCTATTTCCTCGGTCTTTTCCCGGTCCTGTCACGCACGTTTCGCGACAACCCGGCGGAGTTTCAGTCGCTGATCGGGCGTTCGTTGCAATGGCTGGGGATATTCGCGCTTCCGGTAGCCCTCGGTGGCATGGTCTGGGCGAAGCCGGCGATTACGCTCCTGTTTGGTTCGGAGTACGCCGGGGCAGTCTTGCCTTTCCAGGTGCTGGCTTGGTCGGCGGCCCTGGTCATCCTTCGCGGTACCTTCCGACAGGCGTTGAACGCGGCGGGTCGCCAAGATCTCGATCTACGTTGTGCCGTTGCAGCGACCCTGCTCAACGTGACGGCCAATCTGCTGCTGATTCCTTATTTTGGCATTGTAGGGGCCGCCGTTGCGACGCTGCTTTCAGAAGTGCTTTGGCTGGGGTTGGTGTCGTACTTCGCGCACCGACACATCACAGAGCTGAGATTGAGCACTTTCTTGGTTCAGCCGGCCACGGCTGCCACCGTGGTGGCTATCGGTCTGTGGCTCATACCATCGATCCCGTGGCCCTACCAGATCCCGGTCGCGGCGCTGGTCTACTTTGGTATGCTGGTTGCGTTGGACAGAAACCGCTGGCGGTCGAGCCCTTGTCAATAGGTGTGTAATCGGCATCAGGCGGCGCGCAGCTCTCGGGTCGGGGTCAACTCGCGGACGCCGTCGCGGTAGAGCACGCCGTCGG
>JAYTTT010000232.1:0-7484 GCA_043744895.1 Gemmatimonadota bacterium | reverse complement strand
GCGCCAGCGATACGCCGAGCCGATCGAGGCCCAATTCGAAGGCGTGGCCGTTTCGATACCCGACGATCGGGACGGACAGCCGTTTCCCCGGCCAGAGGGCGAAACCTGGCACCGCCTCGACCGAACGGCGATGGCCTCCCGACTGCCGTATCCGATCGCGCCATACTACATCATTCGAATGGCCGACCCGACCTCGCCCGAACACACGATCAAAGGCCGCTCCCTTCCCGTCCGGCTCGACCCGCCTCCGCTCGACGACGGTCCGCACCTGTCCTACGCGGTCCAGTGGTTCCTCATCGGCGGCTCGGCCCTAGGATTCGGGATCGTGTTCATTCGCCGTCGGCAGCCGGCTGCCGACGTGCCCGGGTGAGGGGCACAAACGGAAAAATCTGGACCAAGTCCGGCCGACTGATGAACTCCGGACAGATCGTTCGATCAAATTCATAAGGCCCACCTGTTTCCGCATCGATCCACGGAAACCCGCGACAGACCGCCGGATAGAACGGCCGGGTGTGAATTGAACAGCCTTGCCCGTTGAAAAAGACGCAGCGGCCGTTCTTCACCCGGGTCCGCCACTCGCCCCACCGGGTCCGGTACACCTTCCCCTCGCCACATTCTGCGATGATCGCGTTGGCTTCGTCGTCAGAGCAGGTACTGCCGTAGGCGCAACACGCCGCGTCGTGGGGACAGGGAAAGCACGGGAGCTTCGGAAGGTCAGGAGTGGCCATAGGTTCGGATCTTAGCCGGGCGACTCGAGCAGAGCCAGCGGACCGAGCAGCGCCGCAAACAGATCGGTGGCCATGAGCCCCTCGGCCGCCGCGATGTCCGGGGCGAAATAGCGATCCTCCCCATAGTGGGACACTCGCTCCCGGACCGCCGCATGCACCCGCTCCAACGCGGGGCTGGTCGTGAGGGGCCGGTGGAAGTCGATGCCCTGGGTCGCCGCCAATAGTTCGATCGCGACGATCCGGCGAACGTTGACCGCAATGTCCCCAAGCTTCCGGGCCGCAAACGTCGCCATGCTGACGTGATCTTCTTGATTGGCCGAGGTCGGCAGCGAATCGACGCTGGCCGGATGGGCTAAGGTCTTGTTTTCGCTGGCCAACGCGGCGGCGGTCACGTGGGCCATCATAAACCCCGAATTGATTCCCGGCTCCCTGACCAGAAACGGCGGCAGCCCCGAAACGGTGGCATCCGTCAAGAGCGCGATCCGCCGCTCCGCCAACGCCCCGACCTCGGCCGCCGCGATGGCCAGCGTGTCCGCCGCCAATGCTACCGGCTCGGCGTGGAAGTTCCCGCCCGACAGCACCTCGCCGTCTTGGGCAAAGACGAGCGGATTGTCGGATACCGCGTTGGCCTCGACGACCAATGTATCGGCGGAGTTCCGGATCAGATCGAGACAGGCGCCCATCACCTGGGGCTGGCATCGGAGCGAGTAGGGATCCTGCACCCGGTCGTCTCCGACGAGGTGCGAGGCCCGAATCGCGCTCCCGCGGAGGAGATCGCGATACATCCGGGCGGCGTCGATCTGTCCGCGATGACCCCGGACTTGGTGGATCCGGTCATCGAACGGCGTATCGGACCCCTTGGCGGCGTCGACGGTCAGCGCCCCGGTCACGATCGCCGCGGCATAGACCCGTTCGATTTCGAACAGGCCTCGCAACGCGATCGCGGTGGACACTTGGGTGCCGTTCAGGAGCGCCAAGCCCTCCTTGGCGGCCAGGGTGATCGGGCGAAGCCCGGCCTGCCCGAGGGCATCCGTGGCCTCGCAGATTTGGCCGCTGACCCGGACCCGGCCTTCACCGATCAAGCCGAGGGTCAGGTGAGCCAGCGGGGCGAGGTCGCCCGACGCACCGACCGAGCCTTGGGCCGGAATGCAGGGCCAAATCCGGGCGTTGTAAAGGGCCACCGCGCCATCGAGGACGGCGAGGCGTACGCCCGAGTATCCCCGGGCCAGCGAGGCGATCTTGAGCACCAAGATCAGCCGCACGGTTTCGTCGTCGAGGAGCGGTCCGACCCCGGCGGCGTGGGACCGAACCAGATTCAACTGCAGCCGCTCGAGCTGATCGGCCGGAATGCCGACCCGGGCCAGCTTGCCAAATCCAGTATTGATGCCATAGGCCGGCGCGCCCTTCGCGACGATGCCCTCGATGGTGGCCGCGCTGGCCGCGACCGGGCCCCGGCAACCGGGATCGAGCGCGATCGGCTCGAAGCCGGCCGCCATCCTCCGCAGATCGGCCAGCCCGAGCCGGCCCGGCATGATCGTGAGCATGGCGTCAGCCTTCCCCGGATGCGATGGATGGGGTGTCGAGGTGGTGGATCCGGGCGGTCTGCCGGGCCAGTTCGTAGCCGGCATCGGCATGCCGAACCACGCCTAACGCCGGGTCGTTCCAGAGCACCCGCGCCAGCCGGGCGTCGGCCTCCGTGGTCCCGTCGGCTACGATGACGACGCCGGCATGTTGCGAATACCCCATGCCCACCCCGCCACCGTGGTGAAGGCTGACCCAGGTCGCGCCGCCGGCGGTCGCCAGGAGCGCGTTCAGCAGGGGCCAGTCCGAGACCGCGTCGGAGCCGTCCTTCATCGCTTCGGTCTCCCGATTCGGGCTGGCCACCGAACCGGTGTCGAGGTGATCGCGACCGATGACGATCGGCGCTTTCAGCTTACCGGTGCGGACCATCTCGTTGAAGGCCAGCGCCGCCCGATGTCGTTCGCCGAGTCCGAGCCAGCAAATCCGGGCCGGGAGCCCTTGAAAGGCAATCCGCTCTCGGGCGTGATCAAGCCAGCGGTGGAGCGCCACGTTCTCCGGGAATAGTTCCTTGACCTTCGCATCCGTTTTGAAAATGTCCTCGGGGTCGCCCGACAGTGCCACCCAGCGGAACGGACCTTTGCCCTCGCAGAAGAGCGGCCGGATGCAGGCGGGCACGAAGCCCGGAAAGGCAAAGGCGTCGGTCACGCCGCGATCGAGGGCCACCTGGCGAATATTGTTGCCGTAGTCGATCGTCGGTACGCCCATCCGATGAAAGTCGAGCATCGCGCGGACGTGGACCGCGCAGGAATCAGCGGCGGCCTCGACCAACCGGGCCCGCTCAGCGGGGCTCCCGATCCGGGCGGCCTGCCATTCGGCCACGGTCCAGCCGGCCGGCAGGTAGCCGTTCACCAGATCGTGCGCCGACGTTTGGTCGGTGACGGCCCCGGGCCGAGGTCCGCCGTTCCGGGCCAGCGCGACGAACCTCGGCAGCAGCTCGGCGGCGTTGCCGAGAAGCCCCACGGAGGTGGGACCAGCGGCGTTCGCGAAGATCGCAAGTGCCTCCTCGATCGAGGTGGCTTTGTGATCGACGTACCGGGTTTTCAGGCGGAAGTCGATCCGGGATTCCTGACATTCAATCACGAGGCAATGCGCCCCGGCCAGCACCGCCGCCAACGGTTGGGCGCCGCCCATGCCGCCCAGGCCCGCCGTCAGGATCCAGTGCCCCGCCCAATTGCCCTGGTAGTGCTGGCGTCCCAGCTCGACGAAGGTTTCATGGGTTCCCTGCACGATGCCCTGCGAGCCGATATAGATCCAAGACCCAGCGGTCATCTGGCCATACATCATGAGCCCCTTCCGATCGAGCTCGTGGAAGTGCTCCCAGGTCGCCCACTTCGGGACCAGGTTCGAGTTGGCGATCAGAACCCGCGGCGCATCGAGGTGGGTCCGAAACACCGCCACCGGCTTACCGCTTTGGACCACCAGCGTCTCGTCGGGCTCGAGCCGGCGCAACGCGGTGAGGATCGCCTCGAAACATTCCCAGTTCCGAGCCGCTTTCCCGATCCCGCCATAGACCACGAGATCGTCGGGACGTTCGGCCACTTCAGGATCGAGGTTGTTCTGGATCATCCGATACGCCGCCTCGATCAGCCAATTGCGGCAGCTCAGCTGGGTACCGCGGGGCGCCCGGACGGGCCGGGGGCCGGGGGCGACCGTCATGGCGTCTCCCTCAGAAATGAGAATTTCCCCGACAGCCGATAGAGTCGAGCCGGGTGAATCAGACGGGCCACACTGGCCACTCGCCCGCGGGACCAGGTCCGGCGGTTCAACACCAGAACGGGCTCGGTTCCGGTGATCCCGAGTTGGCGCGCCACCTCCTTCGAGGGAAGGTCGGCCTCGATGACGTGCTCGGCCTGCTCGAGCGGGGCCACTCGGGTCAGATAGGCGTGGGGCGTTACGGCGCTGAAATCCTGCCCGAGGTATGCCGGAGCCGACGCTGGATTGACGTAGCGGTCTTCGAGCTGGAGGGGGCGCCCGTCGGCGGCGTGCAGCAATCGGGAATGAAAGAGCGGAGCCCCGTTCGGCAGGCCGAACGCCGTCGCGAGGGTGGCATCGGCGGCGGCCGGGCCGAGCTCAAGAACCTCGGTCGAGTGGCGCTGGCCCCGCTGCTCGATTTCGTCCCGGATGCTTCGGACTTCGACCATCGTCGATTCGGCTTTGGGCCCGGCCACGAACGAACCGACCCCTTGCACCCGGGTAATGGCGCCCTGATCGGCCAGTTCTCGAAGAGCGCGGTTGGCCGTCATCCGGGAGATTCCGAATTCGCGGGTCAAATCGCCTTCGCTGGGAATCCGGTCGCCGGAGGTCCAGATGCCGGCGGCGATCTGGCGGAGGACGTGGCGTTTGAGCCGGAGATACCGGGGTTCGACACCCGACGGGGCAAGGGCGGCTCGGGCGGGCATGGGACCGACGATAGCGCCCTTGTATATACATGTCAAGACAAGAAGAATTCGCGTTGACTGGTGTTTGACTCCCTGGGCCGATGGGTCGAGATTATTCGGCCTGTCGCGTCCGTAGCTCAATTGGATAGAGCATCAGACTTCGGATCTGAGGGTTGGGGGTTCGAGTCCCTCCGGGCGCATGGATCTCGGCACTCGGCGCTCGGCACTCGGCGCTCGGCTTACTGCGGATTGGGTGAATTGGCTTCCCGCCTTTATTACGACGATTCATACTCGACGGAATTCTTCGGGACCGTCACCGAGGCGACCGAGGTTCTGGGGCGGCCGGCGGTGGTGCTCCGGGAGACGGTGTTCTATCCCTCGTCGGGGGGGCAGCCGCATGACACCGGGTGGCTGGGGGACCGGCGGGTGCTCGAGGTCTTGGTTCGGGAGGCGGACGGGGCGGTGGTGCATGTCCTCGATGGGGCGATAGGGGTGGGGACGGAGGTCGCAGGGCGGGTCGACTGGGGGCGGCGGTTCGACCATATGCAGCAGCATTCCGGGCAGCACATCCTTTCGCAATCCTTCATTCGCATCGCGGGGGCTCCGACGGTGGGGTTCCATTTGGGGGCCGAGTACGTCTCGATCGATCTCGAGACGGCCGGAATCGACGAGGAGCGGCAACGAGCGGCGGTGACGCTCGCCAACGACGTCATCGAGCGGGATCTGCCGATCCGGGCTTGGTTCCCGAGCGCCGAGGAATTGCCGGGGCTTTCGCTCCGCAAGACGCCCGATGTCGACGGGGCGCTTCGAGTCGTGGCCATCGGCGACTTCGACGTGTCGGCGTGCGGGGGAACCCATGTGGCGCGCACCGGGCAGATCGGTCTGGTTCATGGTCTCAAGACCGAGCGATATAAGCGAGGGCTCCGGATTTCGTTCCTCTGCGGGGGCCGGGCGCGCCGGGACTACGCGATGAAGCAGCGGATCGTGTCGGAGGTCTCGGGGGCGCTGACCTGCGCGGTGACCGAGTTGCCGGAGACGGTCCAGCGGCTGCAGAACGAGCTTCAGGAGGCGCGCCGGGAATCGGCGAGGCATCACGAGGCCGGGCTCGACCGCGAAGCGAGCGAGCTCCGAACGTCGGCCACGCTCATGGGTGGTCAGCGGGTGATCCGCCAGGGCTTGGACCGTCGGTCGGTCGAGGACCTGAAGGGGCTCGGTCTTCGCCTCACCAGCGAACCGGGCACCATCGCGTTGCTTGGCACCGGCGGCGACCGGGCCCAATTCGTGATGGCGCGGTCGGAAGACCTGACCATCGACCTCCGACCAGCTCTCCAGGCCGCGCTGACCGCGGTTGGGGGCGGCAAGGGTGGCGGGACCCGCATCGTCCAGGGTGGCGGCGGGGTCGATGTGAGCCCCGAGTCGGTCAGCCTGGCCCTAGAGGTCGCGGTGGCCGCCCTGGCGCTCGGATGAGGACCGGACGGCCGGCCCTCGCCCGGTTCCTTCCGTTCTTGGTCGGGGTGGCGGTGTTGGTGGTCGCCCACGTGCTCGACCCCTGGGCGGGGCACGCGCTCCGACTTCCCTCAGCCAATGATCGCGACTGGGGCCGCCTGCTTCGGATCCTTGGCTTCGCTCCGACCTGGCTGGCGATTGCGGGTTTGTTCTGGCTCGAATCACGGGATCGCTCCGGACCACCGGAACGGGCCGCGGACTTGGCCCGAACCGGCTGGGCCATCGTCATCGCGGTCGCGGTGGGCGGCATCCTCGCCGAACTGGCCAAGCTGCTGATTCGCCGGGAACGGCCCGCCGCCGAATTTCTCGGGTATCAGTTCCGGTCGTTCGCCGACGCCCCGTTCAGCACCCGGAGCCTCGGGATGCCGAGCAGCCACACCGCCGTGGCCTTTGCCGGCGCCGCCGTGATAGCCCGCCGCTATCCCCGGACCGCCCCGTTGCTGCTGGCGCTCGCCGCGGGGTGTGGCCTGACGCGGGTGTTTGCCCAGGCGCATTACTTGAGCGATGTCGTCGGCGGAGCGTTAGGTGGCTCGGCAGCCGGCTGGTGGGCGGGGCGTCGCCGATGAGGCTGGGCTGGTTGGTGGCCGCGGCGGGGCTCGGATGTTCGGGCCGGGCCACCCCGGAAATCGCGGGCGATCTGACGGGAGCGGTGCTCCCGATCGCCGCGCCGCGCCCCAGTTTCGTCCTGACGACGACCGCGGGCGCCCCGTACGACTTCCGGGAGCGAACCCGCGGGCGCCTCACGCTGCTGTTCTTCGGGTATACCCACTGTCCCGATGTCTGCCCCGCCACGATGGCCAATCTTGGCTCGGTCGTCGGCCGGTTGTCGTCGGCCGAGCGAGCGCTGGTGGACGTCGTTTTCGTCACCACCGATCCGGCGCGCGACTCGGCCGCGGTGCTCGGCCCCTGGCTCGCGAACTTCGAGGCCGGCATCATCGGCTTGGTAGGAACGGCCGAGTCGGTGAAGCAAGCCCAGGTGGCGGCGGGCATCGCGGTGGCGGTGCGGGACAGTGGCCGGAGCGACTACACCGTGTCCCACGCCGCTCAGGTGCTGGTCTATTCGCCGGACGACTCCGCCCATGTGGCCTATCCGTTCGGGACTCGCCAAGCCCAATGGGCGGCTGATCTCCCCAAGTTGTTCGAACGGTGGAAGGGAGCGGCCCGGTGACCTGGTGGTGTTCGGCGACTGGGGTGCCGTGGGAATGGAGTTGGCGGCCCTACCCGGGGGTCTGGCTGTTTCTCGCCGTCCTCGGCTTCCTCTACCATCGTTTCGGTCGCTCGACCGCCGCCG
>JAYTTT010000231.1:0-1956 GCA_043744895.1 Gemmatimonadota bacterium | reverse complement strand
AGCAGCCGCTCTTTTCGGTGGCCGAACGGCTCGAACTCCTCCGCCTGACGGTCGGCGATGAACCGAGCGTCGAGTTTGCCCATTTTGAGGGGTTGCTCGTCGACTATGCCCGCCAGATCGGGGCCCAGTTCGTGATCCGGGGCCTCCGGGCCGTGGGCGACTTCGACTACGAATTCCAGATGGCCCTGATGAACCGGCAGCTCTGGTCGGGCCTCGAGACCGTCTTCCTGGTCCCGGCGTCCGGGCTGACCTATGTCAGCGCCAGCTTGGTCCGGGAGGTTGCCCGGTTTGGGGGAGACGTGAGTCCGTTGGTACACCCGGCGGTCGGCAGCGCCCTGGCCAAACGGTTCGGCCGATGAGCAGCTTCGAGGAAGTTCGGACCCGCGCTCGGGGGCGGGGCGCCCGGATCGTCATGATCGGCCAGGGCGACGGGTCGCTCGAATCGGCCGCGGCGGCTCTGGCGGCGGACGGAACTGCGGTGGTGACCATCGTCGGGGAAGGGGGAGTTCTGCCGACCCAGGATCCTCGCTTCGGGCGGGTCGCCGCGGTGTTGCGGGAACGGTGGCCGGCGCGGGTCCGCGACGGGATTCACGCGCTCGACCTGGCAGCCAACCCGCTGTTGTTCGCGATCGGACTGACCGCGCGGGGCGATGCCGACATCTGTTTGGGCGGGACCGCGATTCCGCTCGATGCCCTCGAGGAAGCCGGCCGCTGGCTCCGGGGCGCGGACCGTGACACCGTCGGACGCGGGCACCTTTCCTACCTCGAAACCGCCGACCGTCGGCTGGTGACCACCGTATCGCCCGACTCGGCCGGACCACTCGATGCCAAAGGCATGGCCCGGCTGGCCCTGCTGGCCTCGGACCACCGGACCCGGGTGGTCGGCGATCAATCCCGGGTTGGATTTCTGGTGGCGCCTCCCAGCCAGGACGCGAGCCATGCGGACGCCGAACTGGCCCTGGGCGAGTTTCGGGCCTTGGCCCCGGGCATTGCCGCCTCAGTCGAGTGGAACTGGACCCTCGACCCGGTCTCCGGCGATTCTGGGAGGTTCCGCTCCGGGCCCAACGTTCTCATATTTCCGGATCCGGTGTCCGGCCATTTGGCCGAATTGCTGTTGCGCGACGCGGCCGGTCTCAAATCCTGGGGTCCGATGTTCCCAGGCGGGGGGTGGACGCTGGCCGGCGTGCCTGAAGGTGCAGAACCGGCCGATATCGTAGCAGTCGCGACGCTCGCGACCGCCGGCGTGGCGGGAGCCTAACGAAGGAGCACGAAATGACGTTCACGAAATCGACCGCCGGTCAGGGGGTCACCGTCGTCCGGGTCGAAGGCCAACTCATCGTCGGGAACCGCCAGGAACTCAAAGGCCTGATTCAGGCGGCGCTCGAAGCCGGCGACCGAAAGTTCCTGATCGATTGCTCCGCCACGGCGTACATCGATTCCTCGGGGCTCGGTGCCCTGGTCACCATCTCCAAGAAAGTCCGGGAGAGCGGGGGCGAGCTCCGGCTGGCCGGACTCAACAGCGACCTCCAGTCGTTGTTCGAATTGACCAAGCTCGACACCTTGTTTGCCATCGCTCCGTCGGTCGCCGACGCCGTCGCCTCGTTCTGACCGTGCCGGCCGCGCCTCGTCTCTCGGTTCGCCGCTCGGTGCTCGATCCATCCGCCGACCTGGTGGAGGTGGATCTGGCCATGCCGAGTGATGTGGCCGAGGTCGAGCAGGCTGTCGAACTGATGGCCCGCCATTGTTTCGAAGGCATCTCGCCGTCGGAGCGGACCGCCTTCCGGCTTCGGGTAACCCTCGCCGAGGCGTTGAGCAACGCGATTCTTCGTGGCAACCTCGAGGACCCCGGCAAGTCGGTTTGGATCCGGGCCGAAGTGTCCCGAACCGTGATCCGGCTGTCGGTCCGCGACGAGGGATGCGGCTGCGAACCCGACCGCCGGACCAGCCCCTCGTTGC
>JAYTTT010000230.1:0-1958 GCA_043744895.1 Gemmatimonadota bacterium | reverse complement strand
TTCCGCCTGGGTCACCCGGATATCATCGACGAAGATCCCGCCCCGCCGGTCGATGCTCACGACGATCCCGTCCTTGGCCGACAGGGGGGTCGCCTTCGCCTGGGGCAGCTCGACGTCGATACCCCCTTGCATGATCGGTGCGGTGATCATGAAGATGATCAATAAGACCAGCGCGACATCGACCAATGGCGTGATGTTGACGTCGGCATTCACCGCGGGAGTCCGCCGCCGTCCGATCCCGGCCCCGCTGACGCCGCCGGCCATCAGAGCCATCCTTCCTTCGCCATCCAGCCGACCAAGCCGTTGGCGAAGCCTTCAAGTTCACTTTCGAGTACCGCTGCCTTCGAGGCGAAGTAGTTGTAGGCCACCAAGGCCGGAATGGCCGCCGCAATGCCGGCCACCGTCGTAATCAAGGCCTCGGCGATTCCCGGCGCCACCGCCGCGATGTTCCCGGCGCCCTTCTGGCCCATCCCGAGGAAGGCGTCCATCACCCCAAGCACGGTGCCGAGCAGGCCAAGCAGCGGGCTGACGCTCCCAACCGTGGCCAGGGACGGAATCAGCTTCGAGGCCGCATCGCGCTCCGCGCCGACTTCTTTGCCGAGGACCATCTTCAGGGCCTCAAGCTGGGTGACCGTGAGGCTGACGCGCTCCGCCGGGCCGTCCTTGAGAATCCCGGGCACCAAGTCGTGGTAGAAGCTCATCGCCTCCCGAAACACCCGGCCGACCGGTGAGGAGGGCAACTTGAGCACCACTCGATGGGCATCTTGGAGACGGGGCACCCCCTCCAGCGCGTGGAGCAGGCGGGCGTTCTGGGCCTTGATCTTCCGGAGTTGCCAGGCCTTCAGTCCGATCACGAACCAGGAAATCACCGAGAATAACGCCGTCACGCCGAGCACGACTTTGGTGGCGGGCGTGGCAATCGCAAGGAGCTGCCAGGCCGAGGTCGGGATCAGGGTAGACGCCTGGAGAGCCAAGTGCATCCGTACTCCTTCATGGGATTCGAAACACGAGCCACCGGCCCGGAGACGCGCCAGCGCCTGATTTCGTGACAACCATGAAGATAAAACGACGCGGGGCCGTTGGAACGGCCCCGCGTCGGCGGAAAGCGGCTGTTAGGTTCCGGCGGGGGTCAGGACGGCAGCTTGCCGACCTGCTTGATCCGGGCTCCCGGCGCAATGTCGGGCGAGATGACGTTCAGGATCTTGACCGTCGCGCTCCGATCCCGAACGTGGACCACTTGGAGCACCGCCATCAACTCATCGACCGTATCGGACGCGCCGGCCCGAGGCCGAACGTCCCGGCGGACCTCGAAGATGTCGCCACGGGCAACACCGTCCCGTTTGCCTTTGTCGATAAACAAGTAGCTCTGGGGGTGCTTCAGCTCCCGAGCCTCGCGTTGGCCCAGGACCGCGCCAGTCAAGCCGTTCGCAACCGGTTGGGCCCGGGTCGACCCGCCGTCCGAGAACTTCTCGATCGGAATGGTCCGCTGACCGTTGCGGATCGCGCCGTAAACGGAAACGACGGTTGCCAGGGCCTGCGTCCCATTCAGACCAGTAACCCGAAGCATGCCGGTAGGGGTCACGATGTCGCCGAAGCCCGCCGGACCCTCGGCAGTCTGCACCACCAAGAGGGAGTCGCCGACCCGGTATTGGCCCCCCTCGGGCGGCGTAATAGCCACTTCAGTAAACAGGGTGGCGGTGGAGCGCTCGCTGATGTTCCGGATCTGCTGAGGGGTCACCGAGCCGAGGAGCTGGCCGAACGCCAGCGACTGGCCTTCGGACAGGAACCCGGCTGAGTAGAACTCGCCCATCCGGAGCGGCTTGTACGGCTGCTCCCGGTACGTCCGGAGTGCCGTGCGGGCGTCGATCCCCTTGCGCCTGGCAAAGAGGGAGTCGGTCCGCGGTTCCTGCGGCTCCGCCTCCATCACCACGGGCGGCCGATCGGGCTGGGGTGTGGGC
>JAYTTT010000229.1:0-27820 GCA_043744895.1 Gemmatimonadota bacterium | reverse complement strand
TCGAGCCGGCCGCGCAAACTGGTATTCGACCTCTTGCCGACGTCCTACCTGTTTCGGGCCGGATCCCGGATCAGAGTCACGATCACCGGCGCCGATCGCGACAACTTCCCGACCCCGGCTCGCGCACCGTTCATCACGATTTACCGGGGTCCGCGAACCCGCTCACTCATCGAGCTTCCGATCAGGTCCGAACGGCCCTGATCGGAGCCGGTTGGCTTTCCTGCGGTCGTTCGCCAACCCATCTTCATTGCAATGCGAAAACAATTCGTCGTCATCGTGCTCGTTACGCTCGCGATGGTGGCGAGCGCGGCCTGGTTCCGGCCGTCAGTGCTCTGGTCCCTGGTTGTGATCGGGCCGCTGATTATTCTCGGCGTCATCGACATGACCCAGACCCGGCAGGCGGTCCGCCGCAACTTCCCGGTCATCGGTCACGGCCGCTACTTGCTCGAGGCCATTCGCCCGGAGATCAACCAGTATTTCGTCGAGTCCAACAACGACGGCCGGCCATTCAGCCGCAACGATCGCTCGGTCGTGTATCAGCGGGCCAAGGGCGAACTCGACACCCTCCCCTTCGGGACTCAGCGTGACGTCTACGCGCCCGGTTACGAATGGATCAATCATTCACTGGCCGCGAAGACCCCCGACCACAGCACCGAGCGGGTCCTGGTCGGCGGACCGCAATGCACCCAGCCGTACTCGGCCTCGGTCTTCAACGTGTCGGCGATGAGTTATGGGTCGCTCAGCAAGAACGCCGTGCTGGCACTCAACACCGGCGCGAAGATGGGCGGCTTTGCCCACAACACCGGTGAGGGGGGCTTGAGTCCCTACCATCTCGGCCCCGGCGGGGATCTGATCTGGCAAATCGGCACCGGGTATTTCAGTTGCCGGGACAAGCAGGGGAACTTCAGTCTGGCCGAGTTCGCCAAGCGGGCGGTGCTGCCGAACGTGAAGATGATCGAGATCAAGCTTTCGCAGGGGGCCAAGCCTGGCCACGGCGGGATCCTCCCGGCCAAGAAGCTGACTCAGGAAATCATCGACATTCGTGGCGTGGAGCCGGGGAAGGATGTGATCTCGCCGCCGGCGCACACGGCCTTCGCGACGCCGGTCGGATTGATTCAGTTCGTCCAGCAACTCCGCGAGGCATCGGGCGGCAAGCCGGTGGGGTTCAAGCTCTGCGTCGGGAAGCGGCGCGAGTTTCTGGGGATCGTCAAGGCGATGCTGGCCACCGGGATCACGCCCGACTTCATCACCGTCGATGGCGCCGAGGGGGGTACTGGGGCGGCGCCAATGGAGTTCTCGGATTCAGTGGGGACCCCGCTCAACGAAGGGCTCTCTTTTGTGCACAACGCACTGATCGGTGCGGGGCTCCGCGACCGGATTCGGATCATCGCCTCGGCGAAGGTCAACACCGGCTTCCAGATCGCGACCAAGGTGGCTCTCGGTGCCGACATGTGCAACTCGGCGCGGGCGATGATGTTCGCGATCGGCTGCATCCAGGCGCTTCGCTGCAACAGCAACCATTGCCCGACCGGGGTAGCGACCCAGAACCCGGAGTTGGTCGCCGGTCTCCATGTGGGTGACAAGTCGGTGCGGGTGGCGCGGTATCACAAGGAGACGGTGAAGAGCTTCTTCGAGGTGCTGGGCGCGGCGGGCTTTACCCGGCCGTCGGAGCTCAAGCCCTGGTACATCTTGCGGCGGGTGACTTCGGTCGAGATTCGCAATTACAGTGAGATCTATCCGGCGATCGAGCCGGGATCGCTGCTGGCGTCGGCGGTGACCGGCAGTCTGGCGCGGGCGTGGGAGGCGGCGAGTCCGGACCGGTTTTAGTCACGGAATCATCGCTCGTATTTGTTGGCCGGCATCTGCCGGTGAGCATTGAGATGACAGCGGCGTCGTAAGTCGCGAACTAGGTTTCCACCGATGACCACCTTTCAGGTACTCCGCGTGGCCGCTGTTCTCGTCGCCGGGGTCGCCGGATGCCGGACCGCGGAAGGTCCCTCGCGACCGCTCTCGGACCTTGACCGAGTGGCGATCCGCGGCATCGATACCGCCTTCGTAAATGGCTGGATAGCGGACGACACGACCCGGATTCTCCAACTGTTCGACCCGGACGCGATTCTCCTGCCGCCGGGTAGCCACCCGGTCGTGGGGATTGCTGCGATTCGGTCGTTCTGGTGGCCGGCCGATGGATCCCATACCCGGATCGTTCGGTTCGCTCGCAGGATCGACGAAATCGGCGGGGAAGGCGGGTCGGCCTTTCTTCGTGCCACCGCGACGCTCACGTGGGACTACGACAAGGCGGGCCAACGATCGTCGCAAACCAGCCGGTCGACCGACCTGCTCATCCGGGCTCGTGGGGTTACCGGTCGCTGGCGGATCTCCCGCCAGATGTGGATTCCCCTTCCCGCTGACTCGAGCCGATAGCCGGAACCCACGCTCTGCCGATTCGTTGGCGTCCTAACCAATCTCTACTGAGGCTGGGGCTGCAACACTTGGCCTCATTTCCTTGAGGATAGCGGTAGTATTGGGCACCTGGGAGGTACACCGATGATTGTTGCAACCACCCGCCTATGGCCTGGCGTCGTCTTGGGCGGTTTGATCGCCGGCTGTGGAACCGTCCCGGCCAAGTCGGGCGGCCCCGTCGCGTCCGCCGCCGGGGAAGCGATCGTGGCCATTTCCAAGCATGGGTTCCCGCCGATCGATGGCAAGCAACTGGAGGTGGAGTTGATCGAGGTCCGTTACGGCCCGGGGGCCTCCTCTCCGCCGCATCGCCACCCCTGCGCGGTGGTCGGGTACGTTCTGGAAGGGGCCCTGAGGTTCGCGGTGGACACCGACTCCGCGCGGGTGTATCGGCCCAGCGAAAGCTTCTACGAGGCGCCTAACGCTCTTCACCGGGTCTCGGCCAACGCCAGCGCCACGGATCCGGTCCGGTTCCTGGTATCGTTTATCTGTACCAGGATTCCCTGACCCGCGCCGCCCTGCTTCGACCGCGTTCAGGCTTGCGGCTTGATGGCAGAATGATTCGTTCCGCGGCCGATTGGTTACGGTCGTGACCGCAGTCGCCGACATGTTTGGGGCATGCCTGGTTGCCTCCCCTTCGACGCCGAGCGTAGCTTATGGCCATGCCGATGGTGGCCCCGCGGTACACGATTGCCGACCTCGAGCGGCTTCCGGACGACGGCAACCGGTACGAGTTGCTGGGCGGAGTTTTGCTGGTGACGCCGGCCCCGGGGCCGCCTCACCAAGTGGCGCTGGGCCGGCTGACCATGGCCGTGTCGGCGTACCTTGGATCAGGCGGTCCCGCCGTGGTCACCAATCCTGGGGTAATTCAGGTCGACGATGACACCCAGCTCGAGCCGGATTTGTTGGTGATCCCGGCTCGATTCGCTGACGCCGGCTCCTGGCGGCAAATGACCGATTGGTGGCTTGCGGTTGAGGTGTCGGGGCGAGCGTCCCGGGTCTACGATCGCGATTTCAAGACTGCCGCCTATTTGCGCCTCGGCGTTCGCGAAGTGTGGCGCGTCGACCTCCGCGATCGGGTGCTCTATGTCTCGCGGCTCGGCGGGTCGGCCGACCTGCCCCCTGCCGGCCGAGTGGTCTGGCACCCACCTGAAATGGCCGAGCCGCTGGATTTGGACATCCAGACGGTCATCGGTACCGTCACGCCTTCCTGGTAAGACCAATCGCTAGTTTTTCTTTCCGTCGATCGGCACGGCATCCAGCGGCGATTCAAAGGCAATGAAGAGCACACAGGGGACGGCGCTGGCACAAACGCCATGGTGTGGTCGTTTGGCGGGACCGTACGCGTAGGTCCCCGGCTTGAGAACCGCCGTCGCCTGGCCGTCATAGCTGACGTGGAGTTCGCCGGCGACCAGCACCATTCGCTCGGCCGAGGTGTGCCAGTGAAGCGGAAGGGTCGCCTTGGCGGGCACTTTCAGGAACACGTCGAAGTTGCCCTTGGCCGGGTCGCCATGAAGCACGGCGATGCCGCACCCGGTGGGCAAGAACGGCGGACAGGGCCCCCACTTGAGCTGAGCATCCTCGGCGGTCAGCGTCAATGCCGGCTCCCGGGCCGGCGCTTGGGCGGAAGCCACCGAGCCGGCCAAGCCTAACGGGAATAGCAACGAACAACGCAATGCTGCCTGCACTGACCGGCCAATCCTGGTCGGGTGACGCATGAGTGATTCCTCCCTTTGGGTGAGACAGTGTGGCGCCGCTGGAGTGACCCTATGCCGCTTGCCGGGCCCCGGCATTCGCGCCCGAAGCGAGGGTGGCTGCCCTGGGCGTCAGGGCCGCCAAGGCACCGGCCACCACCAGCAGCGCCGGGACATCGCCCCAAAGATGTCCCACCTCGGCCGGGTCCATCAAGGCTTCGGCCGTCATGATGACCGCATGGACGACGCTCGACCAGACTGTGAACCAGATCAGGCTGCGGTTGGCCAAGGGATCGCGGGCCGCGGCCAGCAGGCAGGCACCGAGCGTCGCGTAGAAACCCAGGATCATCGGCAGGTAGTGGGAATGCCCGCTGCCCCAGCTCCAGCCGCTCGGCCAGATCTTGGTGAGCGGGAAGATGCCCACGAGGAAGATGGCGCCGGTGGCAATCAGGGCGTACCTGAGATAGGTAACGCGAGTCGTGCTGGTCATCGGGTTCTCCCGGGTCTGGGGTCGGTTGACTGAGACACGATACCGAAAACGGCTTGGCGTCGCGTCCCCCGAATGGGCCAGCCGGCGGGCATGGCCCATTCGGGCCATGGGTCAGCCGATGCCGTGGCGGAGGGCGAAGGCACTCACCGCGGTCCGCGACGACAGGCCCAGCTTGGTGAAGATATTGGCGAGGTGGCGGTGAATCGTGTGCTCGCTCACGCCCAACCGGCCGGCAATCTGGCGATTGGTGAGTCCGGGCACGACATGGGCCAGGATTTCCCGTTCCCGAGCGGTGACCGCCTCCGGCATTCCGGATTTGGTGACGAGCGACCGCGCGAGCGCTCCGGCCCGTTCCTCGATCCGCAGCGCGCCAAGGCGATGGGCCTGCTTGGCCAGGCTCACCGCTTCGGCCCGGGCGGCCGCGACTTCTCCGGTGGCCTGAAGCAACTCGGCGAGCAGCAGGCGCCCCCTGAGAGCGTCGAACGGTGCCCCGGCCCCGTCGAACAGCGCGACGGCGTCCTCGAGGGCGTTCCGCGCCACCAGCCAGTGGGTTCGACCAGCCGCCGCGGCCGCGGCGGCGAGCTTGGCGCTGGCGCGGATGGCGTCGGAGTCGAGGCTGGCCGCCAAGGCTTCGAGCTCGGCCAACTCGGGCTTGGCCGCATCGGGTCGCCCGGATGCCGAGGTCGCCAGGACAATCAGTTCGAGGGCCGAGGCGCGGGCGGCGTGGTTGCCCCGGGCGAGTTGCCGGAGCACCTGGCGAGCGAACCGTTCCGCTTCGGCGGGCGCACCCCGGTCGAGCGCCATGGCGGCTAACCCGAGGCCGGCTTCCGGGGCACCGCCAAACCGCTCGAAGATCGCAGCCGCCTCGTCGAGGCGTCCCTGCCGCCGGCGGAGGTCCGCGAGCCGGAGCAGGGCCAGCGAAATCCAGCCTGGCCGGAGCAGCGTCAGTTCGGTGACCGCCGAGGTCAGCTCGGTCTCCGCCGCCGCCCAATCGCCGCTCGAGACGAGGACCCCGGCGTACTGCGTCCGGCAGACGGCGAACAGGGGCGGATGGTCCCAGCGGCGGCAGTATTCCTTGACCCGGCCGCACCATTGGTCCGCCCGGTCGAAATCGCGGACCAGCTCGCAGGCGGCGATCAGGTGACAGCAGGCGACGCCAGCCGCGCTCCGATCGGAGAAATCGCCGGCGACCACGGCAGCGGTGGCCTCGTCGAGCTGCGCCATGCCCTTGGTCACCCGGCCAGCCGCCACCAGCGCCAGCCCTTGGAGGGACAGCGCGAGGAACTCCAGGTCGGCATCATGGAGGCGCCTGCCTAACGCCACCGCCACCGCCGCCCCGGTCGCGGCGGCTTTGGCATCCCGGGACATTCGGGCGTCGGCCTCGCGGAGTAGGAGCCAGCCATACTCGGCGCTTTGGTGGTGGCCTTCGAGCAGCCGGCGAGCCCGGCGAAGCCATCCGTTCGCGATCGCCGGCTGGGCCCGAAAGGCCCGATAGTCCCAGTCGAGCCAGACCGCGATCCGGGCCGCGCGGCGGACATCGCCCTGGTTCCGGTAGAGCCGGTAAGCGCGCTCCCGGGAATTGAAGAGGGTTTCGGCGTCGCTCAACCACCAACTGGCCAAGCCCACCAACTCGTGGCCGGCCGCCGTCTCGGCAACTTCGAGGGACGCTTGGGCCGCAAGCAGGGCCGCCTGCCAGTCACCCCGGGCGATGGCGGTTCGGGCGGCGTCGAGATGGACAGCCGGGTTGGGTTTTGGGTGAGTCACTGGATCGGAATAGTACCATGCCGGGGCCAGCGCCGGGCCTCGTGGTTGCGGGCTCCGGGGATTGGCGCCACACTTAGGGGCCAAGGTTGGTTCCCCGCCTGCTAGGAGGTCCGATGCGCCTCGCAACCCCGCTGGTCCTTTCGCTTTTCCTCCCCGCCCTTGCCCATAGCCAACCGCCGTCGGCCACCGCCAAGACCAAGGCCGAGCTCACCGACATGTACCGCAAGGTGATCCGCGCCCTCCAGGCCCGGGACACCGTGGTTCTGAGCGGGATCTACGGGCCAGGCTACCACTTCGTGATGGGGGCCGGCGACTCGGTCATCACGTTGAACCGCACCGAACGGCTCCACAGTGTCGCGACCAGCACCGATAGCATCCGGACCCTGACCCTGGAGCGATGTGATTTCGATCTCTTCGGGACGATGGCGGTCGGCGGGTGCTGGATCCGCCAGAATAGCGACGGGCGCCTCGCTGACTGGGTGGGGATCTACTCCACCCAGGTATTCAAGCGGGATCCTCAGGGGCGGTGGTGGCTGGTGCGGGGCCACGCCAGCGTGAACCGGCCCACCCGGCGTCCCTGACCGCGCGGGTGTGGTTATCGCCGGGGCCGGTGGGTGCCGGCCACGATGAACACCCGCCCCGACCGGAGCCCGTTCACCATGCTGTACGCCGACGTCACCAGGAAATCGGTGACCCCGTCGCCGTCGATGTCGCCGACGCCCACCGCGTCGAACCCTAACGTCTCGCCCGGCACCTGCCCGGTGATGGTCTGGAGAATCCGGCCGTCCTTTCCGGAGTAGACGTCGACCCGGCCGCCGGACCAGGCGGCCCCACTGTATTGCCATGAACCCACCACCAGGTCAGCCCGCCCATCGCCGTCGAGGTCGCCGGTTCGGGCGGCACCGATCCCGAACCCCGCGCCGGGCCCGTCGCCCGTGAGCGTGAGGGCCACGGCACCGGTCCGGCCCGAGTAGACGTAGGCCCGGCCGGTGGAACGACCCTTGGCGGCGTTGGTAAAGTCGGTGGCGTAGATGTCGGCGACCCCGTCGCCGTCGACATCGCCGATGACCGAGACGAACATCGCGCCCAGCGCATTGCCGGTCTCGTCGGCGTCCTTGACGAACTGGGGCCGACGCTCGAGGCCGCGATAAACGGACACTCGCCCAGCATTCTGCGCGCCGGCGCCGGCCGCTCCCACGATGAAGGTCCCGCCGGCCCCGCCGACCGTTGACCCGAATCCATCGCCGGGACGCTCGCCATCGAGGGTGACCAGCCGATGCCCGTCGCGGCCCGAAAAGACATAGACCCGCCCGGCGCCGGCCCCGGCCTGGTTGCTTCCCGGGGCCCCGGCCAGGATGTCGGGACGACCGTCGCCGTCGACGTCGCCGACGCCCGCGGCCGCGGCGCCCAAATTCTGATCCGCCGAGTCGCCCCGGAGCCGGAGCAACTCGTGACCGTCCCGCCCCGACAGCACCAGGACCGCGTTGATGCCGGGGGCGCCGGCGACAACGTCCGGGGCCCCGTCGCCGTCCACGTCGCCGGCGCTCTCAAGCCCGGTTCCGAGCAAGGCCCCCGCCTCGCCGGGATGCTTCCACAGCAGCGCCCCCGAACGGCCCGAATACCCGTAGACCGTGCCTCGGCCGTTACCGAACGGCGGGTTGGCCGTGGCTGAGACCGTGATATCGGTCACGCCGTCGCCGTCGACATCGCCGATCCCGCGCGCTATCCACCCGAATTCGTCGCCCACCGCTTCGCCCCGCCATTCGTGGATGATCCGGGCTTCCTTCTCGACGAAGGGAGGACTGAAGGCGATCCGGTCGCGAAACACTGAGGCGAAGCGGGGGTCGTCGTGCAAGCGCTTGAGCCCCGGTATTGCCGCCACACTCGTGAGGTCGATCTTGCCCTTGATCTTGTCGAACCACCCGAAGGCGTCGTCGGCCCGGCCCGAGTCGGCATACATCCCAAGCAGGCTCAAGGCGGCCGGCGCCCGCGAGGCAGGCAGGGTAGCCGCGGTGCCCAGTGCAGCGGCGGCGGCGGTGAGGTGGCCGAGTTGCCGATGGGCGTTGCCGAGGGCGAGCCAGGCCATGCCGCTGTCCGGATGGGCCTTGAGGAACGGATCGAGCAGCGCGACGGCGCCGGCCGGCTTTTGTTGCCCGATGAGTTGGCGGGCCCGGGCGAGGGTGTCGCTCGGGGCGGTCTGGGCGGCGGCCACTCCGGCAGCGAGGACTGTGATCGCCAGGAGGGAGGCTTTGAGAGGTTGAGACATGAGGGAAAGATGCCGGAGAGGCGGGGGTCTGGCTATCAGCCGGTTGATCGGGCCCCGCCCCTGAAACGGACCGCCGGGAGCGTCGTACGGTCAGTGGCACCGCTGACGGAGATTCGTTGGATGCACCTCGGACACCTGTTTCTCAATACCGCCACCGTCCTGTTCACCGCAGCCGTTCCCGTCGCACCGACCCCGTGCACCGACGATCCGGCCTACCACCTGCTCGATTTCTGGGTCGGCAGTTGGGACGTGTACGTGGGCGACACCCTCGATGGCCACGACCGGGTGAGCCAGGTCCTGGCCAACTGCGCCGTGACCGAAGAATGGGCCGACGCCGACGGCAGCCACGGGTTCAGTCTCTTCTACTATCAGCCGGGTGCCGTGCCATGGCGCCAAGTGTGGGTCACCGACCGGGCATTTCAGACCGGCGGCCTCAAGGAAAAGCAACTGATCGAACGGCTGGGCGACGGAGCCGTCCGGTTTCAGGGAGCCATCATCGGACCGGCCGGCACCGGGTACCTCGATCGAACCACGCTCACGCCGCTGGCCTCGGGCGAGGTTCGCCAGGTCATCGAGATCTCGCGAGACCAGGGCGGCACCTGGCGCTCGGTCTACGACGCCCGATACCGCCGTTCACCGGGATCGGCCGGCTTCTGAAACCATGGGCCACGCGACACCGTCCGGCCCACCATGATGGCCCCCATCAACCGGACCCTGTTCGCCAGTGCCACCGTCCGGGTGGGCGCGTTTCGCTGCCCGGTCAACGATCCTCGGTTCCCCGATTCGGGCCCGATTCAAGGCAACATGGTCGTGTTTCCAAGACGCGGGGTCTGGATCCGCCAGGCAGGCTCCCGTCCGCTGGTCGCGGATCCGGGCGTCGCGACCATCTACAACCGCGGCCGGCGGTATGACCGGGCCGTGGTCTCCGCGGACGGCGACCGGAGCGACTGGTTCTCGGTGGCGCCCGAGGTAGCGGTGGCGCTGGCCCGGGAGCTCGACCCCGAAGCTCCCGGAGAACCGGAGCGGGCGTTCCGGTTCGAGTCGGCGCCCGCCAACCACGACCTGTACGTTCGCCAGCGGCGGCTCTTTCTCGCCGTTGAGCGGGAAGAACTCGAGCCGCTCGCGATCGAGGAAGCCGTCATCGGCCTGATTGAGGCCGTGCTTCGTCGGGCCGCCGGTCTGGCCCAGGACGCGGCACCGGCCCTCTCGAACGCCCGGCGGGACCTCGTGCAACGAGCCAAGGCGGAACTCGCTCGCGATATCGCCGGCCCGACCGACCTGCGCGAGCTCGCCGCTCGGCTCGGTGCCTCACCTTCCCACATTTGTCGGGTGTTCTTGCAGGGCACCGGGCTGTCCCTCCATCAGTACCGGCTCGACCTCCGGCTTCGGGTGGCGCTGGAGACGCTGGAGCGTCCCGAGATCGGCCTGTCCCGGCTGGCGGCCGAGTTGGGGTTCTCGAGCCATAGTCATTTCACCGCGTTGCTGCGGCGGCGGTACGGGGTCACGCCCACCCAATATCGCTCGCTGATCCGGGTCGGAGCCCCGGCACACAGAGTTGCGGCGGTTGCCGTCCACTCGTTACCCATTCCCGATGACCCGATCCAGGCTGGGCGGCGCTTCCTCGGATAACCCGGACCGTGGGCCGGCATTCCCGCCCACCCGCCCGTCCGTCGTGCATGCGCTGGAAAGCCCGGACCCGCCGACCCGGCGGCGGGCGTTTGAAACGATCGCCGCGACGTACTGGAAACCGGTCTACAAGTACATCCGCCTCTGCTGGAACACCCCGCACGAAGACGGCGAAGACCTCACCCAGGCATTCTTCCTGCTCGCCTTCGAGAAGGGCTGGCTCGGCCGGTACGATCCCTCGCGGGCCCGGTTCCGCACCTTTCTCCGGACCTGCGTCGATGGCCACGCCGCCAACTGGCAACGAGCGGAACGCCGGACCAAGCGCGGCGGTCAATTCGCCTTCGTCGCCATGGACTTTGCCACGGCCGAGCAGGAGTTCCGCGACGCCGGCCCGGCGCCGGACGCCGACGTGGAGGCTTTCTTCCAGCGGGAATGGGTCCGCGCCGTCTTCGAACTCGCGATCGCCCGCCTGCGGGAAGAGTTCGCCGCGAGCGGCAAGGACGTTCCGTTCGCGCTCTTTCTGCGCTACGACATCGAGGCCACTCGGCGGGACGAGGCGCTGACCTACGCCGATCTCGCTCGGGAGTTCGCCCTGCCGAGGACCCAGGTCACCAATTTTCTCGCGGTGGCCCGCGGGCGCTTCCGCCACCACGTGCTCGAAGCGCTCGCCGAGCTCACAGGGTCCGACGACGAGTACGCCGAAGCCGTGCGGGACGTGCTCGGGATCGCGGTCCCATGACGTCGCTGCCCGACGCCACGGTCGAACGGCTCCGGCGGATCGCCGAACTCCCGGATCTCTCAGAGACGCGGTACGAGATCGTCGACCTGATCGGCCGGGGAGGGATGGGGACGGTGTACTCGGTGCTCGACCGAGACCTCGGCCGGCTCGTGGCGCTCAAGGTCACCGGCACAGCGTCGAGCGGCACCGAGACCGTCGCCCGGTTGCGGCGCGAGGCCCGGATCCTGGCTCGGCTCGAGCACCCGAATATCATCCCGGTGCACGACGTCGGCCTGCTGCCCGACGGCCGAACGTTCTACACCATGAAGCTGGTTCGCGGGCAGCGCCTCGACGAGCACATTCGCGTCGACCGTCCGCTCGCCGAGCGGCTCCAGATCTTCGAACGCCTCTGCGACGCCGTCGCCTTTGCCCATGCCCACGGGGTGGTCCACCGCGACCTGAAGCCGCCTAACGTAATGGTGGGTTCGTTCGGCGAGGTCCTGACGCTGGACTGGGGCGTGGCAAAGACCGGACCCGATCCCGACCTGCCGGCCGGTGGCATGTCGGAGCCCGGCATGGTCATCGGGACCTTCGGTTACATGTCCCCCGAACAGGCCCGGGGCGACCCGGGCGTTGACGCCCGCAGCGACATCCACGCGCTCGGGGTCCTGCTCCGTTTTCTGGTGATCGGGGGCGATCAAGGGAATCCGGCCGGTACCCGGCCTCGCTATCCGAAGGCCCTGATGGCGATCGCCGACCGGGCCAGTCAGGGCGATCCGGCGGACCGTTATCAGTCGGTCCCGGCGCTGGCGGCCGATCTGGCCCGGTATCGCGATGCCCGGCCGGTCGAGGCCTACCGGGAAAGTCCGGCCGAGCGCCTTGGCCGATTGGCCGGGCGCTATCAGGTACCCCTGGCGCTGATTCTGGCCTACATGATCATGCGCCTGGTTCTCCTGGCCGCGCGAAACTAAACGCCTGGTTCGCCACGGTTAATGGAAGTCAGGTCCTCATATCTCCAACGGAGAACACTGGCATGTCCAAAACGATCCTTGGCATCATCCTCGGTGGTATTCTCGGTATTCTCGACGGTCTTTCGGCATTGGTGTCGGCGCCGGAAACGGCCCCGCAGATCGGCGGCATCGTCGCCGGTTCGACGCTCAAGGGCCTTCTGGCCGGCGTCCTGATCGGTTTCTTCGCGAAACGGGTCGCTTCGACCCCCAAGGGCGTGGCCTTCGGTCTGGTCATCGGTCTGCTGCTGGCCCTTCCGATCGCCATGCTCAATGCCGAGGCGGGCCGGGCGTATTACTGGCAGATCATGCTGCCGGGCGGGGTGCTGGGTTTGATCGTTGGGTTCGCCACCCAGCGATACGGCGCCGCCACGTCCGCCGGCCGTCCACTCAAGGCTCGGCCTTGACCGGTCTCTGCCGCTGACCGACCTTTGCCCCGGTAGCGCGCTGGAGACCGCCCGGGGAGATCCAATGCACCTGATGATGCGTGCCGTCCTGATCCTTGCCGTTTCAACCAGCGCGGTGGCGTTTGGGGCGGCGCAGGCCGGTCAGGCGTACCATGACCTGTCACCGGCACGTCATAAGGTTACCACGGATTACGAGGTGCGAGTCCCGATGCGGGACGGCGTTCACCTCGCCGCCAATATCGTCCGGCCTGACGGGCCGGGGACGTTTCCAGTGGTGATCTCTTATATCCCGTATGGGAAAGAGCCGACGCCGTACTTCGCCGAGCGCGGCTATGTCGCGATCTTTGCGGAGGAGCGCGGCACCGGTCGGTCCGAAGGGATCATGAAGGATTACTTCGACGCCCAGTCGTATCGGGACGGCTACGACCTCGTCGAGTGGGCGGCCAGCCAACCCTGGTCGGACGGGAAGGTCGGGGTCTGGGGCATTTCGTTCGGGGCCATCAACGCGACCCGGATTGCGGCCCTGAAGCCGCCCCATCTGAAAGCGATCGCGGTCAACAGCTCCTACGCCAATTTCTACGGCGACCACTGGTACCCCGGTGGGGTTCGCAGCAATCACCCCTACGTTTGGCACGGCGTGGGCAACGTCCTGTACACGATGCTGCGCGGTCCGGCCTACGATGACGGCAAGGGCGGCAAGGTGCTGGACGTCGAGACTTGGAAACGCCACATCGCCGACAACGGCTGGCGGAATTTCTTCCGGCCACAGTGGGATCACCCGACCTATGACGAGTACTGGCAGGAGAAAGACCTCCGCAGCAAGTACCCGACCTTCGAGGTGCCCACGCTCCAGGTCGCCAACTTCTTTGATCACGCCCGGAACCACGACGAGGCCTACCAGAATTATCTGGTGCTCAAGGCGAAGAAGGTGCCGCAGAAGTTGATCGTCGGGCCCTGGACTCACGGGGCCCTGGGGCCGACGCAGATCATCGACTTTGAGCAGGTCATGCTGGCCTGGTTCGACTATTTCCTGAAGGTGATCGAGACTGGGATCACACAGGGTCGGCCGCCTCGAACCGGACCGGCACCTGCTCAGGTGCTCCCCGGCCACTTTCTCGACGTGGCGATCGGGGCCCTGATCCCGGTTCCGCCACCGAGGATCGAATTCTCGATGCTCGTGCCGAGCGAGGGACGGGTTACCGTGGCAACCCTCGAAATCACCGGCCGCGCCAGCCGGTCGATCCCGCTGGTCCGGGCCGGGGAGCATTGTGGAAATAACGCCACCATCCGTAAGGCCGATCGGGCCGTTCTCGTCGGGACCGTGACCATCGGCGAGCAACGGCAACACGTCGTTGTCCTCGCCGAATCGCCGTATCTCGTCTTAGACGGCTCAGTCCGGTGCGTCCGGCTGCCGCAACCCACATTCGAATGATCCGGGGATCGGCCCCCGCGACTAACGCCCCGGATCGCCGAGTGCCGAGCGCCGAGTGCCGAGCGCCGAGTATCTTTATGCTCCGATATGCAACTCCGCGACATCATCTACCGCCACCGCCTCGGCATTATCCTGGCCCTCGCCCTGGTCGGGATCGAAAACGTGGCCTGGATTGCCGAGCCGGGGCTGTTCGGGCCCCTGATCGACCAGATGATCGACCAGTCCAACAAGGTGCCGGGGGCTCGGGTATTCGGGCCGCTGCTGCTCTGGAGCGGCGTGTTCGCGGTCAACACCCTCGCTGGCTCGGCCCGGCGGTCAATCGACCCCCGGATCTTCCGGCGGGTGTTCACCGATGTGGCGGCCCAGGTCACGGCGCGGGCTCGGGCAACCGGGGTCCATCCTTCGGTGGCGGCGGGCCGGATCACCCTCGCCCAGGAATACATCACCTTCCTGCAGTACCGGGTTCCCGAGTTGTTCGAGCAGGTCATCGCCGTCATCGGCGCGCTGGTCGGCATGGCCATCTACGATGTCCGGATCGCCGGCATTTGCTTCTTGGTAGTGTTCCCGATCCTGCTGGTCAAATTCGTCTATGACCGACGGGTGGTGGCCCTGCAGGTCGAGGTTCACAACGGGCTCGAAGAGGCGGTCGAAGTGGTTCGGTCGCTCGACAGCGAGCGGGTCCGGGCTCATTTCGAGAAGCTGGCCCGGCCGCAGCGCAAGATTGCGGATTATGGGGCGATCGCGTTCGGGTCGGTTCGAGGCGCGCTGCTGCTGATCTTCTTCGCGGTGTTGTATGTGGGCATCGATCTTGACGACTTCACCACCGGCCGGCTCTATACCATCGTGTCCTACCTGTGGACCTTCATCACCTCGACGGAGTATCTCCCGGATCTCCTCGAAAGCTGGTCGTCGTTGAAGGAAATCTCCACCCGGCTCCGGGGTCAGGAGATCTGATCCGAGGCCTCCGCCTCGCGATCGGAAGCCGACGCCCGTAACGCGTCTACCGCCCCCCGCCGAGTGCCGAGCGCCGAGCGCCGGGTGCCGAGTGCCGATACTCATCATACCCCGCCTCCACCACCGCCGCGTTCCTGACCCCACGCCGCCACAGCCACCATCCGGCCACCAGCAACGGCGGTCCAAACCACCGTCCCCCCGCCGGAAGAAACAGCAGCAGAAACCCGAGGCCGACCGCCCCGACCCCAGCGACCTTCGCGAACGTCACCGCGGCCAGCAGCTTGGCCCGGGCGGCGAACAGGACGTCGGGGTCGGTCGACCCCATCGCCTTGAGGGTGCCGATCACCCACTGCTTGTCGACTGGAGTGAACAGACCCGCGGTCGGCATCGTTCCGGCCTACTTGTTCCCGGCCATCCGGAACATCACGCCCGCATTGAGCGTCGCGGCCCCGGCGCCCACATCAGCGTAGAGCGCGACCCCGTTGGCCATGTAGTAGCGAAGCCCGGCCTTGCCGATGAAGTAGAGGGCGCTGGCTGAAGTGCCGGCGCCGGAAGAGGAGCTGCTGACGATCGAGTACCCGAGACCTACGCCGAAGAACGGATCGAATTTCGAGTCGTTGACTTTGATGTGGTAGTTGGCCGTGGCGCCGATCGGGATGTACTTGAGTTTGAACCCCCCCGTGTTCGAGAAGCTGTAGTAGTCGGCACTCAACTGGATGGCCAAGATTCCGTCGCCCAAATTCGGCAGCTGCTTGATGGCTCGTTCGAACCGGCCGCCGAACGACAAGCCGGCCGACCCGATCCCGCCCAACCCGATGACCGGTCCGATCTCAGTCGAGCCGACCCCAAACCCGCCCTTCTGCGCCGTCGCGTTACCGGCGCCAACCGCCATCAAGACCGTTATCACTGCCGCTCCCCGCATCACTTGTCTCATCACCGCTTCCTCCTAGTTGACCTTCGGTTGAACATCAGAACGTCACGTCGAACGCACCCGCCGTCACCACTTTGTTGCCGGTAGCCGCGGTTCCCGGCACCGGGCCCGCGGTGAACTGGAAGGTTCCCTTGGCACCGGTGGCCGAAATCGAGGTCACCGTGAAGCTACCACTGCCCAAGGTAATCGCCGCCTGCCACCCGGCCCCGCCAATGGTGACGCTGAAGTTGGCTGGGCTGGTGACACCGACCGGGTACGTGCCCGGGCCGGGAACTTGGCCGCCGATCCCGATCGTCCGTCCCTGGCTGTCAGTCCCGCCGAGGCCAAGAATGCCGCTGGTGTAGGTTGCCGAGACGGCGGCGGCAGAAAAACTCGTTCCGTCGATCTTGGCCGTCATCGAGCCGTTGGTCGGCTGGAGCAGGTTGGAATTGGTGCCGCACCCGCAGAGCGCCATGGTCAGCCCCGCCGCCCCGGCCCTGACGACCCACTGCCGAATCCCGCCCATGCGTCCCTCCTGATGAGTTGTCGGGCCCCACTCGACGGGGCCCCGTGACCACGCTACCGTTGTGGATCCGGCCTCCGCCTGTGGCCGTGCTACCACCCATTGCGTACCCGGACAACGAAAACCGTCATGACCCTCTCGGATCCCGATCGCGAAGCGGTCGACCGGATGTTCAGCCTGGCCTACGAGGAACTGCGCCGGCTGGCGGGCGCTGTTCGCCGGGGCGAGCCGGGCGTCACCCTGAGCCCGACCGCCCTGGTCAATGAGGCCTGGCTCAAGCTGGCGGCCTCGCCGCCGTCCGATTTCCACTCGCCCCTCCATTTCAAGCGGGTGGCTGCCCGAGCCATGCGCCAGGTGCTGGTCGAGGCGGCCCGGCGCCGGACCGCGGAGAAGCGGGGTGGGGCCGACGCCGCGCTGGTGACCTTCGACGACTCGCTCGACGCGGCCCCGGCGTCCGGGGGGGACCTGCTCGAGCTCGATTCGGCCCTCGAAACGCTGGCGCGGCTGAGCCCCCGCCAGGCGGCGCTGGTCGAGTTCCGGTTCTTCGGCGGGTTCGACATCCCGGAGTGCGCCGCGATGCTGGACGTCTCCGAAGCCACCCTGACCCGGGACTGGCGGTCCGCTCGGGCCTGGCTCGCGGTGGAACTCGCCCGGGGTCGCCAACCCTGATGAACCCGGAGCGGTGGGACCGGATCCAGGACCTGTTCCATCAGGCCGCCGAGCTGCCCGAGGCCCGCCGGCCGACCTTTCTGACGGAGCAGTGCGGTGACGATCCGAGCGTGGTCTCGGAGGTCACCGCCCTGCTGGCGGCCGATGCCCGGGCCAATACGCCGATCGACCGACCGGTCGCCGGCGTGGCACACCAACTCTTGGGGTCGGCCCCCACGGACCTCACCGCCCACCGGTTCGGACCCTATCGGATCGACGGGATCCTCGGCGAAGGCGGCATGGGGGTCGTCTACCTCGGCGTCCGCGACGACCTCGATACCAAGGTGGCCATCAAGATCCTCCGCGACGCCTGGCTCTCTCCGGCGCGGCGGGAGCGATTCGCGAGCGAGGAACGGCTCTTGGCCCAGCTCAGCCATCCGGCCATTGCCGCGTTGCACGATGCCGGGACCTTGCCGGACGGGACCCCATGGTTCGTGATGGAGTACGTCGAGGGCGTTCCGATTACCGAGTATTGCCGCGACCGTCAGTCGTCGTTAGGCGACCGGCTCCGGTTGTTTCGGTCGGTCTGCGAGGCCGTCGCCCACGCCCATCGCCACGCCATCGTCCACCGCGACCTCAAGCCCTCGAACGTGCTGGTGACCAACGACCGGCGGGTCAAGCTGCTCGATTTCGGGATCGCCAAGCAGATCGAGACCCTGGACGACCCCGCGGCGGCCACCCGCACCGGGCTTCGGATGATGACCCCGGCCTATGCGGCCCCGGAGCAGTTTCGAGGGGCCGGCATTGGTCTTTACACCGATATCTACGCTCTGGGCGTGATGCTCTACGAAATACTGGCGGGCCGGCTCCCGTTCGATCTCAGCGAGAAGAATCCCGCCGAGGCCGCCGCGCTGGTGGCCGCCGGCGACGCCCCGAAGCCGTCGGTGGTGGCCTGGCTTCGGGCGCTGCCCGGCGACCGGGTCGCCAGTCGGTCGGCCTGGGCCGATCTCGACGTCCTCTGCCTCAAGGCAATGCATCCCGATCCGGAACGCCGCTACTCGTCGGTCGATGCCCTGATTCGGGACATCGATCATTTCCTCGACGGCGAGCCGCTCGAGGCTCGCCCCGATGCGATGGCGTACCGGTTGACCAAGTTCACGAGCCGCAATCTTCGGGCGGTGTCGATCGGTGCGATCGGGTTAGTCGTGGTGGCGGTGCTGGTGGCTTTCTACACCGTCCGCCTGGCGGCTGCTCGCGATCGCGCGGTGGCCGAAGCGGGGCGGGCCGAGCGGATTCAGGGATTCACGATGCGGCTCTTCGAAGGGGGCGACGAGGCGGCCGGTCCGGCCGACAGCCTTCGGGTGGTGACCCTCCTCGACCGTGGTCTCCGCGACGCCAAGAGCCTCGACGCTGACCCGGGCTCCCAATCGGAGCTGTTTCTGACCCTTGGCAGCATCCATCAGAAGCTGGGCAACTTGGAGCGGGCCGACACCCTCCTCAACGCGGCGGTCGCCAAGCGGCGGGCGTTGCTCGGCGCCAATCACCCGGATGTGGCGGCGGCCTTGGTCGAGCTCGGATCGCTCCAGTCGGCTCGGGCCGATTTTCCCGCCGCGGAGGCCACGGCCAGGGAGGCCCTTGCGATCGCCACCAAGAGTTTGCCGCCGACCCATCCGATCCGGGCCAAGGCCCTCGCGGTGCTGGGCCAGGTGTTCGAACTCAGCGGTACCTACGACTCCGCGATCGCGACCCTGGGCCAGGCAGTGTCCCTCTATCAGCGCGATTCGACCAGTGCGGAGTTCGTGGCCACGCTCGGCGAACTGGCGAACACCCATTTTTACGCCGGCCACTACTCAGTGGCGGATTCGCTGTTTCACCGGGTCCTGGCGATGTCAAAGGCCTTGTACGGCGACCGTCATCCCCACGTGGGCGACGATCTGATCAACCTCGGCGCCGTGCAGTTCGAGCAAGGGAACTTCGGGGAGGCGGAACGCTACTACCGCCAGGGCCTTGACCTCCTCCGGAGTTTCTATGGGGACGTCCACCCGGAGACGGCCTCGGCCGAGACCATGCTGAGCCGGGCCCTGGTCAACCTGGAGCGGTACGACGAGGCCGCCGAGTTGGTCAAGAAGGCCCTGGTCGTCTACGAGAAGACCTACGGACCGGTCCACCCCAGGGTGGCCTCAGCCGTCAACGAGGTCGGCCGGATTGCCCTCCGACAGAACCGGTACGACGACGCCAGGGCCGCCTTCGAGCGGATGACCGCGATTTACCGCGAGGTCTACCACGACAAACATTACCAGATCGGGGTCGCGATGTCGAACTTGTCGGGCGTCTACCAGGCGCAGAAGCAGTTCGGCGAAGCGATCCGGCTGATGCGGGAAGTCCTCCGTCGGTACGCCGAGGTTCTCGAACCCGAGCATCAGCTCGTGGGGATCGCCAACATTCGCCTCGGCCGGAACTTGCTGGGCGCCCAACAGTACCCGGAGGCCGAGAAGGCGTCGCTCCTGGGATATCAAATTCTGCGGAAGCAGACGACGCCGCCGAAGAGTTGGCTCGACAACGCCCGCACCGATTTGGTGGCGGACTACAAGGCCCTTGGTCGCCCGGCCGACGCCAAGCGATTCGAGGCCGAACTTGCGGCCAAGGCGCCCTGAGTCAGCGGCCGTCGTACACGAAGCTGGTCAGGTACTCAATCGTGGCCTGTTGGTCGTCGACCCGCTGCGCCAGCAAGTCGCCGATGGTGACGATGCCGACCAGACCGGAGTCGTTCAGAACCGGCAGATGACGGATCCGCTTCGAGGTCATGACCGAGGCGCATTCCTGGAGGCTGGTTTCCGGGCGGCAGGCCAAAACCTCCATCGTCATCACCTCCGAAACCACCGTGGTGGCCGGATCCTTTCCCGCGGCCACCACCCGCCGGAGGACGTCGCGCTCGGTGAACATGCCCACCATCTTGCCGCTCCGATCGACGACGACGAGGCCCCCGACGCCGTGCTGGTTCATGGCGGTGGCGGCGGCAACGACGGAGTCAGTGGGCAGGACGGTGTGGACGCCATCACCCTTGCGGCGGAGTAGATCGAGCACGGCGGGCATGCGCTCTCCAGGTTGTGGGATATTCCCATAGATACGAAATAACCGCCCAGAGCGCCAGAACTTCGCCCCCGGCTGGGGGGAATCCATTGGGCCACCGCGGCCGTACGGATCGACACTGGGGATAATCTCACGACAAGCAAGGCGGAACCGATCGATGGCCACTTCGCGGCGGGAATTCCTCAAGCAGTCGGCTCGGGGCCTTGCCCTGGTGGTTGCCAGCCCGAATCTCAGCTGCCGGAACCGCTCGCCGGGTCCGCCCCTGGCGGCCAATCAATGGATCGAGGTCTCCGGAACCGGCGTCGTGACTCTGGTGCTCGATAAGTCCGAAATGGGGCAGGGAGTCGCCACCGCCCTGCCGATGATCATGACCGAGGAACTCGGTGCGGACTGGAGCCGGGTCCGGGTCGTCCATGCCAAGCCGGGGCCACGATTCACCGAGATGGGAACCTCGGGGAGCGGCAGTGTGATCGACGCCTGGTTTTCGCACCGGGTCGCGGCCGCCGCGGTCCGGACGATGCTGGTGAGCGCGGCGGCAACCGCGTGGAAGGTGGCGGCCGAGGAATGTCAAACGCAAGCAGGCGAGGTCATCCATGGGAAATCAGGGCGCCGGCTCCCATTTGGCGATTTGATCGAGGCGGCCCGGCAGCTCGCGGTGCCGAAGGAGCCGGCCTTCAAAGACCGGCGTGAGTACCGACTCCTCGGCACCCGGGTTGCCGAGCCCGGTTTAACCGAACTGGTGGCGGGGCAAACCCGGTTCGGGATCGATATGCGCGTGCCTGGAATGCTCTACGCCAGCATTGCCCGGAGTCCGGTTCATGGCGGGAAGGTCCGCCGATTCTCCAGTGACGGCGCGATGACCGTGGCCGGCGTCCGGCGGGTTGTCGAGGTGCCTTCCGGCGTGGCGGTGGTTGCGGTGACGACGTGGGCCGCGCAGCAGGGCCGGGAAAAACTGGAGATCGAGTGGGACGAGGGGCCTCATCCGGCCTTCGACAACCGATCCGGGTGGCGGATGCTCGGGGCCGCCCTTGAGCGCGGTGGCAAGCCGGCTCGTTCGGCGGGCAATGCACGGGCGGCGTTGGCTGGAGCGGCTCGGCGGCTCGAGGCCGAGTATCGGTGGCCGTGGCAGGCCCATGCGGCCATCGAACCGCTCAGCGCCGTGGCCCAATTTCGCAACGGCGGCTGTGAAATCTGGGCTGGGATGCAGAACCCCAACGGAGCCCAGACTCGGGTCGCTGAGGCGCTCGGGATCTCGCCGGAACGGGTCGTCATCAATGTGATGCGGCTCGGGGGCGGATTCGGGAGGCGGATCGCCAGCGATTTCCTGGTCGAGGCGGCGCTGGTATCCAGGGCTATCGACGGCCCGGTCCAGGTCGTCTGGACCCGCGAGGACGACCTCCAGCACGACATGTACAACCCGGCTCAGATCAATCGGCTGGCGGCCGGGCTCGACGCCAAAGGGCGGCTGATCGCGTGGCTCCATCGGGTCGGCGATTTCCACTTGTCGATGTTCGGCCCCTTCAATCCAGCCGCCGACCCCGCGGCCGACGGCGATCCGTGGGGAGGCTTCGACTCTCCCTATCTGATTCCGGATCTGCGGGTCGAGCTGGCCCTCGCGGAATCGCCGGTGCCTACGGGGGCCTGGCGGGCGGTGACCTATCCGGCGTCGGTGCTGGCGTGCGAGTGCTTCATCGACGAGATCGCCCACGCCACCGGCGTGGATCCGGTGGCGCTCCGGTTGTCGCTGATTCCGTCTCCCGGGGCGGTTGTCCGCGGGGCCGTGACCCTTAACAACGGCGACCGGCTTCGGGCGGTCCTCACGCTCGCCGCCGAACGGGCCAACTGGGGTACGCCGCCGCCGGCGGGCGAGGGGGGTCGGCGGTTCGGCCGGGGCATCGCGTGCAACCCGTATCATCGGGGCACCATGGTGGCGCAAGTGGCCGAGGTGTCGGTCGGTGCGGCTGGCGATATCCGGGTGCACCGGCTGGTCAACGCAGTGGATTGCGGGCAGGTCATCCATCGCGAGGGCGTGGAGAAGCAGTTCGAGGGCGGGGTGGCTTGGGCCCTGTCGGCTCTGTTCGGGCCGGGGGTCCGGTTCGACGCTGGTCGGACCGTCTCGTCCGGGTTTGGAGACTATCCGATTCTCCGGATCGATCAGATGCCGGTGATCGAAACCCATATCGTGGACGCGCCGATTCGACCCTTCGGCTTGGGTGAGCCTCCGGTACCGGCCGTCGCGCCGGCCGTCCTCAACGCCGTGTTCGCGGCGACCGGGGTCCGGGTCCGAGCGCTGCCGGTTTCGCTCGAGGCCCTCGCGTTGTAATGATCATCGTGATGTCCGCCCTTGACTCGGCTGTCCGGCCGAGCGTATGCTCGGCTCCAGCAAGGGAGGATCCTATGGCGGCAAACCGGGGCCATCTCGTCACGGCCGAAGAACTGTTCCGATATCCTGACCACGACCACCTCGAGTTGGTTCGGGGCAATCTCCGCTTGGCCGAGCCTCCGGGCGGGGCCCATGGCCAGGTTGCGATGCGACTCGGGTATTGGCTCCACGGATTCGTGGACGCGCACGCGCTCGGGGTCGTGCTGGTGGAGAGTGGCTTCATCCTTCACCGGGGTCCCGATACCGTGCGGGGGCCCGATCTGTCGTTCGTGGCCGCCGACCGGCTCGATCCGCGGCGGATTCCGGCGAACTTCATTCCCCTCGCGCCCGACCTCGCCATCGAGATCCTCTCGCCCACGGATCGGCCGTCCGAGGTGGCGGAAAAAGTCGCCAGCTACCTCGATGCCGGGAGCCGGATGGTCTGGGTGGTCGATGCCAAGGAGCGCACGGTGGTCGTCCACCGGGCCGATCGCTCCAC
The DNA here is from genome assembly GCA_043744895.1 of Gemmatimonadota bacterium. Lineage (GTDB taxonomy): Bacteria > Gemmatimonadota > Gemmatimonadetes > Gemmatimonadales > GWC2-71-9 > SHZU01. The sequence goes on along the minus strand of JAYTTT010000229.1, from coordinate 4,970 downwards.
GACGCGCCTGGCCACGTCGGATTGGCTCGACGGCGAGGACGTCATTCCCGGGTTCCGTCGCGCGGTCGCCGACCTGCTGCCAGAGTCCTGCTGATTTTCAAGAAGCTGTTCGACCTGCTGGCGGTCGATACCACGCCGCTTCGCGAGTCTCCCGACTATCGCTGGCTCCTCGGGGCTCAGGCGATCTCCTCGCTCGGCAGTTCCATTACCTACGTCGTGCTGCCGTGGCAGATGTACCGGCTGACCGGTTCCTCCACCATGGTCGGACTGGTCGGTGTCGCCGAGTTCGTCCCGATGCTGGTGATGGCCTTCGTGGGCGGCAATCTGGCCGACCGGCTCGACCGCCGTCTCCTGGTCCGAGCCGCCGATGCTACGTTAGGCGTCGTGGCCGTCCTGCTGATGCTCAACGCGATGCGGCCCGCGCCCCGCGTCGTGGCAATCTTCGCGCTCGCGAGCCTGTCCGCCGGGGTCTCGGCGTTGGCCCGGCCGGCTCGCGATTCGATCGTGCCCCGGATCGTGGCCCCCGAGCGAATGTCCGCGGCGGCGGCGCTCGGCAGTCTGGTGTATAGCCTTAGTTGGGTCGGCGGACCCGCGGTGGCCGGCTTGATCGTGGCCGGCCTTGGCCCGGCGGTCGGATTCGGGATCGATGCGGCAAGCTTCCTCGGCTCCGTGCTGCTGGTGTCGATGATTCGGCCCCTGCCGGCTCAGTTGGCAACGGTTTCAATCGGTTGGTCCTCACTGGTCGAGGGCTGGCGCTATGCCGCGAGCCGCCAGGAATTGATCTGCAGCCTGACTTCGGGGTGGACCTCGCGGGTCCACCGGCATGGCCGAGCCGTAGTCATCGCGGCGGCCGGGTGGGGCATTGCGATCGTCGGCTTCGGCCTGGCAACGACCCTTCCGGCCGCTCTGCTGTGTCTGGCGCTGGCCGGCGCCGCCGATTCGGTCAGCGCCATCTTTCGGATGACGATCTGGAACCAGACTATTCCCGATCAGCTCCGGGGCCGGCTTGCCGGGATCGAGCACGTTAGTTATCTGAGCGGGCCCTACCTCGGCAACGCCGAGGCGGGCCTGGTGGCGGGTGCGTTCGGGGTGCGCGCCTCGGTGGTGTCGGGCGGCGTGCTCTGCGTGGTGGGGTCGGCGATCATCGCGGCGCTGCTGCCCCGGTTCATGGCCTACGACGCCCAGAACCGGAACTAGCCGCGCACCGAGCGGCCGAGGAACGGGTTCGTTGGGGGCCCACCCCACCGGGTAGGTCCGGGGCTACGGGACGTAGGCGATGCAGTCGATCTCGATCCGGAGCCCTTCCTCCGGCAGCGCCACCGCCTGGATCGTGGTGCGGGCCGGACGATGCCCGCCGAACACCCGGGCGTAGACCCCGTTCATTTCCGCAAAGTCGCTCATGTCGATCAAGAACACGCCGCATCGGAGCACATGCTGGAGATCCGAGCCCGCCGCCTGGAGGATGGTGCGGATGTTGGCGAGGCATTGCTCGGTCTGAGACGCCGTGTCGGGGCCGACCCGCCGGCCGGTGGCCGGATCGCCGGCGCCTTGGCCCGACACGAAGATCAGGCGCTCGAACGCCATACCGGGTGAGTAGGGTCCGGCTGGTTCGGGAAGATTCGGGGCGTGGATCGGCTGGTGGCGCATCTGAATTCCCAAGTGGAAGGGTTCGGGGGACGGGAATAGTAGCGAGCCCGTGAGCCCTCACGCGACCCGCTTGGAAACCTTGCGGTCCCCGCCCCGGGGTCGTTGATGTTGCGTTCAGTCGGACAGGTTGCCCTCGGACTCGAAGCAGCGACATCGCGATCGGCAACGTGATCGGGTCGAACCTGTTCAGCATCCTCGTCTTCGTCGCGCCCATCCGAGGCGAGCCGGGGTCGAGTTCCAGGAATACGGCATCGGGCGATCCGGGTTGGCGTCGCGCTGAAAGGCGGAAAACGCCCCGGTCAGGGCTCACGACCGAGGAACGGGTTCGCTGGGGCCCGGAGTTGACGGCGCACGGGCCTCGAACCCATTATTGGCTCCATGACCCGTCTGGTCCGGTGGCCGCTGCTCGTGGCCGCGTTGATCGCCCTCACGCTCGAGGTCGCCACGGTGGCGAACCTCCGGTGCGACATGACGCTGGCGGGCCAGGCTACGGGCGCGCCTGCCCACGCCGGCCATTCCGGTCACCACTCGAACGCCCCTTCGCCGGGGCCACACCAGCCCGGCACCTGCATCTGCATCGCCGGGTGTCACTTGGGTCTCGGGCTCGGAGCCCCGGTGGTTACGGCAGTGGCCGAGTCCCGGCCGATCGCGTTCCAGACGGGGTCGGCTGAGCCGACCCCGCCGTTGCCGCTCGCGGCGCGGCCATTCGTGCTTCCGCTGGCGCTCGCCCCACCCGTTCTCGCGTAGCTCCTCTCAGTCATTGTAGGTCCGAAGGCGCCGGGTCGTTCCCGGTGCGGCCGATGATTCCTGCCGCACCCGGGGCGTCGATCCGACTCCAATACCACTGGCCACCGAGGTGGCCCGAAATCAGGAGCATCACGATGTCGACCCGGAAGAGGCTGGTTACCGCGGCAACCTTGGTGATCCCCGCGACGGCGTTCGCGTGGCACAACCATCTGACCAAGAGCACCCCGGCCGCCGAGGCGACCGTGACGTCACCCAAGGAAATTCGGCTTTGGTTCGCGGAAAAGGTCGAACCCAAGTTCAGCAGCATCAATCTGCTCACCGCCGACAGTACCAAGCTCGAAATCGGGAAGCCGCAGGCCACCGACGACCCTCTGTCGATTGCCGCCGACCCCGCCAAGCCGCTCAGTGCCGGGACCTACATGGTGATCTGGCGGACGGCCGGCGACGACGGCCACGCGGTTCGCGGCAAGTTCGTTTTCACGGTTGGGAAGTAAGCCGGTGTCGGTTTGGAGTTGGGTCGTGGTCTTGGCGCTCGGTGGCGGCAGCAGGCTCCTGGCGCAGGCGCCCGATTCGGCCAAGGCCCGTCAACTCCCGGCTCTGACGGTCGAAGGCGTTCGGCAGCGGTCGATCGCCCCGCCGGTGACCACCAAGGTGGTGGACTCGACCGCGCTCCGAAAAGCGCAGGCCGAGGACTCGTGGGATCTGGTCCGGCGGTTGGCGGGGGTCGAGGTCCACGAGCAGGGGCAGGGGCCCGGGTTCGCGGCCAACGCGGTCCTCCGGGGATTCAGCTCGGATCACTCGTCCGACCTGCTGTTGGTCGTTGACGGGGTGCCGATCAATTTGCCGCTCCACGGGCACATCGAAGGCTACTCCGACTGGAACGTCCTCTTCCCCGCGGCGGCCGACGGGCTCCGGGTCATCAGCGGCCCCGCGAGCCCGCTCTACGGCGACTTTGCGTTCGGGGGCGTGGTCGAGGTGACGACGCCTTGGGGCGCCACCGGACCGGCTGGTGCCGTCGGCGGGTCGAGCTTTGGCGATGGTCACGGCTGGTTTCGCACCGGGGCGGCCCACGGCGACCGGGGCTGGTTGGCCGGCGGACGGTTCGAGCGAAGCCAAGGGTGGCGCGACCATTCGGCCTCCTGGCTTGGCAACGGCATTCTCCGGTGGCGGGCCGGCACCGGGAACGGGCGGCTTGGGGGCGGAGTGCTTGGATATGCCACGGGATGGGATTCCCCCGGGTTCCTCTCGGTAGCCGATTACAATGCCCGGCGGCTGACGCAGAGCGGCGATCCCACCGACGGTGGGAGCGCCGGGCGGGTCGTAGGCCATATCCGGTACAGCCGGGTCCTGTCCGATCGGGCCGGGATATCGACGTTAGGCTGGCTCCAGCGGATCGATAGCCGGGTCTACCTCAACGTCCCCGAAGGGGACGGTCCCCCGGCCCAGACCGATGAGCACGATCGGCGCACCGCGGTCGGCGGCGAAACTCAAATCCATTGGACGGCCGGCGGCGACTGGAGCCTCGGCGCGAGTGGCCGGTACGACGATGTGGCCTACCGGCTCCTCGACACGGAGGCCCGTCGGGCTACCGGCACCACTGCCTCGTACGCCGGGGTGTTCGGGTCCGGTGCCTTGTTTGGGCGGTGGCGCCGGTTGGTCGGCCCGGTGGCGCTCGACCTCGGACTCCGGTGGGATCTCCAACACTACCAGGCCGCGGACCGGCTCGCCGGGACCGCCTCGCGGGGCCGGACCCACCAGTTGATCAGTCCCAAGTTTGGGGCCCGCTACCTGATGAGCGGAGCCCTGGCCCTGACCGGATCGGTGGCTCGCGGCTTTCGCGGGGCCCCAGGCGTCATCAGCGACCCGGCGCCCGAACCGGAACGGGTCTGGGCCAAGGAACTCGGCATCGAATGGGTCGGGACGCTGGCCCAACTTCACTTGGCTCTGTTTCGGCTCGACGTCGCGGGCGAGCGGGTCCAGGACCCGATTACGAGGGGCATTACCGGGGCCGGCCGAAGCGTTCGGCAAGGCGTCGAGGGGTCGGTCGAGATCCCGCTTGGCCCCCGGCTCCGCCTGACGGCCACCGGAACGGTCAACGATGCCAACATCAGCGAAACGCTGGCCGCGCCGAATCCGGTGGTGGCCTTGGAGTGGGCCGGGATTCGGCCGAGCCTCCATTTGGTTCCGCTCGCCCCCGGTGATCCGGTGCCCGGCGTTTCCCGCTACCTGGCCCGGGCCGGCCTCGAGGCGGTGGTGTCAGGCCGCCTAACGATCGGCGGGATGATTCGTCTCAACGGGCCGTTCACCCCGATCGGGGAACCCGCGGTTGAGAGCCAGTCGTACCTCGTGGCCGACCTCGAGGGCACCGTGGCCCTCGGCCGCTCGCGCTGGCTGCTCGACTGGGAACTCCAAAACGTCTTCAACACCCGGTACCCCGAGGTCCGCTCCTCGGGGTATCTCAACCCGGGGACGCCGCGGGCGGATGAGGCGAGCTGCGGGCCGTTTCCGGTAGCGGTGCACTAGGCTCGGCACTCGGCACTCGGCGCTCGGCGCTCGAAAATGGGGGGCTCGGCGAT
>JAYTTT010000228.1:0-1960 GCA_043744895.1 Gemmatimonadota bacterium | reverse complement strand
GAGGGCCCCCTTGCCGACTTTTGCCTCGACGGCCGCAACGCCGCCCTCCAAAAATGTTTGGCCCCAGGCCCATCCGCTTCGGAGCGGCGTCGCGCTATTGAACCACATTACCGGCCTCACGCCTTTGGCCGAGGCGTCCGGCAGGAGCCGAAAGACCGGGCTTTCGTCGAACATCACGATGGCCGAGGCCTCCATGCCCGCGGCACTCGGCGCCGTCGTGTCCACGGCCACTTCGAGCAAGGACGCCGGGACGAAGAACCGTTCCCGGGGGAGCGGCCGCACCACCCCCGCCGGGGTTCGCTCCACCAAGTGGCTCGCGATCGGAAGGCCCAGATGGCGGGCCAGGGAGGTCGAGCTTCCGATCGTCACGATCCGGCCCCCGTTCTCCAGGAACGTCTTGAGGGCTGGGATCGTCTTGTCCGGGCTGACCCGGCCCAGGCGGTCGCGGAACTCGGCCGGCAGGTCGTCGGGCGGGTCACTTTGGCGGAACCCAGCATTGCGCTCGCCTCCGGCCGCGGCCGGAATCGCCCCGTCGACGAACAGCAGAGCGTCGAACTGCTGGTTCAGGTTCCCTTCGTCGAGGCGTTTGGCATAGACCACCTCGAACGGAAACTCGAACTGCTCGAGAATGAACCGAACCCAGCCCGAGGGCATCGAGCCTCCATACTGATCCCAGAGCCCGACCCGGATCGGCTTGAGCGCGGCGCCGGAAGCTGACCCGGTTCGAACCGGGAGACCCCGCTTCTCGACCAACTCGCGGAGGAGCTTGGTGGTCGTCGGATTTGCCGGGACGATGAACTCGGTTCGGTTGGCCTGCACCGCCTGTTTGGCCGCCAGCAGTCGGTTGACCGCCAAATAGGCATCGTTGACGGATCGAGCGATGAGGTAGGATCCGCCGGATGGCATGACGGCGGCGACGGGCGGCTTCTTCAGGACGTCGGTAATCTTCGAGCAGGGACACTCGAAGCCATTGAGCAGGCGGTCGAACTTGACGCCCATTTGGAGGGCCAGGGTGTAGCCGGCGTTGTCGTAGGGAGCCTTTGGCGGCCCCCCCGGGTACGGAATGTCGTTGGGATAGTCCTGGGGTTCCATCAGGTCGAGGAGGTGGGCTCGGAAGGCCTGGGCTGCTTGGAGGACGTAGGATCCCGCCGGGTACTCCTTGCCCGCGACGGCAAAGGCGACTTTCGCCGTTTGGACCTCGACCCCGGACTCGATCAGGGCGTTGACGAACTTGGTGGCGGTCAGGAAATCAGGCTGGTTGGCAGGGAGGATGTAGCCCCGGGGGTCCCGATCGGCCGGTTTCCGGAGCAGGGCAAAATACTTGAGGTCGACGGAGCCCCGGTTGTCCCGTCCCGCTTCGGCCCGCATTGCGTCCACCCGCTTCGGAATGATCGTCCAGCTGTCCCCGCTGCCTTTCCGGATGGCCGATCTTCCCATCAGATAGATGTTGTAGAGCAGGTGCTCCCGGTACCGCGAGGCGTAATCGAGGATGGCCCGGTTGGCCGTGATCGAATAGTCGATCGATTGGCGGAACTTCCACGGCTGCGGCATGATCGGAAAGGTCCCGTTGCCGTCGGCCACCAGCCGGTCCGGCACCACCGGAATCGTGATCGGGGTCGGGCTGCCGATCGTTTCCGTCAAGATCCCAACCTGGTTGTGGAAATAGGCCGTGGTCCGAAGCCCGCCGTTCCACCAGGTCTGGTAGCTCGACGCTTCGCGCTCCACCACGCCGGGCTTGTCCTCAGCGGCAAACCGGGTCTGCATCGCGTTGCCGACCATACTGAGCGAGTTGATCAGGATCGGATCGAGATTGTAGTTGTGGGGGTCTCGAAACGGCGGTGCGAACATCACCGCGCCGTCGGGACCGGTCTGGTGGTGGTTGTACATGATCTGGGGATACCATTCCCGGTACATCACCCGGCTGATGTTCTTCGACTCGGGCATCGCGTTCATATAGAAG
>JAYTTT010000227.1:0-7523 GCA_043744895.1 Gemmatimonadota bacterium | reverse complement strand
GGGCAAGGCCGTCACCGTCTGGATTGGCGCCGATTCGAGCGGAATCAGGCGTTAGCAGGTTGCTGAAGAAGGCCGATCACGTTCTTCGCGCTCCGATCGCGGCTCATCCCGTCGAGGACGCCGCCCAGCTTCATGATGTCGGCGACCGTGTCCTCGAGATCGGTCCGGGCGCCGACATGGGCCCGGCGGTGGCCGTTGCCTGGGGCGTCGGCGCGTTCGAGCTGACCAAAGAGGCCATGCTTCGCGAGCAGCTCACTGTGCTCCCGCGCCACCTGGAGCATCGACCGCACCGCCGTGAGGACGACGGCGTGGGCGCCGCTGCGACCGTCTAGCCGCGGAACGCGCTCAGCAAGATGGTGGGTTGCCGGTTGGGTGCCCGGGCCGGGCCCACCCTCGTTCGATCACGATTCCCGCAGCCTAATCAGAAGATGCGGCTCCTTCGCGGCCCAATTTCGGGATCAGGGCGAGCTTCGCAGTCTAAAACAGTCGCCCATCGGCTTGGTTGACCATTTCGGGTGCGGAAACCGGCTGATCGGGGTCGAGGAGCGCCGCAATTGCCGGATTAGGCCGCAACCGCTAACGCATTAGGTCGATGCGTGGGGCGCTATCGCGGCATTTGCTGATTCGCGGGCTGCCTGACGCAGGTCCAATACTAGTTAGGCTGTTGCCGGCAGTACTCGGTGCCACCATCGAGGTTGTGACCGGGATCACAGCCGGGCTGCGGGACCGCAGGTACGTTGAGTGGCATGCCCCCGTCGGCCCAGAGTGTCGACCCGTTGAGGCGGGTGTTCGGCTGCGTCGCGTTGTTGGCGCTGGCAGGCGTCGGCGCGTCGGACGGCCAGGTCCGACCCATGAACGACTCTACTGCAGTCCTTTGGGTCAGCTTCGTTCCAACAATCGGCGGCGGGCATAGCTCGACCGGCGGTATCGCCGGCGTGGGCGTCGCCCTGAGCTTCCTTTCCGGTCGATGGGAGGCACGTCTCTCGGCGGCCGGGACCCTGACGCCGGCAGGGTGTGCAGGAAGCTGTCCACGAGGACTCGGCGGTCTCTACGACGCGGCAGTCACCTTCCGCCCCAAGCGGGTCCGAGAGGATGCGGGCCCGTTCTTCGGCGCTGCCGGGGGCTACGCGCATGGCGCTCGAGCGCCCGCAGCAAGCCTCGTCGGCGGCATCGACCTAGCCGTTACTAGACGGATACTCCTGAGGCTGGAGGTGAAGTACACCGAGGCGTTTACGGGGCGCTATATTGCGGATGTTGAGAACCCAGTGGCTCATCATGGCCTCCGGCAGGTACTGTTCATGGTCGGCATCGGGTTCTCCGGTCCCTTCTACTGAGATCCCGACGGCACAGCCTAACCAACAAATGCAGTCTGACGGCCGCTGCGCGGCCGCAGCTGATTTGTAGGTCGTTGAGGCCGTAGAATAAGTCCCAAGGGTTGCAGAGAGGGCGTTCCAGAGGGTCATCGAATGATCTCGTCGACGCCGATCGTTGGTCTCGGGGCATTCTGGAGCGCCGTTTCTTGGACCCGCGCGAGCACAAATCCTCACAGGGGCTTTTCCTACATCCTCGTTATACCGCATTCGGCTCTCCGGTGACACCGGTCACATCGCCAGCCTGGCTCTCCACGCTAGATTCGCCAGTGCCCAGGCCATGGTCGTAAGCACCGTGATCCTCTCCTCGCGTCGCCGTTCTCCCATTGCGTCGCTCACTCTTGGTGTGGCAGTGATCGGCGGCTGTGCCACGCCCACCATTGACAACGAGTTCCCGTTCGCGTCTGCCATTGCGTATGGGGTGGTTCAGGAAGCCAGGACTCACGCGCCGGTTCACCAAGCATTGATCGTGGCGGCCGGCCATTTCCGCTGCAGCGATAGCATTCCCATCGTCGCCTCGGCAGCGGGCCGGACTGACTCCCTCGGCCGCTACCGTATCCAACCGAACACCCTCTACAGTGGACCGGTCACGTTGTGTTTCTCGATCAGCGCGTTTCCGAAGGAGACCACGGCATTCGCTTCGTCGACTGAAACGGGCCTGCCGCTACGCCTCGACCCCTCCCGCCTCGTTGACAGCGTCCGGGTAGACTTCACGCTTCAGCCGCGACGGTAGCGGAGGCAGCGCGGTCCGACAGCGTCGCACATCGGTTCGAGCGCAAGGGATCGACCTTGGAAAGATCGGTGGAGGGCAGCCCGGATCGGTTGTGATGCGGTATAACCTGGTATTGCAGCGGACGGGCGCCCGGAACTCCACTTCCCAAGGCGCGGCCGCGGCTTCATGTTTGTTTGAGGCCGCCGCGGTCGCGCCGCTTCGTGCGGGCGCCCGCCGCTGAATACCGATGCGTTAGGCAACACACCAGCATTCCGTACTCACCCAAGTTCGGCAGGGGGTCCGTCGCCACCCCATCCGGGTGCCCTTTGTCGTAACGACACGCAGCCATACGCAGACGAACCGCGCCTAACAGGGTAAGACTGAATGGGGTTCAGGGGGTCGCGGGTTCAAATCCCGCCGTCCCGATCGTAGAAAGGCCACCGCTGGGCGGTCGGCCTTCGTTTGCGGAGCTACCCTTCAATCAAGACGCGGCGCTGGCCTCAGTCCACGCTGGCCTTAGTCCCCTGAAAAGGACGTCTGGGTCGATGTCGGCCCCGTTCGGCCACACCACCGTTCCGATTTCCCGGTCGACCGTGACCTCTCGGAACTTCACTGGATCGCTGCGAATCTCGGCAAAGATCGGCCCCCGCAGGTAGGGCTGAAGGTCGACCTCTCGTCGCTCGCCGTTCGTGAACCTGAGCTGCACTTTCGTCCCCGCCCCTGGTTCAACGGACTCAATCCGAACTGGTCGCTTTGTCATGGTCACTCCGTCAAGAAAGCGGATCAATCGGGGCTAGCAGCACACCCTGCCGAGCTCGGTCCCAATTGGCTCTCAGCTCGTCTCGATGCGCGGCCGCCCACTCAAGGACCATTGCCATCGCCCGATTGGGCAAATCGCCCCAGAGGATTTCGAAAGTGTCGATCGCCACGGTCGCTTCGTCATCTCCGTAGGTCGCGTGGAAATGGGGCGGCGAGTGGTCGTTGTAGTACATCGTGACGACGATTCCGAAGAAGTAGCTGATCCGAGGCATCCTGCCTTGACGCTACCGGGTGTAGCTCCAATTGCCAAGGGCTCGGAGACGGGCCGCGATGAGGTGAATTCGGTGCCACGGCGGCCCACCAGTCCCGTTTCGCAGCCCAACGCCGATGCTCAGCATTGCACTGGCGTTTAGCAAAGTGTTGTATCACAATGCTTTACGGCCGCCCCACGGGGTTCGGGGGGACGCGGTGTCAAATCCGACCGTCCCGATTGAACGTTCGAGCTGTGGAGCCGGGGGTCCGCGGCGTCAGCCCTTCCGGGCGCGCCCTTCGACCGCTACGATCCTCTGGTGACCGAGATAACGGCCTTTCCTCCGGCATTCTCCCCGACGCTTCTTCATTCGTCCCTCCCGCCCGCCCATCAGGCGCTGGGGCTCCCAACCGATCGTCAGGCCCCGCTTACGGGGAGAGGCACAATGAAAACCGGTACCGGTAAGCATCGGATCTTCACGACCAGCGTCGCCAGCGTCTATCCCCACTACGTCGCCAAGGCGGAAAAGAAGGGTCGGACCAAGGCCGAGGTCGATCAGATCATTCGCTGGCTCACGGGATACACCCAAGTCTCCCTCGAGAAGCGCCTCGAGCGCCGGACCGATTTCGAAACCTTCTTTGCCGAGGCGCCCAAACTCAACCCGGCGAGGAGCCTGGTGACGGGCGTGATTTGCGGAGTCCGGATCGAGGACATCGCCGAGCCGACGATGCGGGAGATTCGGTATCTCGACAAGTTGGTCGACGAACTGGCCAAGGGTAGGCCCATGGACAAGATCCTCCGGACTCCGCCCAAGGGGTGATGGTCGGCTGAGCTGGCCGGTGCGTCACCGCTTGCCCGGTCGCACCAGCCACGCCCCCGCCGCGATCTCCCACCCGAAGATGGTGTACACCGATACCCGCTCTCACGTGCCGTCCCCCACGATGAAGTCGTGCGTCGCCTGCGCCTTCAGCAAGCCGGCGACCGCGGCGAACCCCGCGAGCGGGAGCCACCGGCCCGCCCACCGCAGGACCCCTGGCGCACCAAGATCCGACGGCCATCGGTAGACCAGGATCGCCAGGTTGCCGCAGAGGATGGCCGCCGTCGCTCCGAGGATGTGGGAGGGAATCGTGACGTCGGCCAGGTCGGCCGGACGAGGGCCAGGGAACGCCAAGACCAACGCAATGCCGACTGCTTGCAGCACAGCGAGCCCGAGGGCGAGGCGGCGCCGACCGCCGGCCGGGTGCCCGGCGACTCCGATGAACCCAACCAAGAACGGGAAGCTGTGGGCGCCGAGGCCTAACGTCATCGCGAAGTGAAGGGGCGAGCAGATCGGCCGGCCGGCGATCACCACGCCGCAAACGGGCACCCCCAAATCGCTGAGATAGTTCCGGGCGTAGCTGTAGGTCGGGGTGAACGCGGCGGCCGCGACGGCCTCGCCCAGGAGCACGGCGGCACCGCCGATGAGCCAGGCCCAGCCGGCGAGCCGGAGCCGGCGGGGGCGGGCGGGACTGGGTTGCAGTGGAAGGCCCCTCGGCGCTCACGGGGGTGTCGGCGGAGCCTTAGCCCGAGCACCGTTCATGATTCCCTGCAACGCCTCCAGGCGGCCGGATTGGTCCGTGGCGGGACCCGAGAACCGAACCGGCGGGCACTACGCGATTTCGTGGTCCACGGTGCCCGACACGCGTTTCCCCCGTCATTAGGTAGGGAGATGCGGGGAGTGCCGACGGCGCACGCCGGCCCGGTCCTCCGCGAGCTGTTTGGCGACCTGGAGCGCGCTTTGCGCCTCCGCAGCTCAATTCCAATACGTTAACGTTGTAGAATTAGTCCCAAGGGTTGTTGGGAGGGCGTTTCAGATGGTCATCGAATGATCTCGTTGGCGCCGATTGTCGGCCTCGGGGCATTCTGGAGCGTCGTTCCTTGGACTCGCACGAGCACAACTTCTCGCAAGGGCTTTTCCTCCATCCTCGTTAGACTCCACCCACGGAGTTCATGCCACCACGGCGGGAGCGTGCAGTACGGAGAGCGAGGTACTTCGTCCACCTGACGGTGGAGGAGGTCGCCCTTGTCCGCCGACACGCGAGCTCCGAAGACGCCGTCGCCCCGTTCCTGGCGGCGATGGCGGTGACCAAGGAGTTGGCTACGTTCGAACTCGATGACAAGGCCTTGGCCGAGCTCCTGCTTCTTGTGGAAGAGACCGGCAACAACGCGCAGAGCATCGAGGACGGTGAACGGATTGGGCACGTATACACCCGCCTGGTGAACGGCCTCGACGACTCCGCCGATCGAGGGGCCCACTTGGTGCGACCGGCCGCCGCCGCGCTGGGTTACTCCGCCAAGCAGGGCCAGTATCTTGCGTTCATCCACTGCTACCTCATAGTGCATCGGCGAGCGCCCTCGGAGGCGGAGCTTCAGGAATTCTTTCGCGTCACGCCGCCGAGCGTGCACGAGATGCTGAAGACATTGCAGCGCCGGGGGTTCATCAAGCGCACGCCGGGAGTGGCCCGCTCCATTGCCCTCCTGCTGCGCCCAGACCAGATCCCGGCGCTTGACTGACCAGGGGTTGTCGAAGGCCGCGGTCTAGCCCGTGTTAGACGGTCGCCGCCCGAATCGCGTCGGCCGCCTCTTTGGCGGCCTTTTGGAGGAAACCCACGTCGCTGGAGATACTGACGAGCCGCATTCCCTTCTTGGCCCATTCAGCGGTCAGCGCCACGTCGTTGGTGTGAATGGCCGGGTGGACGTGATGGACCGCGCACGCGGCCATGACCTGCTCGATCGCGGCGACTAAGAGCGGATCGCGCATCTTGCCGGCGACGCCCAACGCAATCGAGAGATCGTTCGGCCCGACCAAGGCGGCGTCGACCCCGGGCACCGCCAGGATCTCGTCCAGGTGGTCCATCGCCTCCCGGGTCTCGATCTGGACGATGACGAAGGTCTCCCGGTTCGAGTCGGCCATCATCTGGACCACATCCCCGCCCTTGAATTCGGTATGACCGCGGCCTAACGCACTGCCCCGCCGGCCGGCCGGCGGATACTTGACCATGGAGACGGCATCCCAGACTTCCGCCGCGCTGGTCACCCGCGGCAGCATGACCCCTTGGGCGCCCCCGTCGAGCGCGTGAGAAATCTGCTCGTAGGTGAGCGCCGGCACCCGGATGATCGGCGTGACCCCAACCAACCGGGCCATTCGCGAGAGCTCGCCCAGGCTTTCCGGCCCGAAGACGCCGTGCTCGTTGTCGATGATGGCCCAGTCGAGTCCGGCGTTCAGGAGCGCCTGAACCACCGCGGTTTGGCGGAACTCGGCGATCATCGTCCCGACCGAGAGCTTGCCGTCGGCCAGGCGTTGTTTGAGGCGGTTGGCGGGAATGATCGACATGGTTGTGGAGTCCGGAACGCTAGAGGGGATGAGTGGTGAGGGCGGCGAGCAGGCCCCGAAATGCCTTGCCGCGGTGGCTGACGGCGTCTTTCTCGGCATCGGCGGCCTCGCCGACGGTCTTCCCGAGGTCGTCGCTGACGAAGTACGGGTCATAGCCGAACCCGTGGGTGCCCCGCGGTTCGAGCCCGATCAGGCCGCCGCATGAGGCGTCGAACGTTTCGGGAATGCCGCTCGGTTTCCGCAACAACACCAGCACGCACCGGTACTGGGCCCGGCGGCGAGCCTCGGTGGCGCCCGAAAGGCGCCGGACCAGCATCGCGTTGTTGGCGGCATCGATCTGCTCGGCCGACCCGGCGGCTTGGGCCCAACGCTTGGAGCGGACGCCGGGATCGCCGCCGAGGCTGAAGACCTCGAGCCCGCTGTCATCGGCCACAGTGGGGAGGCCGGTGAGGCGAACGAAATACTCGGCCTTGGCCCGGGCGTTGGCGCGGAATGAGTCGTGGAGTTCGAGGGTAGCCTCGGCGGGCGTTTCCATGACCCCGGCGTCGTCGGGAAACCCGAAGTCGAACGGGAGACCAGCCAGGAGCCGCCGGACCTCGCGTTGCTTGCCGGAGCTCCGGGTCGCGACCAGCAGCCTCACCGGCCGAGGGCCTGGCGCTGGGCGTCGAAGAGCCGGCCGATGCCGGCCGTCGCGAGGTCGAGGATTTCGCCGAACTGGGTTCGACTGAAGGTGCCCTGCTCGCCGGTGCCCTGGATTTCGACGAAATCGGACGGGGCCCGCATGACCACATTGGCGTCCACGCCGGCGTCCTTGTCCTCGACGTAGGCCAGATCGAGCAAGGCCACGTCATTGACGATCCCGACGGACACTGCCCCGACCAGCTGGCCGAACGGCGAGGCTTGCCCGGTGCGCTGGGCCAGCCACTCGCAGGCGTCGGCCAGCGCCACGCAACCGCCGGTGATGCTGGCCGTCCGGGTGCCGCCGTCGGCCTGGAGGACGTCGCAGTCGATCTTGATGGTGTACTCGCCGAAGTCCCACCGGCCCATCGCCGCCCGGAG
>JAYTTT010000226.1:0-7530 GCA_043744895.1 Gemmatimonadota bacterium | reverse complement strand
GCCCGATGCCGCTTCAGTGCCTGCTGGGCGACGAGGGGCAGCCCGACGTTGCGGGCCCGCTTGCCTTTGGTGGGTTCGAACGTCGGCGCCTGTTTCGGGAGCCAGACCAGCGCCCGCCGCACTTGGAGTTTGGTGCCGTCATAGTCCGCCCACTTGAGGGCCAACGCTTCCTCGGGCCGGAGCCCTCCCAGCACGAGGATGGCCCACAGGGCGCCGAGGCGCTCCTCCGCGGTCGCGGCCAGCAGCTGCCCGACCTGATCGGCGGAGAGGGTGGCTCGCTCCACATGGTCCGGTCGGGGCAGGGCCAGCCGCGCCAGGGGGTTGCGGGCCAGCATGTTGAGCCGGACAGCGTCTCCCAGCCGACTGGACAGGGCCCGGTGAAGGTACCGAATGGTGCCCGGGGCTTTGCCGGCGGTCCGGAGCTCGGCGTAGAACGCCTGAAACGCGCGGGGCGTCAGCTCGCGGAGACGGCGGGTCCGCAGGCCCTCCGGCAGTTGCTTGAAGGCCGCCCGGTTGCGGTGGATGGTTTGGGGCCCGAGGTCGGCCGCCTGCTGCAACGAGGCCTCGAGCCAGGCGCCGAGGCGTTCGTCGCCGCCGATGATCGCCGGGAGCCCCTGGTCCCGGTCGCCCAACAGTTTGGTCAGGACGGCCTGGGCGTCCCGTTTGGCTCCACGGACCACCTGGTTGCTCCGCAGATAGACCGGTCGACCGGTCGCGGAGCGCCGCGGGGTCCCGTCGTCGTGAAGGGCGAGCCCGCCGGAGAGGCGGACCAACCACCGTCGGCACTTGGGGTCCGGGTCGAGCGGGACAATGGTCCCGCGTTGAGTGCTTCGCGCCATCGTTAGCCCCCCTTCTTGTTCGTCGAGCCGAACGAGTCGAAGTCGCCGGGCCCCGTCTTGTAGCAGCCCTGCAGGGTCCGCTCGGACACGGCGGCGAGATGCTCGAGCGTCCGCTGGACCGTGTCGATGATGTCGTCGAGGTCCTCCCCCTGGCTGTACCGACCATTCACGGTTTCATAGAGAAGACGGGCGAGGTCGCGAGTTTCCGTTGCGTGGCCCTGGATCTGATCGAGGAACAACTGAAATCCGTCCGGGGCCGAAGGCAATCCGGCCGGGGGCGGCGGCGGAGGGGCCTCGTCGGGGGCGGTGGCGGGCTTCTCATCGGGCCACCGCGACGTCTCCGGCAGGGAGTTGTCGCCGAAGTAGCTGTAGCAGGCGTTGAGCAGGGCCGCCACCGAGTCCTCGACGCCACCATAGAGCTTCAAGTCGTCGATCGCATGGTCAATCAGCAGGTTGTGAGCCTGGCGAACGGTCTGATGCTCCCCGGACTCCATCGCCAGCAGGAGATCGGCGGCCTCCGCGATCTCGTCCGACGCCTCGCCAACCGCGGCTCGCATCGCCCGGGCCAGCCGGCGGAGCTCCGCCAGGTCCCCCGTAGGGCCTTCGGTTCTTCGGATTCGCTTGGTCATGGGGACGCTTTCCTCTCAAGAAGGGGTTGGTCTCGCTCGAACTATTACAGGGACAATGTACGGGTTTGCGTACATTTGCACAAGGGTACGGGTGTGCGTACATTGCTCCGTATGACGCCAACAGTTCTCAAGCTCCGGGAGCTCCGCCAGGCGCGGGGGCTGACCCAAGAACAACTCGCGACCGCGGCAGGCATTCGTCGGGCCACCATCTCCGATCTGGAGAACGGCGCGAGCCGGTCGGATACCCTCGACCTCATCGACCGGCTCTGCCGAGCTCTCGACTGTGACCCGGGCGAGCTGATCGTTCGCACGTCGAGGAAGGGGAAGCGGTGAGCGAGGCGCCAACGGGGGCTTGCCTCGTCGACGCGTCTTGCAGATATTGTCCGGCGTGGAGCCGCCAGGGACTGAGTCCCGAGGGCAGGCGCTCCACAAGGTCTCCGGCGCGTCCTACTGAATAGCGCCTTAGCAGTCGAGAGGATCCATCCATGAGTGCTTTTAAATCGCAGGTTCGGCCGTCTCCCCAAGTCATCTATCGCAGCGACGACAAGTCCCTCAAATTCACCGGCGCACTGCTTGGTGAAACGGACATCTACGACGAACGCCGCGCCACGATAACCCGTGTCCGACTGTTCCGCACCGAGGGCGGGAGCCTGATTTGGAGTTGGGATCGGCGGCCGACGGGTTGTGACACAGCAGATGAAAATCTCGAGCGGGCGGCGGCGGAGGTCATTAAGGCAACCGAGGGGGGTTTTTCGGAGGGCCGACTGGTGGACGGACCTCGGCCGGCCGACGACGTCGTGGCCGACGCGTGGCAATGCAGGCCGGCCGAGAATAATCGCTTGCTCGAGGCCAGTACGCGGGTGTGGCACCAGGCCGGGAAGGTGGATCCCGGCATTGCTGCAGCCCTCCATCAGGAAGTGATTTAGTCCGGAGACCGTCGCGGGGATCCGAGCCCTCCGGTTCCCCGTCACGGTGCCCGCTCCTTCGGCCCCACGAGCGCCAGCGCTAACTGCACGCGGAGCCGGGCCGCTTCCAGCCGGCCCTGGGCCCGCAGCTTCGCGATCACCGCATCCCGCCGGCGCCGCAGGAACGCCCCGTATTCCGGATCCGTTTCGGCGATCGCCTCGGCCGAGCTGGCCGAGTGCGGCTTCCCGGTGAGTTCGTTCGGGTGCTGCATCAGCCGGCGAATGGCGTTCAGTTTCGCCTCCGGCTTCTCGCCTTCGCAATCCATCTCCGCACCGACGGCGAGGGCATAGCGTTCGGCCTCGGCCTCGAAGACGGCCAGGAGTTGCTCCGGGGTGATCATCCCCACCTCGCCGTCAGGATCTTGACCTGGGGCACGCCGAGGTCGGCGCCCAACGCCATGACGAGCGCGTCCGCGCGATCGGGGCTCCGGCCGAGGTCGACGCGGATTTGATCCTTCGGGCTCAGTTGAATCTTGCCGCTGGTGTTGAGGCTCCAGGTCGTGGCCAAGAGTTCCTCGAACAACAGCTCGTCGGGCGGCAGAGCGAGTTGGCCCCGCTCGAGCGCTTCGCGGATCCGCCAGTAGCCTTGACTCCGCCGATTGGCGAACCGTTCCGCGTCTTTCGGGAGCGCCGGGGGCAGACTCGAATTGAAGCCGGTGGCGTTCGCGCCGAGTTGCGTCAACCGGTCGAGCGCGCCGGACCCTATCCCGATTTCATCGACGATCAGGCGCGCACTGGGACGCGGGAACGTGAACCGATCGTCGGCCGCTGGCAGCCGGGGCCCCACGCGGTAGCCCCGCGTCACCAGTTCGTCGACGGCCCGTTGCGCGGTGCTCATCAGATCCAACTTTTCCCACCCGATCATCTCGAGCAGGGTCGGGCCCCGGACGAGCGCGAGGACGGTTTGATCGGCGCCGAACCGGGCGGGATCGAGGCCCGCCGTGACCGGGGCCCGGTGCCCCTCCACGTCGAGGGTGCCGGCGGCGAAGAGGGCGGCCGCGCGGTCGAGGTCGGCGCGGGTGACCAGGCTTTCGCCGGTGTCCGTCTCCGGGGTCTCGGCATCGATGACCAGCGGCCAGAGCGCCGGCGGAACAGTCTTCATCCATTCGACGGACGGCCCGCCGGCGATGACCTCGCGGCCTTCGAGGATGTTTGGATGGTCCCGGGCGGAGAGCCGGAGCGGGTGCCACAACCCCTCGCCGCGGTGCATGCTGTACCAGCGACCGACCGGGCGCGGTGCCGCGTTGCCGATCGCCAACACCCTGTTGTTCTCCCCGGTCGCCATCAGTAACACGCCATCCCAGACGAAATCCGGCAACCCCTGGCTTTCGTCGACCAAAATTAGCAAAAAAGAATGGTGGAACCCGCGGACCCGGCTCGAGTCCGACGAGGTGAAGCCGATGATCACCTGGCCGGCGGCTTCGTTCACCCGGAGGGCGCTTTGGAACAACTCGCCGGCGAGCCCGCTGCCATGCCAGAGCTTTCGAATTTCGCCGAACAACAACTCGGTCACCTGCCGTTGCGAGGCGGCCAGGGCGACCACCATGCCCCGGATCACGTAGGTGTGGTAGAGGGCCACCACCGCGGCCGCGAACGTCTTGCCCAACCCCGGCGCCGACCGACAACAGCCGAGGCGGTGTTCGACATACAACCGGAGGATGCTTTCCTGCTGGGCGGTCACCACCGGGACGTGCAGAATCTCCTGAGCGTACCGAACGATCAGCCCCACCTGGGCCTGCACCGACTGGCCGGGGCGAGGCGCATACTTCCGGAGATCGAGCCGGGTGGCGGTCTGCCGTTCCAGCAATTCGCGGGTATCGGCGACGTCGTCCAGGAGGTCGCGGACTTGGCTCGGGGACGTGGTCATCGGTCGCCGCGGTGGCGCACGGTGGCCTTGAGGGCCGCGACCTCGGCCCGCGCGGCGCGGAGGTCGCCGGCCAGCTTTTCGTTGCTCACGGATTGCCTGAGGCCCACCAACGAGTAGGACAACGCGTTCGCCGTTTTGACATCGATGGCGCCGGTCGCACAGGCTTGCACGATCCAGCCGCCATAGCGGAGCAGGCCTTCCGGGGTCAGTTCGAGCACCGGCGGCGGATCGTCGGGCTTGACGCGGCGCGCGGCGTTCTCGCTCTGCACCCGGTGGGCTCGCTCGAGGCCCCGCGTCCGAATGGCCGCGGCTTCGTCGATTCGCTCGGGGTCATGGTGGAGGCAGTACACCCGGCCCGCCGGCGGCGTGATGCTGCACGGGAGGCCCGCTAGGGTTGTGCCGGCGCAGGTCATTGGTCCGGCTCCCAAATCAGCCGCACCGCGCGGACGACGCGGCGGACGGTCCCGAGAAACTCCCGGTGCGTTACTTCCGTCCGCGCGTCCGAGAAGGTGCGGGGGTTCGCCGCGATCGCCGCGTACTCATTCAGGCCGTGCTCGTTAGGTTCCGTTGTGAGGCGCCGACGGCTGCCACGCTGGCGCGGGTGGCGAAGGTGGAATGAGCGTGGCCAACGCCCACCCCGTTGGTTGAATCGGAGCGACCCCCGCCACAAGGCGATCACGCGGCCCGCCCGCCGTCAGCGCTGTACTGAAGCCGTCGCGCCATCAACTCATCTTCGGTCCGCGACGCGACCGCCGACGCCGTCATCCCGCCCGTGGACCCCGCGATCCGCCGGCGCGCTTGCTCGGCGGGGTACGCGACGAGGGCAACCTGGGCGCACTGCCGTTGCCACTTAGCGAACCGACGCGGGTCCGCCGCACTGAGGAGCAAGGCCCCGATCCGGTCGCGCTGGTCCTCGGTGAGCAGGCCCATGATCGTCGGGGCATCGTACAAGGCGCGGAGCGAGTCACGGTCCTGGGTGCGGATCAGCTCGTCCAACTTCTCCGGGCGATCCTCCGGCGCGAGCCGGGCCAGCCACCACGTCCGAAACTCGGCCTGCCGCGCCAAGTCCAGCGCATCGGCCGGCTTGATCGGCTGCAGCAGCACGAGCTCGAGCGCGGTGTTGGCCGCCCGCTCCGAGGCCAACCGGGCCTCGAGTTGGTCGAGGCGGGCCAGGAACGCCGGCACCGCGGCCTCAAGCGCCTGGGTCATCCCAAGGCCCGAGAGACGAGGGTCGCCGCGGATCCCGTGCTCGGTGGCGACCCACTCGTCGACGAGTTTCCGGGTGAGCTGGAGCACGTCCCAGGCTCCACCTGATTGATAGCTCTCACCGCCAGGCCATGGGCCTACGGTGAGCAGGTTACCGTCGTTGGACTGCGGCCATTCTTGGGTCATTTGGTCCATCCTTTCATGCGCCCATCGTCGGCCGGGCGGGGGCCGTTGTTGTCATTCAGGAACGGTAGCGGTGGTGATGAGGGGACTTTGTTGCCGTGGGTGTTCCTGTTAGGCAGGACAGCACGATCAAGTCGTTGTGCCGTAACGCCGGATTTGGCCGGTGCCTGACGCGGTGCCGTTGGGCTCGGTCGGCGGATGGCGGAGATCTTCAGTCTGAGGTCAGCCTCGAACTCGTTGCCCAGCGCGAGGTTGCAACGACGGCTGCCAAATCGTTGCCAGGATATCAGGCTACTGCCCGCTCGGGTTGAGTCATGACGGGCTACCAGCAGCGGCTTTCCGAGGTCCGGTTGAAGCGGCAGGTGGCAAGACAGGCGGGCCCCAGTAGACAGATACAGACAGGCTTTTTGTATATCGCTGTATGTGCGCGCGCGTGTATACGTATATAGAGAAAGATCAGTCGGCATCTGTCTGCCATTTCTTCTCGTGGTCGAATTCGAGGCAGAGTCCGGAAAACCCGCGGTCCTGCCGATGGCCAATGCGTTTGCGTTCGAACCCTTTCCCTTGGAGCCGCTCCGAAAACATTTTGGCGGACCCGGGGGCTTCCCCTGCCGCCTCCGCCCATTGCCGCCAGCTATTGAACAGGTCGCGGGTGGTGGCGAGGAGGCCGGGCCGGGCCCGGCAGCATTCGCTGAGCCAGGTGGCGATCGTGTCCTCCGTCTCGAAGTAGGCATCGGTGGTGTCGGTGACGGCGGGCGGCGGGTTGAGGCCCTCCCGCTGCCATCGCACACAGCCATCAATCAGCCAGGCCAAAATGCCGGGGTACTCCGGTATCAGTTTGGCGCCGAGTTCAAGGTCCCGGTCTGCCTTGGGAATGGTGACGAGGAACGGGGCCACGATCAGACGCCGGCGCATGGCTTCATCGACGTGCTGGAGTGAGGGGCGGTGGTTCCCGAAGATGGTGAGCTTGAATTGCGGCTGATACGTGAAAAAATCCTGCCGCATGAATCGCGCGGTCACGGGGTCGCCACCAGTCAAACTTTTGATCCGTTGGGCGTCCCACCGCCGGCCTTCTTCAGTCTCCTGAGCCGTGACGAGGCGAGCGCCCCACAGCATGGCGAGGTCGGCCGGGTGGCGATCGAACGAAGTGGCGGCGAAGGTCGCGATCGGCGCCACGCGGGCGTACGACCCCATGACCTGGGCGACGGTGTTGACGATCGTTCCTTTTGAATTCGCGCCCGTTCCAAAGCCGAAGACGAGCGACTGCTCCCGCGTCGACCCGGTCGCGCAGTACCCAAACCATCGTTGGAGGAAATCCACGTACGCCTGGTTGTGGTCCGTGGCCTGGGCGAGCACGGCCTGCCATCGGGGGCAATCTCCGCCCGGCGCGACCAGGGTTTGTTTCGTGCAGAAGTCGGCCGGCCGACTCGGGCGGAGGGTCCCGCGCTCGAGTTCGACCACCCCGCCAGGTGTGTTGAGGAGCATCGGGTCGGCGTCCCATTGGTCCGCCGTCGCCATGTGCACCGCGTCGGTCCGAGCGAGGCGTTCGACCGCGGCGACTGTCTGGGCGCTGGTGACCCGCCGGGCGTCCAACCCCTTCAATTCGGTGGCCACTTCGCGACAAATGCCGCGGATCAAGTCAAACACCCGCAAGGTGTCATCCTCGACCCAAACCGACGTGGTCCAGCGACGCCACTGTTTGAACCGAGCGAGGTACCGGTAGAAATCGCCGTAACGTTCGGTGAACAGCAAGGCGAGGGCGTCGTCGCTCCAGGTCTCGGCTGGCGCCGGACCGATCTTGCCGATCACAGCCGGCGTGGTCACGCCGGCACCGCTTGGCG
>JAYTTT010000225.1:0-7532 GCA_043744895.1 Gemmatimonadota bacterium | reverse complement strand
CCCGACGTCCTCTTTCACCGAGCGCTCAACTCGCCCACCGGGACTTCCGGGGCCCGGAACATCGCCCGGGCAAACCGAAGGAACTCGCCGGTCTCGGTCTTGAGTTGGATCCGGCCCTTGGGCGTCAGCCGGTAGAACCGGGCCCGGCGGTTGTTCTCCGAGGTGCCCCATTCGGAAACCAACCAGCCTCGATCTTCGAGGCGGTACAGGGACGGATAGAGCGACCCCTCGTCGACTTGCAGCGTCGCGCCGGTGGCCTCTTCGATCCACCGCATCACGCCGTACCCGTGGGTGCCCCGGGCCGCGAGCGCCTGCATGATCAGCAAGTCCACCGTGCCCTTGAGCATCGGAACAACGTCACTCGCCATAACGACTCCCCCTGAAGTACTAGGGGAAGGTAGGGCCACTCCCCCTGTAGTTCAAGGGGGTTCGAGTGATAGCGAAACCCAAGAATCTCTAAATATGTGGTCTCGAAGTTGATGGAGTCCTGGCGGCCATCGTTGGCAACGTTGATATTGGATCGGCTGCGCCCTCTGTTGGGTGGAAGAACCCGGAATCCACGGCTAAGCGTGATTGGAGGCATCGTGCGATCGCTGCGTTTCACCGTTCGGATTCTCTTGGCTGGTCTGGCGCCGCTGGTGTCGGGGGCGAGCGGAGCGGCCGGGCAGACAGCGGTGGACTCCGCTCTCCTGGCTTACATCCGCGGCCTTAAGGCCATCGACAACCACGCCCACCCGGTGTCGATGGAGCCGGGCGACCGCGATTTCGATGCCCTGCCGATCGATGGCTTCCCGCCTTTTGCCTTTCCGATCCGGCTCTCGCCCGACAACCCGGAATTGATCGACGCCTGGCGGGACCTCTACGGGTATCGCTACTCCGACCGTTCCGAGGCGCACCTGGCCGAATTGAAGGCCCTCAAGAACAAGATCAAGGCCGAGCAGGGCGACAACTACCCGGCGTGGGTCCTCGACCGGCTTGGGATCGGCGTCCAACTGGCCAACCGAATGGCGTTAGGCCGCGGGGTCCAAACGTCGCGGTTTCGCTGGGTGGCTTTTGTCGATCCGTTGCTGTTTCCGCTCGATACCAAAAGGTTGCAGACGACCCCTGATCGGGCCGACCTCTTTCCAAGAACGGAGCGGAACCTGCGGCGGTATCTTGCCGATTTGGGCGTGGCCGCGTTGCCTCAGACCTTTCAAGAGTACCTGGCCCGCGTCGTCACGCCGACGATCGGCCGGATGGCTCAGGGCGGCGCCGTGGCCGTCAAGTATGAGGCCGCGTACCTTCGGAGCCTCGCGTTCGGTCCAGCCTCGTTGACGGATGCCCGGGCCGTGTACCAGCGGTATCGAGCCGGTGGGGCGCCGTCGGCGGCGGCGTACCGGCCGCTTCAAGATTATCTGTTCCGCTACATCGGCCGGGAGGCCGGCCGCCTTGGCCTGGCGGTCCACATTCATTCGGCCGACGGCGCCGGCGGGTACTTCGAAGCGGCTGGCAGCGATCCGTTGCTGCTCGAGCCGGCCTTGAACGACACCTCGCTACGGAAGACCAACTTCGTCATCGTTCACGGCGGCTGGCCGCACACCCGGAACACCATGTCGCTGTTTGCTAGGCCCAACGTGTATGCGGACTTCTCCATGCTCGGCAACATGCTGACGGCTCACACGTTGGCGAGTGTCCTCCGGGAATGGTTGAGCGCCTACCCGGATCGAGTACTGTTCGGCTCGGATGCCTACGCGAACGACGACGTCGTGGGCTGGGAGGAATGGGGTTGGCTTGGTGCCACGGCGGGCCGGAAGGGACTGGCCATCGCGCTCTCGGGGATGATGGCCGACGGTGACGTCACCCGCGACCGGGCCTTCGAGATTGCCCGGATGGTAATGCGCGACAACGCGGCTCGCTTGTACCGGATCCGGTTCGACTGAGGTGCCGGGAGGCAACCATCGGGCGCCTGACCCGGACGCCCGCGATCGTCGAAGCCGCGTCGACCTGCCTAACGTCGATTGTCCGGTCGCGTAGAACTACTGAAACGAGCGGGGGATGGGGGCCGGGCCCCAATCAGGTTAGATTCCGACCGTGGTCTGACGCGAACGGATTGATACCGGCTTCTCCGGGGTCGAACGCCGCAGCTCTCCCACTGAGATCGCCGATGTCCCAGTTCAAATCCGAGCAACGCCGCCTCCGCCACCACGGCCGGGAGTTTCACTTTGTGGCCTACGAAGGCCGGATCGCCAACGACCGTCGGGGCGAAACCGAGCTCCCCGCCATGTGGTTCCTTATGAATGAAGGCAAACGGACCGCGGTGCTGCCCCATGCGCTCGGCCAGCCGCCGGAAGCGCTCGATGTCCAGTTGATCGGCTGGCTCGACGACCACGTCTTTGCGGTCGGCGCCGCCCTCGCCGTTGAAGCCGGCCTGCCGTCCGCCGAGAAGCCCCATTCCTGGCGCCGCACCCGCGTCCGAGGCGGCACGGAGGAATAGGGCTCGGCACTCGGCGCTCGGCGCTCGGCACTCGACTGAAACCCCGAGTGCCGCGTGGCGAGCGCGGAGTGCCGAGCCGTCTATGAGACGACTGATTGTGGCGGTGGGGGTCTTGGTTGCCGGCGTTTCTGGCGCCGTGGTCGCCCAGGAGGTGGGGCGGGTCGGGCTGTTCGGGTCGATCCTGGAGGGCGGGGTCGTCCGCAGCAGCGGCACCAGGGCGGTGCGGTGGTTGCCGGGGGCGCTCGGATATTTGGATGAGACCCGTGATTCTGCCGGGGTCGTGACGTTCTTTCGGGTTGATCCGGTGACTGGCAAACGGGCGCCGGTGTTCGGCCAAACCGTTCTGGCCAAGCTCAAGGTGGAGTTTCCTGGGCCGGGGCTTCCGTTCCGGCAGTCTGACCTCGAACGTCGCGGCGCGGCGATCCGATTCGAGGCGGAGGGGCGGCCCTACCTGTTCGCCGCCGACTCGTTGGTGCTCCATCGCCTGGCAGTTCCGGCCCGGGTTGGGCCCCTCGACCTGGCCACGACCGAGCCTGGGAAATACTCCCCGACCTATCGGCATTACGTCTTCATTCGCGATTTCGACAATCTCTATTTGCTTGACACCCAGACCGGGTCCGAGGAGCCGATCGTTCAGGGAACCTCGGAAGACAACCTGATCGGGTTTCTCGGCGCGGGGCCGTGGTTCGTGTGGTCGCCCGACGGGAAACGGATTGCGTATCGCAAGGCCGATCAGCGCGGCTTTCACCGGTATCCCGTTCTGCACGACCAGGATCGGAAAGCGACCGTCGAGTTCTTTCGCTATCCCTTCACGGTGGACTCCGATCCGCCGCTCGAGCTGCACGTCTACGAATTGGCTACCAAGCGCGACGTGCTGGTGGCCCGGAGCAACCCGGCCGTGCCATTCATCCGCGATCTCGAGTGGCTGGCGAATGGCTCGGGGCTGACCTACCAGGCCGTGAGCCGGTTCGAGAACCGGCTCGAGCTCAAGGGGTTCGACGTGGCCTCGGGATCGAGCCGAACCTGGTTGGTCGATTCGAGCACGACCTACCTCGATCCGCCGAACAAGTTTCGGGTCTTGGCCGATGGCCGGTTCTTGTGGAGTTCCGAGGCGTCCGGTTGGCGGCATCTCTGTCTCTACGACCGCACCGGTCGCCAACTCCGCCAGCTCACGGCGGGAGAATGGGTCGTCGGCGAGATCGTGGGCCTCGATGAGAAGCGGGGAACCGTGTATTTCACCGGCGTGACCCACCTCGGCCTCGAGCAGCACCTGTTCCGGGTCCGGCTCGACGGCACCGGTCTGACCCAATTGACCACCGAGGCGGGATGGCACGCCGTGACGGTCAGTCCGGATCTCACGGCATTCTTCGACCGCCACTCGTCGCTGGCCGCGGCCCCGTCGGCTTCAATGCGATCGATCGACGGAAAACTTCTTCGCGTCATGGCGACGTCGGACACGACCAAGCCGGGCCAGCTTGGACTGAGGCCGCCCGAACTCGTGACCCTTCGGGCGGCCGATGGGGTTACCCCGCTGCATGGCCGGTTGTTCCGGCCCGCCGATTTCGATCCGGCCAAGCGGTATCCGGTCGTGGTCTCGGTCTATGGAGGCCCTCACACCAAGGCGATTCGCGATCAGTTCGAAACCACCGATTTCCGGGCCGCCACGGTGCGGTCGTCGCCAACACGATGCAGCTGGCCCGCAAGCTGATCGACGCGGGCCGGCCCTTCGACGTGGCGGTGTACCCGAACGGAAGTCACGTCCTCGAGGGCACCGATGCGATTCACGGCCTCAAGACCACGGTGAGCTACTTTCTCGAGCACTTGCGACCGGAAGGTTGGGAGGCGAGCCGTGCTGCGCTCTGGCGGTAGCGCCTGGGGGGCCTGGCTGCTGGCGGCGGCACTCCTCATCGGGCCGGTCGCCGCGAGCGCTCAGGCGGTGAACCGGTTTGGCGTGCCGATTCCGATGCGGGACGGCGTTCGCCTGGTGGCGAATCTCTGGATTCCGGCAGGGACCGGCCAATTTCCTACCATTCTGCTTCGCACTCCATACGACAAGACCGCCCAGTTCGGCCGGTACCGGTTGGTCAACTACCTCAAGGCCGGCTATGCGGTTGTCGTTCAGGACACCCGGGGGCGGGGCGATTCCGAGGGCGGGTTCGATTTCTATTTTCCCGAGGGGAAGGACGGGTTCGACACCATCGAGTGGATCGCGGCCCAGCCCTGGTCAGACGGCCGGGTCGGCACCGATGGAGGCTCGTACCTCGGCACCGTCCAATGGTTGGCGGCGCGGGAGCGGCCGCCCCATTTGGCGTGCATGATCCCGACCGCATCGTCGGGTCGGTTGTTCGACGAACTTCCCTACCAGGGCGGGGCGTTCCGGCTTGCGTGGGCCCTGCCGTGGCTCAATGAAACCTCCGGCCGAGTGTCGCAGGGCGACTTGAATGGCCTGGTACACTGGGACTCGCTCGCGGTGCAGCGGCCGTTGGTCCGGCTCGATTCGCTTATGGGACGCCCGATGCCGTTGGACCAGCGATTTCTGGCCCACGCCACCCGGGATTCGTATTGGAAACGAATTCATTTCACCGATCGGGACTTCGCGGCCATCAGAGTCCCGACGCTGACTTTTACCGGGTGGTTTGACGGCGACCAGCTCGGCGCCCTGTCATACTGGGACGGGATGTCGCGGCGCCCGGGTGGGCCCGGGGACAACTTCCTCGTCATCGGCCCGTGGAGCCACGTCCAGACCTATCTGGGAGGTGCGCTCAAGCTGGGCGCGTTTTCCTTCGACTCGGCGGCCATCATTAAGACCCAGGATCTCCGGATCAAGTTCTTCGATTGGTGCCTCAAACAGAGCACCCCTCGATTCGACCAACCTCGGGTCCGGGCCTTCGTGATGGGCAGCAATCGCTGGGTCGAGGGCGATCGCTATCCGCTCTCGGGTACCGGGAGCCGCTCGTACTACCTCCGAAGCGGGGGGCGCGCCAATACGCTCGATGGCGACGGGACCCTCTCGATCGACCCACCAGGCGATGACCCGCCCGACCATTTCGATTACGATCCGAAACGACCGGTGCCCAGCAGCGATCCTGCCACCGACCAGCGCGAGATCGAGCGCCGTCCGGACGTACTCGTCTTCACGACGCCGGTGCTCGAGGCGGGGGTCGATCTGTTAGGCCGCGTGTTCGTCGAGCTCCAGATTGCCTCCGACGCGACGGATACGGATTTCACCGCGAAACTGATCGACGTGGGCCCTGACGGCCAGGCGGTGCTGCTCGGCCCGGTTGCCACCGGGGTCATTCGAGCCCGGTATCGGAACGGCCCCGAACGAACCGAACTTCTGGTGCCGGGGAAGCCCACGCCGGTGCGAATCGAGTTGTTCGATGTCGGGCATACCTTTCTCCCGGGCCACCGGATTCGGATCGAAATCTCGAGCAGCGCGTTTCCCTACATCGATGCGAATCCGAATACCGGCCGTACGATCGCCACGGAAACCACGACGCAGGTAGCCCGGCAAACCGTCTTCCACGACCGGTTGCGTCCGTCGCGGCTCTTGCTTCCCGTGATCGGCGGCCGGACAAGATGAGGCAGTTCTTGAGTGGGTTGGCCGCGGTCACCTCCCTGGCGGTGGTGGCGGTCGAGCCGCTCCGAGCCCAGCCCAAGGTCCAGCGGCGCGACGCCGTGGCGGTCCCGATGCGGGACGGAACCAAGCTCATGGCCGACCTCTGGCTGCCCGCCGCCCCGGGCAAGTATCCGGTGATTGCCATCCGCACGCCCTACGGCCGCCGAGCCGACTGGATCGATGCCAAAGGTCTCGGCGAGTACTTCGCCGGCCGGGGGTATGCGGTGGTGGTCCAAGATGTTCGCGGCACCGGCGACTCCGAGGGGACCTTTGGGTTTCTGTTTCAGGAAATCAACGACGGCTACGACACCATCGAATGGAGCGCCGCCGAGCCCTGGGCCAATGGCAAGGTCGCCAGCATGGGCCCGGAGTATTCCGGCGCATCGCAGTGGATCACGGCTCGCCATCAGCCGCCCCACTTGGTCTGCCTGGCGCCAACCGCGGCCGGGGGCCTCTATTTCAACGAGCTCCCGTATGTCGGCGGGGCCTTCGGCGTGACCTGGGCCTTGAGTTGGCTCAATCGGTTCGGCAAGGACCGGATCGACCCCAAGGTTCTCGATTGGCGGAAGCTTGCGAACCACCGGCCGTTGCGCACCCTCGACTCCGCGATGGGTCGGACGGTGCCGATCTACCGGGATTTCCTCGACCACTCCACGCTCGACGGCTATTGGCAGAAACTCCAGTATTTTGATTCCGATTTTGCCGCCAGCACGCTGCCGGCCCTCACGATTACTGGCTGGTTCGACGGCAATCAGCCCGGGGCGTTGTTCCACTGGCGCGGCATGCGCACCAAGTCGCCCGCCAAAGGCCGGCAATATCTGGTGATCGGTCCGTGGAACCAGCACCAGACCTGGACCGGTGGCGCGGAGAAAATCGGGGCCTTCGAGTGGGGGAAGGCCGGGGTCGTCGACTATCGGCCGATTCACTTGGCCTGGTTCGACTACTGCCTCAAGGGCAGCACCCCGACCTTCGATTATCCGCGGGCCCGGGTGTTTGTTACCGGCTCCAATCAGTGGGCCGACTTTACCGACTACCCGCCAACCCGGCCCCGGCCCCGTGCGATGTACCTCCGGAGCGGCGGGAAGGCGAACACCGCCACGGGCGACGGTCGCCTCGATTGGCAACCGCCCGGCCTCGAGCCGCCGGATCGCTACCGCTACGACCCAAAGAGCCCGACGCCCGGACCCGAACACGAGGCCGGGTTCGACCAGCGAGCGACCCACGGCCGGAACGACGTCCTGATCTATACCTCACCGGCGATGAGCCAGCCTCTTAGCGTCATTGGCCAGGTCCGGCTCGAACTCTACGTGGCGTCCGACGCCTTGGATACCGACTTCACCGCCAAGCTGATCGATGTCTTTCCCGATGGCCGTTCGATCATGATCGGGCCCAAGGCGGCGATCTTCCGGGCCCGGTACCGGTTTGGATTCGATCGGGAGG
>JAYTTT010000224.1:0-7533 GCA_043744895.1 Gemmatimonadota bacterium | reverse complement strand
CTTCCAGCACGGACTCGGCGTCCGCGACGGCCTCGATCGAGAGGAAGAGGGGATGCTCCTCTCCGCTCTGGACCCGGCAGGCCGGGCAGATCGGGCCGAGCGTTTGGAAGTGTCGTCGCTTCACGCCTAACCGCCGATGATGACCGTGGGGCTTCCGGGCGGAATGATCTTGCCGACCGGCGAGGGGATCGGGGCCACGCACGTGGCGTGCTGGGTCAGGTCGCCGACCCGGGCCGCCGGGAGATTGTTGACCATGACCGAACTGGAGCCTTTGGCGATGATCCCGGGCCCGGCCGGGACGCACGACGGGAGCATGCAGATCTTGGACATGTCCGACATCCGCGCCGCCGCCATGTTGTTGTACTTCACGTTAGGCGACCCCGGGGGCATGATCGCGAGCGGCAGGGCTGGGTGCGGTACCGGGGTGGGGGTCGGCGCCGGCGGATGGATCGGGGCGTGACAGTGCGGTGCGTCCTGGAGGATGTTGTCGCCGACTCGCGCTCCTGCTGGCATTTGGCTCTCCCTTGGGTTACCCGACTGCCGCGCAATGCTCGATCTGCTCGACCACGGTTCGGTGGCTTCCTTCCGACAGGGCACCGGACCGCCGGAGCGCCAAGACGGTCCGGGCCCGGGTCCACGCTTCGTAACTCGCCTGAATATCCTCGGGCGTCAGGGTCGGGAGCGTGAGCACCGAGGTCCGATGATTGGCCGGCTGGTCCAAGTGGTTCGCGGAAAGGTAGCCGTGCTCGATACAATAGCGGTGGAGTTGGGTTCCGGGATAGGGGTAGAAAACGAAGAAACCAAAATCGTCCGGCTCGAGGCGGTGGTGCAGGTCCAAGGTCTCGGCCATCTCGCTGGGCGTCTCGGTCGGGAGCCCCATCATATAGTTGGCCGTCACCAGGATCCCGGCCTCGCGAGTCCACTGGAAGACCTCGGCGAACCGCTGGTTGGTGACCGGGCGGCGCATCACCTCGCGCCGGAGCCGCTCGCTCCCACTTTCAACCCCGTAGGTAATGTGCCGGCAACCGGCGGCGGCCAGCCGGTGGAGCAGTTTGGCGTTGACCGTCTCGACCCGGGCGTGGAGTGAAAACGGAACCTTGAGTTCCTCCCCGTAGCCCCGGCAGAATTCGTGGACCCACGGGTGGTTGATCGTGAAGGTGTCGTCGAGGAAAATCACGTAGTTGAGGGGCCCCCGTACCTTGATCTCGTGAAGTTCCTGGATCACGTTGGTGAGCGATCGGCGGCGGCCGTAGTCTCCGGTGCCGGCGTAGAGCTCGTTGTACATCCGGGCGGCGCAGTAGGTGCACTTGA
Source organism: Gemmatimonadota bacterium (assembly GCA_043744895.1). Lineage (GTDB taxonomy): Bacteria > Gemmatimonadota > Gemmatimonadetes > Gemmatimonadales > GWC2-71-9 > SHZU01. Next base: position 6,222 of record JAYTTT010000224.1, on the reverse strand, counting down.
AAGGGCAGCCGCGCTGGGTGCTGACGTGAACCACCCCGTACCGCTCATCGAGAAAATCGCGGGCCATGAACGGGAGGTCGTCGATCGGTTCGAACGGAGCGCGGAGGGTCGGCCGAGGTCCGCCTTTGCCCCAGATATTGGGGACCCGGATCTCATCGGGACGGCACCCCGATTCGATGGCTTGCACCAGGTCGAGAAGTGCGGTCTCCCCTTCGCCAAGGCAGACGTAATCGAAACCGGGGGCGGCCAGCACGCCCTCAGGAGAAAAGGTCGGGTGAAGGCCACCGGCGACGACCGGGATCGTGTGGTCACAGCGGACCCGCGCCACCAGGCTCCGGGCCCGGAGCCACTGCCGGGTGGTCAGCGACACGCCGATGAGGCCGGGCTGAATGGTCCGGACCTGCTCGGCGAGGTAGTCGGCTTCCCACTCGAGCGGCACCCGGAGAAAGGTGGCTTGATGGCCCGCGGCGCGGAGGTACGACGCCAGAAACGCCGGCCCTAGCGAGGCGACCGCCCAACTACTCTCGGTGTCGATTTCGAGAAACAGCACGTGCATGGTCGGACAAGGTACCGATGTTGACCCGAACGGGGGAGGGGACTCCCGCAATCGGAGGCTTCGCCCCAACTTCCGGTCTGGCCAACAAGGAGTTCACAATGACGAGCGAGATCGGGACCGAGGGCGGGCCCGGCGTGCAGGTGGTGGGGTTGCGGTCCGGCGCGACGGTCAGCGTCCACACCGACCGACACGGAGAAACGATCGTGCTCCGTTCAGCAGCCGGGGCGGTGGACCTGAGCATTCGGATGACCGACCAGGGTCCGGTCTTGAGCCTGAAAGGCGTTCGGCTCGAAATCGAAGCCACCGAAGAACTCGCCGTTCGGTGTCGCGAGTTTTCGGTCGACGCCCGAGACGGGATCCGGCTGACCAGCGGCGGAAATATCCAGGCTCGAAGCGAAGGGCCGACCTTCATCGACGGCGACTACGTCAACCTCAACTGCCTGGATCGTACCGGCTACCACGATCACCTGCCGACCACCCCCGAGGGTGCGTCCCTACCGGAGCTTCCATCATGAATTCATGGCCCTGTCTGGTGCTGTGCCTTGGGCTGGCGGCCTCCCTTCCGGCCCAGCAGCCGGCCCGGATTACTCTGGACCTCTACACCGCACTCCCGTGGCGATTCATCGGCCCCGAGGGCAATCGGTTCAGCGCCGCCGTCGGCATCCCTGGCGACCCCAACACCTATTACGTCGGTGCGGCCTCGGGGGGCGTCTACAAAACCACGGACGGCGGAGTGAATTGGACGGCCCTGTTCGACGCCCAACCGGTCCAATCGATCGGGTCATTGGCCGTGGCCAAGAGCGATCCTAACGTGGTATGGGCCGGCACCGGCGAAGGCCACATCCGAAGCCATGTCTCGGTTGGCCAGGGCGCGTACAAGTCAACCGATGCCGGAAAAACCTGGGCCCTGATGGGGCTGGAGCAAACCGGCCGAATTCCCCGCACCATCATTCACCCGACCGATCCCAACATCGTGCTCGTCTGTGCCCTCGGTCATGCTTACGGGCCCCAACCCGAGCGGGGCGTCTTCCGGACCACCGACGGGGGCGCCACTTGGACCAAGGTGCTGTTCGTCGACGAGAACACCGGCTGCTCGGACCTGGCCATGGATCCATCGAATCCCCGAATCCTGTTTGCCGGGATGTGGCAACTCGAGATCCGAACCTGGGGCCGGGAGAGCGGCGGCCCGGGAAGCGGTCTCTTCACCTCGCGAGACGGTGGCGTCACCTGGAGCCGGATTACGGGCCGGGGGCTACCAACCAAGCCGGTCGGCAAGGTGGCGATCGCGATTTCCCAGTCCAATCCGAACCGGGTCTACGCCATGATCGAAACCGGCGACGGGATCCCGTGGAAGGGTCAGCCGACCGACCGGGGTCAGCTCTGGCGCTCGGAGGACGGCGGCGGCCAGTGGAACCTGATCAGCTCCGACCGGAACGTGATGGGGCGGCCCCACTACTACTCCCGGATGGCGGTGGCGCCCGACGACGAAGACGAGGCGTACTTTCTCACAGCGTCGTACTCCAAGACCATCGATGGGGGCCGGACGGTCACCGTGCTGAATCGCGATCAGTCACCCGGCGGCGATCATCACGACATCTGGATTGATCCCACTAATGCCGGCCGAATGATCGTGGCCCACGACCAAGGCCTCTCGATTTCAGTCAACCGGGGCCGGACCTGGTTCCGCCAGCGACTGACCAACGCCCAGATCTACCACGTCACGGTCGACAACGCGATCCCGTACAATGTCCTCGGCAACAAGCAGGACGAGCCGTCGTATCGGGGCCCGAGCAATAGCCGGCTCGGCTTTGGCGGAATCCCCAGGGCCATGTGGCACTCGGTCGGCGGCGGGGAAAGCGGCTGGGCCACGCCGGATCCCACCGATCCCAACGTTGTCTGGTCAACCGCCTCGGGGTCGGGAATGGTCGGAGGCATCGTGGTCCGGTTCGAGGAGAACCGGCGGCAATTCCGGAACGTCGAGGTCTGGCCCCAGCAAGCCAACGGTCCAGCGGCCGACCTCAAATACCGCTTCGTCTGGGATGCGCCGCTCCAGATTTCGCCCCACGACCACAACACGCTGTATACCGGAAGCCAGTACGTCCATCGGACTCAGGACGGCGGCCAAAGCTGGCAAGTGATCAGTCCCGATCTGACGCTCAACGACAAGAGCCGCCAGGGAAGCTCCGGAGGCCTGACCGGCGACAACATCGGCGTCGAATACGCCGGCGTGGTCTACGCGATTGCCGAATCGCCGAAGGAGCGGGGGCTGATCTGGGTCGGGACCAACGACGGCCTGGTCCAGGTGACTCGGAACGGTGGGACCAGCTGGACCAACGTCACCGCGAATCTCCCCGGGCTTCCGGCGTGGGGCTCGGTGCGAAGCATCGTGCCGTCTCGCTATGATGCCGCGACCGCGTACCTCACGGTCGATGGCCACCAAATGAACAACCGGGACCCCTTCGTCTATAAGACCACCGACTACGGGGTAACCTGGCGGTCGATTGCGGCCGGCCTGCCCAAGAACATGCTGAGCTACGCCAAGGTCATTGCCGAGGATCCGGTCCGCCGCGGATTGCTGTACCTGGGCACCGAGAATGCGATCTATGTCTCGTTCGACGACGGGGCCCGATGGATTCCCCTCCAGAACAACCTCCCGCATGCGCCGGTGTCCGGGATCGTGATCCAGGAGCAGTTCAACGATCTGGTGATCAGCACCTACGGTCGGGGGTTCTGGATCATGGACGACCTCGGGCCGCTCCAACAGATGACCCCGGCGGTGCTCGCCGCACCCGCCCATCTCTTCACCCTCCGGCCGGCGTATCGATTCCGGAACATCACCGCCCCCTCCACGACCTACGACGACCCGACCGTGGGGCGGAACCCCGAATACGGCGCGTCGATCAACTACTATCTGTCCGCTCCCGCCGCCAAGGCCCCGTCGATCACGATCAAGAATCCGGCTGGGGAGGTCGTTCGGACTCTATCGGGATCGAACACCGCCGGGATCAACCGCCTCCACTGGGATCTCCGGTATGAACCCACGACCGAGGCCCGGCTTCTCACCAGTCCGATGTATGCGCCGGATGTCATGGCGGGACCGAACGGCCGGTCGGCGCCGGGCACCGGGACCCAGAGCCTCCTGGCACCGCCGGGAGCGTACACGGTGACGTTATCGTCCGGCGGAGTCGAACAGTCCCAAACCCTCACCGTGCGAAAGGATCCCAACTCAGCCGGCACCGAGGCCGATATTGCCGCGCAGACCCAGCTCCTGCTGGCGATCGGGCGGTATCTGAACGACGGGGCGGCCGCGGTGAATCGGATCGAAACGGTTCGGCTTCAGTTGGAAGGGCTCCGCCGGGTCGCGCCGAGTCCCATCATTCGCGAGGCCGCGGATTCGCTCAATGGGCGCCTGGTGACCCTGGAGATGAACTTGGTTGATCTCCGCCAAACGGGCACCGGCCAGGATGGGGTTCGCTTTGGGTCGAAGCTGTTGAGCAAGTTGAATTACCTGGCCACCGGCCTGGCCGGCGGCGATTTCAAGCCCACCGATCAACAGGCCGAGGTCCATCAGATCCTGGGGGAACAGCTTCGAGCCTACCTCGCGGCGATCAACACCTTTTGGGCGACCGACTTCAAGGCGTTCAACGACCGGCTTCGAGCGGAGAATGTGACCAACATCCTGTTACCGCAATGAGGGACCGCTGACGCGGGTCCATAGCATCATCACCCCGCAGCCCGAGCCGGTACCCTGGTACTCCACCGGGGTTTCCGACGGCCCCCGGTAGACCTCGACGGCCTCGAGTTCGCGGGCCATGATCGGCATAATATCGGGGGGCAACTCCGTCATCCCGGGGCTCCAGAGCAGCGCCCCATCGACATAAACGGCCAGCGGGCAATAAATGTTGGGCAGGCACACCATGCGGTCGTCCTGGCCCCCACCGTGACCTTGTCGCATCGTCATGGCCATGTGGCGCTTGCACGCATACACGAGACGCACGCCGGCCGTCGTTCGGATCACTCGTTCGAGGGAGGCCGGCTCGATGGCGGCAAGCGCTTTGCGGTCAAAGAATTTTCCGAAGCCGCGCGCCCGTCTCCGCTCGAAGTCTTCGACCTTGGCGGAGACGTACGGCGGTGGGGCCTCGGTCACCAGCGGCGCCAGCACCGTGATGTCGCGGGTGAGCAACAGGTCGGCATCAAGGGTGTCGCCCACCGCGACGTCAACCTCCGCCTCGAGTGGCGAATACCCGAAGGCCCGGACCAAGAGGGAATGGTGTCCGGCTGGTATACCGAGTATGACGTAACGGCCCAAGGCATTGGAAAGGACCGGGCGGGGCAGCCCCGAAATCACCAGGCTCGCCCCGGGGATGGGTTGCTGACTGGAGTCCGCCCGGACCTGCCCGCGCAACACCGCCTGACCGGCCAGGGGACCAGCCAGCGGCACCAACAAGGCGAAGCTCGGCAGCCAACCCATGGGTTCAATAGAGGCAGATCGGGTCGTCGCAACTGCTCATCCGGTAGAGCCGGTCCGGTTCGGCCCCCATCAGCCACCGGACGAAGTAGTCCCACCGCTTCTTGATCGTATACGCCGGGAGCCCATGCTCGGCGTCGGGCACCACCAGCATGTCGAAGTCCTTGCCCGCCTTGATCAAGGCATCCACTAGCCGGAACGTCATGGCCGGATGGACGTTGGTGTCCATGTCGCCGTGCATCAGCAGGAGGTGGCCTTTCAGGTTGCCGGCCAGGAGATAGTTGGCCTGCGATTCGAAATTGTCCCGGCCGGACAGCGAGTCCTTCTTGAACCGGCCCTGATACTTCTCGCCCCAGTCGAACCGGTAGCTTCGGTTGTCGTGATTGCCGGAGCCCGACACGGCCACCTTGAAGAAATCCGGATACCGGAGAATCGCGTCGGTGGACGAGAACCCGCCGCCCGAGTGGCCGTAGATCCCGACCCGGTCGAGGTCCATGAACCGATACCGGGTGCCGAGCTGCTTGGTCGCGGCGATCTGGTCGGGAATGCCGTTGTCGGTCATGTTGCCGTAGTAGGCGTCGTGGAACGCTTTCGACCGGCCCGGTGTGCCAAGGGCGTTGACTTCGACGACGACGAAGCCCAGTTCGGCCAGGCCGCGCGGTTCGCCGCCGGTCTGGAAGCCGTAGTGGACGATCGAGCCGATTTGTGGACCGGGATAGATATGGACGATCACCGGATACTTCCGGGTGGTGTCGACCTTCGACGGGAGGTACACGAACCCGTAGAGATCGGTGATCCCGTCGCGCGCCTTGACCGCGAACGGCACCGGTGCGGTCCAGCCCACCGTGAGCATCTCGGTCGGGTCGGCCTTCTCGAGGTCGAGGGTTTTTCGCCCGTCGAGCAGCGCGTGTATCGTCGTGACCGGCGGCAGGTCGGGGCGGGTCTCGGTGTCGACGTAGAATTTGCCGGTGGGGACGAACGAGACCCAGTGATGCCCGGTGCCGGGGGTCAGGTCGGTCAGTCCCGAACCGTCGGCCCCGACCCGCATCAGATGGGCGTAGTACGGATTGGCCGGGTCCCTGCCTAACGCAGTGAAGTAGACCTGCCGGCCGACCGGGTCCACGTACTTGAGCCATTGGACCAGCCACGGGCCGTTGGTCACCTGGTTCAGCAGGGTGCCGGCGGTGTCGTACCGGTA
>JAYTTT010000223.1:0-7534 GCA_043744895.1 Gemmatimonadota bacterium | reverse complement strand
TCGATGACTCGGGTCCGGAAATCCACCCCGGCCAAGAACTGGGCCCGGCCCGGATTGGCATCGGCGAAACCGCCCCGGAAGCCGATGTCATACCTCTTGTCGCCAAACCGATAGAACCCTTTGAACGCCACGCCCGATCCCGGATCAGAGATGGAGGCCCCGTATTCGACGCGGCGGAAGGCCCGATAGGGGGCCTGGAAGACCGGCGTCGCGGTGGACTGCGCCGCGAGATCGAATGTCAGGGACGCAATCAGACCAACGGTGACGAGTACGTTGCGCGGCACGGAGTCTCCTTCGAGTCGAGGGCACCGGCGGTCAGGCCGCCGGCACCACATATTCTGCAACCACGCGAACCCGGTTAGAGACGACTTGGAGGAAGCCGCCCTGCACAGTGAAACGGTGTTCCTGGCCACCGTGTTTCACCGCCAGCACGCCCTTCCCGAGCAGCGTCATGAACGGCGCGTGGTTCGGGAGAATGCCCACGTGACCGTCGTAGGCCGGAACCGTCACCGTGTCAGCCTCCCCGGCAAACACCGACGACTCGGGGCCGATGACCGTGACTTGCATTACGACGCCGCCAGCTTCTTGGCCTTCTCGACCGCCTCGTCGATCCCGCCGACCATGTAGAACGCCTGTTCGGGCAGGTGGTCAAACTCGCCGGCCAATACCCGCTCGAAGCTCTCGACCGTCTCGGAGAGCTTGACGTATTTGCCCGGGAACCCGGTAAACTGCTCGGCGACGAAGAACGGCTGCGACAGGAACCGCTGCACCCGGCGGGCCCGGGAGACGACCAGCTTGTCTTCTTCCGAGAGCTCGTCCATGCCGAGAATCGCGATGATGTCCTGGAGCGCCTTGTAACGCTGCAGGGTGCGCTGGACCCCGATCGCGACGTTGTAGTGGCGATCGCCGACGTACTGGGCATCGAGAATCCGGCTCGACGAATCAAGCGGATCCACCGCGGGATAGATCCCCAACTCGGAAATGGCCCGGTTGAGCACGACCGTGGCGTCCAAGTGGGCGAAGGCGGCGGCCGGAGCCGGATCGGTCAGGTCGTCGGCCGGCACGTAGATGGCTTGGACCGAGGTGATCGAGCCGTCTTTGGTCGAGGTAATCCGCTCTTGGAGATCGCCCATCTCGGTCGCCAAGGTCGGCTGGTAGCCCACCGCGCTCGGCATCCGGCCCAGCAAAGCCGAGACCTCGGATCCTGCCTGGGTGAACCGGAAGATGTTGTCGACGAAGAGGAGCACGTCCTGCTTTTCGACGTCGCGGAAATACTCGGCCACGGTCAGCCCGGTCAAGCCGACCCGAAGCCGGGCGCCAGGCGGCTCGTTCATCTGCCCGTAGATCAGGGCGACCTTATCGAGGATGTTCGCCTCTTTGAACTCAAGATAGAGGTCGTTGCCCTCACGGGTGCGTTCGCCGACGCCGCAGAATACGGATTTTCCGCCGTGCGCCGACGCGACGTTGTTGATCAGTTCCTGGATGACCACGGTCTTGCCGACGCCCGCTCCGCCGAAGAGGCCGATCTTGCCACCCTTCACGAACGGGGCGATCAGATCGATAACCTTGATGCCGGTCTCGAAGATTTCGGTCTTCGGCTCGAGATCGACGAACTTGGGCGTCGGCCGGTGAATCGGCCACCGGAGGGCGTCGGCCGGAATGGCCGCGCCGCCGTCGATGGCTTCGCCGAGCACGTTGAGGATCCGGCCCAGGGGCACCGAGCCCACCGGAACCGTAATAGTGCCGCCGGTGTCCACGACTTCCATGCCTCGGGTGACCCCATCGGTCGAACTCATCGCGACCGCCCGGACCATGTTCTGCCCGATGTGCTGCTGCACCTCGGCCACCAACTTGATCGGAATCACGGCCTTGGGATCTTCGATGAGCAAGGCGTTGTAGATCTCGGGCAGGTGCCCGGGGGCGAATTCGATGTCGAGCACCGGGCCGATGACCTGGACGATGGTGCCGAGATTCTTTTCCGTAGCGGTCGCAGTCATGGATTCTCCTCTAGCCTTCTAATGCCGCGGCGCCACCCACGATCTCGGAGATCTCTTGGGTGATTTGCGCTTGACGGCCCTTGTTATATGCAGTCCGGAGCGATGTGAGAATTTCGCCCGCGTTGTCGGTGGCGTTCTTCATGGCCGTGCGCCGGGCGCCGTGTTCCCCGGCGGCCGTCTCGACCAGGCCGCGGTAGACCGCATTCCGAACGTACAACGGCAGCAGATTCTCGAGAATCGCGTCCGCCCCTGGCTTCAAGATGTAGTCTGGGCGGGTCTTGCCGCCCTTGGGCGGGGTCGCGACCGGAAGAATCCGAACCGAGGTGGCGGGTGTGGAAATCGCGCTGTTGAATTTGGCATGGACCAAGTCCACGCTGGCGAGCTGGCCGGCGCTGTAGTCCGCCATCAATGTTTCGACGATGCTCGCCGCGTGATCGGCCGTCGGCTTGTCGCCGACGTCCTGGCGATCAGCCATCAGCTTCTTGCCGATGTACTTGAGGAACCCGGCGCCCTTCTTCCCGATGCAATGGAACTCCACGGTGTAACCAGCGGCTTCGAGTTCCTCAGCCTTCTTCCGGGCTTCCTTGATCAGATTGCTGTTGAACGCCCCACAGAGGCCCCGGTTCGACGTCACCAAGACTACCGCGGCTCGGGTCGGCCCACCCTTGCTCGGGGCGGCCGGGCGGCGGAGTAGCGGAAACCGGGCCATCAATTCCGGCGTCACCAAATCAGCAATCGTCTCGCGCAGGGCCTCCGCGTACGGCCGCGCGGCCACGACCCGATCCTGGGCCCGCTTCAACTTGGACGTGGCCACCAGCTCCTGCGTCCGAGTAATCCGGCGGGTGTTCTGGACCGAACGGATCCGGCCCCGAAGCTGGCGGCTCTGGTTCGCCATGTCGGACTACTCAGCCTTGAACAACGACTTGAAGGACTTGATCGCCTGCTCGAGCTGCGCCTTGAGGTCGTCGTCCAACGTCTTCTTGGTCCGAATGCCCTCGTAGATCGCCCCGTGCTGGGCCTCAAGGAAGCTTAGAAAGTCTCGCTCCCATTGCCGCACCCGCTTGACCTCGACGTCATCGAGGTGCCCGCTGGTCGCGGCATAGATGATCGCCACTTGTTTCTCGACGGACAGCGGCCGGTACTGGGGCTGCTTGAAGACTTCGACCAACCGAACGCCCCGGGCCAGCTGTCGCTGAGTCGCCGCGTCGAGTTCGGAACCGAACTGGGCGAAGGCCTCGAGTTCGCGGAACTGCGCCAGCGCCAACCGAAGCGGACCGGCGACCTGCTTCATGGCCTTGATCTGGGCGTTGCCGCCGACCCGGCTGACCGAAATACCGGCGTCGACCGCGGGGCGGACGTTCGAGTAGAACAAGTCGGTGGTCAAGAAGATCTGACCGTCGGTAATCGAAATCACGTTGGTCGGGATGTAGGCCGAGACATCGCCGGCCTGGGTTTCGATGATCGGCAACGCAGTCAACGACCCGCCCGGCTTCTTGATCCGGCTATCGAGCTTGACCACGTTCGGGTCTTCCGAGAGCTTGGCCGCCCGCTCGAGGAGACGGCTGTGGCAATAGAACACGTCGCCCGGATACGCTTCCCGACCCGGCGGGCGGCGAAGGATCAACGAGAGCTGCCGGTACGCCGCCGCCTGCTTCGAGAGGTCGTCGTAGACGCAGAGCGTCGGCTTGCCCTCCTCGTACATGAAGAACTCGGCAATGGCACAACCCGAGTAGGGCGCGATGTACTGAAGCGGCGCCGGATCGGACGCCGAGGCGACGACGACCACGGTGTACTCCATGGCGCCGGCTTCCTTAAGCCGCTCCACCACGGTGGCCACGGTCGACCGTTTCTGGCCGATCGCCACGTACACGCAAACGACGCCTTGGCCCTTCTGGTTGATGATCGTGTCGACCGCGATCGCCGTCTTGCCGGTGCCCCGGTCGCCGATGATCAACTCCCGCTGACCGCGACCGATCGGAATCATGCTGTCGATGGCCTTGATCCCCGTCTGGAGCGGCTCTTTTACCGGTTGCCGAACGATGATGCCCGGCGCAATCATCTCGACCGGACGGCGCGCGGTCGCCTTGATCGGCCCCCGGCCGTCAACCGGCTGGCCGAGCGCATCGACCACCCGACCCAACATCGCCGGACCGGACGGGACTTCGAGCAGCCGACCGGTGCAGCGGACCTCGTCGCCCTCTTTGAGCTTGAGGTAGTCGCCGAGGATGACCGCGCCGACGTTGTCCTGCTCCAAGTTGAGCACCAAACCGGCGATGGTTTCACCGGTCTCGGTCGCCGTGAACTCGAGCATTTCGCCCGACACGGCCGCTCGGAGCCCGTAGACCCGCGCCACCCCGTCTCGGACCTCGAGGGTCGTGCCCACCTCGGCCCGATCGACCGCGCCCAAATCGGCTGCGGCGATCTCTTTGAGAAGGATGTCTTTAATCTCGCCTGGACGGAGCGTCGAATCGGTCGCCATGAGGTATCAGATCGTTGAGTGATCAGGAGTTGCCCTAGAGCTTGTGAAAAATATCACAATCAAGAACCCGAGGCAAGCGAGCCCATGTCGGTGGCATCACCGAGGCCGACTCCGACCGCCCTGGGCCACAAAACGCCGTACCAATTCGGCCTGGCTCGCCCCCGGAAGCCCTTCGACCGGAAGCCGGACCAGCCGGCGGACAACCGTCCGCAGGTGACTCAGACTGACGAAGCCGAACCGATCGGCCGCGACGTTGGCACCATATCCGGGGTTCGAAATAAAGTCGCGAACCGCCAGAATCTGGAGCAGGTTCGTCACCCGCTTGAGGTTCGGTGCGCCCCCGGCGCCGAATTGACGCGAGAGGTGCTCCCGGCTGACTCGAAGCCGCCGGGCCAGCGCGGTGGTGGAAGGTGGTTTGCCGATCGTGCCGGCCAAGAGGTCAAAGGCCCGCCGTTGGAGCGGCTCGGTCAGCCGGAGCGTCATGGGGACCCCGACGAGCGCCTCTCGTCGGGCCGAGGCAGCACCGCTCCGGGCGACGAGATCTCCAACCATCGGGTCGTCGATGCCCTCGATCACGATCCGAACGCCGATCGCGGCGAGATCGAGGAGGATCCGGCCCTCGTCGGACCGAACGACGCCGTAGAGGACCACCGGAACGCCGGGGAACCGGCGCCGAAGGTCGGCGAGGTCGACCGTCCGGCGGGCCCGAGCGCCTAACACGATGGCATCGACGAGTTCCGACTCGACGACGGTGGCAAGGGCGGCCGCGGTTCGGCAACCGCGGAGTGGCCCCGAGCCCTTGGGAAGCGATCGGCGAAGCGAGGCGAGAGCGAGCGGGCTATCAAGCAGTGCCGCGACGACGGCCGGCACGGGCTACTCGACGGCGGCTCGGGAGCCGGCCACCACTTGCTGGGCCAAGTCCCCGGCCCGACGGAGCACCCCTCGAGCATTCTCGTAGCCGAGTTGGTGGAGCGCCTCGTCGAGCGGGACCCAGGTGCATTCGGTGATGCCTTCGTCCGCCTGGGGCACCGGTTCGCCGGCCGGCGACTCGAACAGGAAGAAATGGCAGAACTTGTGGATCAGCTTGCCGCGAAGCCGGAAGTACCAATCGATCGTTTCGAGGGTCGCGTGCAGCTTCAACTCGGTCAGCCCGGTTTCCTCGGTGGTTTCCCGGGCAGCCGCCTCGACCGGGGACTCGGCCTCTTCCAAGTGGCCCTTGGGAAAGCCCCAATGGCCGTAGCTGTCGCGGATCAGGAGGAAACGATGGGTTCCCAGATCGGCAAACCGCCGGAACACAATGCCGCCGGCGCTCACTTCCTTCTTGGCACGACGGGGCCGACCCCCCCGTGGGCGTTTCTCCTTCGGCACGATCGGATTTCCTTAGAAGACGGAGAAGCGGAAGAAGCGGCGCGGATTGGCCTGGATTTCGGCCAACAGGTCCTTCATGCTCTTGATCAGGGCCGTCGTTTCGAGATAGAGGGTCGAATCCCGCGCCAACAATCCGAGACTGCCCCGCCCCGACTGCACTTTGGTCAGCAGGGTATCGGTTGTTTCGAGAATCCTGGTCAGGGTGTTCTGGTGAGCTTTGATCGCCCCCAGCAGTTCTTTGGCATCGGCGGAGGCGGCCCGGAGGTCGGCCGAAGTGGCTCTCGCCGAGTTCATGATGTCGCCGATCTGGTTGTCCTTGGTGGCATCCTCGGCCCGGCTGAGCAGCGTATTCACGCGCTTCGACGCCGCCCCAACTTCGTCGGACGTGGCGGCCAGATTGGTGGTGACCTGGCTGAACGGACCGGTCTGTTTCCGGGCAAAGTCCGCCAGCCGGTCGGCGGCTTCACGGAGATCGCGAAGACTCCGCCTCACGTCCTGAATGGCGCTTGAATCGAGCGCCGACGACACCCGGCCCGTCATGGTACCGAGATCGGTCGCGATCCGATTGGCCTGTTGCGTGAGTTGGCCGATGTCTGGGAGGGTGGCCCCCGGCCAGAGGCCTCCTGGCGCCGCCGCTTCCTTGAGTCGAGCCCGGAGCTCGGGATCCTGAGGGGCCTCGGGCAGCCCCAACACCGTCACCAACCATTAGCCGAACAGGCTGCCCGACGCCGCGATCGCCACGGGGCTGGCCGGCAGCTCGACATCGAGCCGGATCTTGAGGTCGGCCTCGACCCAGTCGTCCGGGCTTAACCGGATCGCGTTCACCCGGCCAACCTTGACGCCGCGAAGGGTCACCGGCGCGCCGACCTTGAGGCCCCCGATCTCCCGAAAGCGAACGCCATGAATCACATCGCGGTTTCGGAGATCGGTTTCGGAGAGCCAGATCGCTCCACCGATGACGACCGCGAACGCGATCAACACCGAGATACCGACCAGGAATTCGTTGCGCCGCTTCATGGGCGACCTTCGATGAACTGACGAACCAAGGGGTCCTCCGTCTTCCGAATCTCGTCGACCGTCCCGACGGCATGGACCCGCCCCTGATACAACATCGCGATTCGATCGGCGACCGCGAAGGCGCTCCGCATATCGTGGGTGACCACGACTCCGGTTACCCCAAGCTCGCGCTTGGTCCGAACCATCAACTCGTCGATGACCGCCGCCGTGACCGGATCGAGGCCGGTCGTCGGCTCGTCGTACAAAATGTAGCGAGGCTCGAGCGCAATCGCCCGGGCGATCCCGACCCGTTTTCGCATCCCCCCGGACAGCTCGCTCGGGTACCGGTCGACGGCGTCACTGAGCCCGACCCGATCGAGGCTGGCCGCGACCCTGGACTCGACCTCGACCGGAGAGCGACCCTGCTGGCGGAGCCCGAGGGCAATGTTGTCGAAGACCGACATCGAATCGAACAACGCGGCAAATTGGAAGACGTATCCGATCGAGGACCGGATCGCCACCAAGGCGTCACGCGACAGGTCCGCGATCACTTTGCAGTCGACCTCAACCTCACCGCTATCGGGCTCGAGGAGGCCGACGATATGTTTGAGGGCCACGCTCTTGCCGGTGCCGGAGTATCCGAGCAACACGGTGGTTTGGCCGTCGGGAATATCGAGGGTAAAGCCCTCAAGCA
>JAYTTT010000222.1:0-7534 GCA_043744895.1 Gemmatimonadota bacterium | reverse complement strand
TCGGCCGAACAACGACTCGACCCTCGTGGTGATCCTCCCGGCCGATACCGCGAGCCTGCTGACGAGTCCGACGTTAGGCGAACCGATTCTGAAAATGGGTGACATGATTTCGGAATCTGAGATCAAGGGCCTGGCCGACGCCATCGGCGGGCTGCCGAAAGCCCCGCTGTCGAGCCGGGTCGAGCTGCCGCAGGGGCTCAGCTCGCTGCTCGAGAAGGCGCGGTACAACCGGGTCGAAGGACTCTCCCTGGGTCTGTCCGGCAAGGCCGACTTCGGCCGGTTCTCGTTCGAGGGCCGGGGCCGAATCGGGATTGCCGATGGGTGGCCGAATCTGGAAGGTGTCCTGACCCTGCCGGGCGACCGGACTCGTCTCCGGGTGGCCGGGTATCGCCGCCTCACGGCCGCCAATCTCGAAGCCCGGCCCTTTGGAGCGGTCAACTCGGTGTTCGGCCTGCTGGCCCATCGTGATGACGGCCAGTACTTCCGCGCCGCGGGCGGGGAGTTGACCGTCGAGAACCCCAATTCCGGGTGGTGGAGCCTCCGGGCCTACGCCGAACACCAAACCTCGGCCCGCACCGAGACCAGGTTCTCGATTCCGCGATTGCTCGGCAGCGACGCCGTCTTCCGGCCGAACATCACGGCCGACCGGGCGGATCAGTTCGGGGCCCGGCTCAATCTCCGGCTCGACCGGCCGGTGTCGCGCTCAGTCACGCTGGGTGGCGATCTGGCGGTCGAGGGTGCGACCGGCGACTTCGACTTCGGGAAGGGGTCGGTCGGACTTCGGGCCTACATCGCGCCCGGTGGGCCGGTGGCCGTGGCGTTCGGGGCATCGGCCGGAACCAGTACTGGCACCGTGCCGGTGCAGAGCCGGTATTATCTCGGCGGTCCCACGAGTCTCCGGGGTTACGCCGGCGGGGTTGCCTCGGGGTCGGCCTACTGGACGGCCCGGGCCGAGGTGGGCAACAGCTTCCCGGCCTTTCGCCTCACGGGGTTCAGCGACATTGGCTGGGCCGGTCCCCGGGCCGATTTTGGCCGCGGGAAGCCGTTGGTCGGGGCAGGCATGGGCATCAGCGTCCTCGATGGGCTGGTGCGATTCGACTTGTCGCGCGGGCTCCGGGGCCCGAAGGGCTGGCGATTCGACCTGTACTTCGACGGGATCCTCTGAGGCCTACCTCGCGAACGCCGGGCGAAGGTGGACGATCCACGCCGCCGACACCAGGGCAAAGACGCCGCTGCCAATCATGACAATGGCGGGGCCGCGACCTTGGGCCAGGAGCAGCCCGGCCGCCGCGGCAAGGACCACCAGCCGAACGGTCTCACTGATCGCCGCCCAACTTCGGGACTCAAGCACGGCCGCGACATTGCTCAGCGCCAGGATCAGGTAGAACACACCCGCCAGCACCTGGGCCACCGGCAGGGAACGCGCCGTTGAGAGGAGCGCCAGCGACGCGAGCATGGCCACGACGAACTGCGCCGCGGCGTACACCCGGAGCGGGCGGGCCACGGGAGGGTCAAATTTGTGATAGCTCGCCGGCGTGAGGGGCCGGAGCCGCTCTGATCCCGGCCGCCCGAAGACGATCCGGAGCCGGTCCCGCCAGCTGGCCGCCCGCCGCACCTTTCGGGCGATCGCAACGAAAACATGGAGGTTGGCCCAGACCGGGTTCCAGCTTGCCAGCGGTTTGGTGATCCCGTAGACCGGTAGTTCGACCTCCGGTTCGAACGTTCCGAACAACCGATCCCAGATGATGAACACCCCGGCGTAGTTGCGGTCTTGGTACTGCGGGTTGACGCCGTGATGGACCCGATGGTGCGAGGGAGTGTTCATCACCGCCTCGACGGACCGGGGGAGCTGCTCGATGGCTCGGGTGTGGATCCAGAACTGGTAGATCAAGTTGAGCCCGTGACACACCACCCACATGGTCACCGGAATGCCGAGCAACGCCAACGGCATGTAGAACACCCAGCTCATCAGGCCGTGAAGGCTCGATTGCCGGAGGGCCACCGTGAGGTTGTATTCCTCGCTGGAATGGTGGACGACATGGCCGGCCCAGAGAATGTTCACCTCGTGCGACAGGCGGTGGAGCCAGTAGTAGACCAGGTCGTCGAGCACGAACACCGTGCCCCACGCCTCGAGGGCCAGGAGATCCAGGCCGACGCCCAGCGGGTTCGCGGCAGGAGGGAAGGGTGTCCGCTCGATCCAGCCGGGTGCCCCGAAGACCGTTTGGATCGACCAGTGGCTCGCCACCGCCCCGTAGACGAAGATGGTCCCGACCGCGAGGAAGATCCCGATCAGCTGGCTCACGGTGCCGAGGGAAAGGTCGCTGATCGAATCGTTGAGACGATAGAGGTGGCGTCCGGTGCTCCGGGCGACCAACAACTCAAGGCCGATCAGAAGAAAGAACAGCGGAATAGAGGCCTGAATCACGTCCATGGGTGTAAAATAAGGGCAACTCCGTTCGAGGACCAACGACGATGCCCACGATGGTCTCCGTCTTGCTCAACGCCTTGCCTTCCTTGATTGCCTTGAGCCTTGCCCTGGTGGCCCCCGTGGGCGCCAAGGCGCAAGCCGCGCCCCCGACCGGTCTCGATCAGTACGTCGAGTCCTCCATGAAGACGTGGAAGATTCCGGGGCTCGCCATTGCGGTGGTTCACCAGGGCAAGGTGATCCTGGCCCGGGGGTACGGGGTTCGGCGAGTGGGATCGCCGGAGCCGGTGACCGACGAAACGCTCTTCGCCATCGGTTCAGCGACCAAGACCTTCACGACGACCGCCATCGGGATGCTGGCCGAGCAGGGCAAGCTCAGCCTCGACGAACCCGTCATCCGCTATCGGCCGGATTTCCGGCTGGTCGATCCGGTCGCGACTCGTGACGCGACCCTGCGGGACCTGCTCAGTCATCGAACCGGGCTTGCCGGCGGGGACTTCCTCTGGGCCACCGGTGAGTTCGACCGGGACGAGATCGTGCGGCGGGCCGGCACCATGGTTCCGGCGTGGTCCTTTCGGTCTCGGTTCGACTATAGCAACGTGATGTTTATCGCGGCGGGCCAAGTGGCGGCTACCGTGGCGGGGCAATCCTGGGACGACTTGGTTCGAACCAGGATCCTCGATCCGCTCGGGATGAAGGCAACCGTCACCAGCATTCGGTCGTTTCCCGTCGCCGGCAACGTCGCGACACCGCACGACCCCACCGACGGCGACCCTCGGCCGGTGCCCTGGCGGAACATGGACAACACCGCTGCTGCCGGCGGGATCAACTCGAACGTCCGGGAGATGGCCCGGTGGCTCCAATTCCAGCTGGCGAGCGGCTCCGTCAAGGGCCGCCAGTTGGTGAGCCAGGCCTTCATCGCGGCAATGCGAACGCCGGAGACCTTGATCAGACGGGAGGGCTCCTGGGCGATGATGAGCCCCGAGGGCCACTTCATGGCCTACGGGCTAGGCTGGCTGATGAGCGACTACCGGGGCCGGCAGCTGTTGCAGCATGGTGGGGGCATCGATGGGATGAGCGCCATGGTCGGTCTCCTTCCCGAGGCCGACGTCGGCATCGTGGTCCTCAGCAACCTGAACGGCAACCAGCTTCCCGCGGCGCTGATGATGCGGGTCTTCGATGCCTACCTCGGCGCGCCGGTTCGGGATTGGAGTGCCGAATACCGGCAGCTCGTCGTCACGGCCGAGGCGGCTGGTAAGGCGGACGAGGAGCAGCGGAAACGGATGATGGTGGCAGGCACCAATCCGTCGTTGCCCTTGGCCCAATACGCCGGAACCTACCGGGATGCCACCTACGGGGATCTCGTCGTCACGCTCGAGAACGGAACCCTCCGGGCCCGTTTCGGACCGGCCTTCGTGGGGCGGCTCGTCCATGTCCAATTCGATGCGTTCCGGGCCGTGTGGGACAACCCGGCCCGCGAAACGAACTACCTGAATTTCACGATCGACGTGACCCGGCGGGCGGCCGAGGCCGACCTCTATCTCTGGGTCCCGGCGCACTTCACCCGGGTTCCCCAATGAACTTAGGTCGCGGGCTCGGCCTGCCGATACTCCCGGGTATGCGGACTCTGCTGATGGTTGTGGCGGTGCTCTTGGCGGCCCCACAGGTGGCCTCCGGTCAAGTCACCTTCTCGAACGAAGCGATCGAGGAAATCCAGTCGATCACCGTCCGCGCCGACGTCATGGGCCCGGGTGACAACGGCCGGCTGGCCCGGTTGCTCGAGGACATCGTGCGCCAGGAGCTGACCCGGGCCGACATTCTCTACGAGCGCGGCGACCCGCGCGCCGATGACTGCTGTACCCTCCGGCTCGACGTCCGGCTGACCACCGGGGCGGGCCGGGCCCGGTTCGGGGTCGGCTACACCGTCCGGCTCGAACTGGGCTATCGGGACCGGCTTGGTAACGCGCCGACCTGGACCACGGTCTGGGCGGGGCGGATGCTGTCCAACATCGTCGAACGCTCGGAGCTCGATCAGTCGGTCCGTTCCGCCGCGCTCGAATTGGTGGCCGACTTCGCCGACCGTTACCGCGAGTACTTTCCCCGCCGTTAGACTAGCGAGCCCCTGATCGAACTGGCCATCGCTGCGTCGCTTTGTCATCGTGACTCGTGTCGATCAGACACAGACTCGGAGCAGTCGTTGTGATTAAACGACTTGCTCATGGCACCGACCTTGCTCCTGGTCGACCTGTTTCCCCCCGCCAGCCATTGACCGGCCGATCGATCGGCCAACCCATGGTCGTTACATGACGGCCGTGCGGTCCGTGAACACCAGGAGCCTGCTATGTCAGACCGCCGTGCTCTCGTCGCCGTTGCCTTGCTCCTCGCCCTTGGCCTAGGCCAAAGCTGTTCAAGCAGTCCCACCGAACCGGTATTGGTGACCGAATTCACTGCCACCTTGAATGGGGCCAACGAACGCCCGAACCCGAACACCAGCGCCACCACCGGTACCGCCACCGTCACCATCGGCGAAACCACCCTGACCTTCAGCATCGCCGTGACTGGCCTAGTCAGCGGGACCGCGGCCCATATCCACGTCGGAAAAGCTTCGGTCGCGGGGGGCATCATCGTGGGTTTGACGCCCGCCACGCCGCCTTCGGGCACCTTCACCGGAACGTTCAACTCGGGAACCCTCACGGCCGCCGATCTCGCCAGCTCCCCCGTGACGTTGTCCTCCGTGGCAGCACTGATCCGAAACGGAGACGCCTACATCAACGTCCACACCGTGGCCAACCCGGGTGGGGAGATTCGCGGGCAGTTGGTGCCGAAGTGATCCTGTAACCAGGTCAGCCCGTGACCCAAACAGTTCCGTGGCTTCTCTGGTGCGGCATCGTGCTGCCGGGCTCGGTCCGAGCCCAGTCCGCGCTCGACCGGTCGCCCAACTTCTCCGGGGGTTGGGTGACCAGCACTGGAACGCTGCAGTTCAACTTCGTGCATCGCTTCCAGCGGACCGGTGCGCCGGAGCGGAAGGTCAGTAACTCACCGACCTTCGTGGTCGCGATTGGCCTCCCCGCCAGGTCCATGGCTGGCTTCAGCTACGCGACGAATTCAACGCTCTCGGTTCGCTACCCCAATGAGTGGGAGTTCTTTACCCGCAAGGTGGTGCTCTCGGAGCTGGAAGGGGCGCCGCTCGACGTCAGTGCGCAGCTCGGCTACAACCTGAGCGCCGAAGGGCTCGACGGCGAGCTGGTTGTCGCCAAACTCCTCGGGCCGGTCCGGCTGTTGGCGGCGGGTCGCAGCCTCAAGAATCCGTTTTCGGCCGGTCGCGAGGTTGCCGCCGCGGGCGGCGTCACGATCCGGCTGTCGCCGTTTCTCGCCTGGGCCGCCGACATCGCGACGGTGCTCGACCGACCGGCCGGCCGTCAGGAAAAGATGGCGTGGAGCGCCGGAATCAATCTCGCCATCCCCAACGCCCCCCACACCCTGTCGTTTCACGCCACCAACGCCAATATTGCGACGCTGCAGGGCATGTCGCGGGGCGGTGGAAAGACCCGCTACGGGTTTGAATTCACGATCCCGATCACCCTAGCCCGGTATTTCGGATCGAAGCGCGCCGAGCGGCAGTCGGTGTCGCCACCGGCCACTCGGCCCGACTCAGCGCCGTCGGTAGCTCCCGCGCCGTCCCAACCCGCTCCGCTCCCGCGTGCCGACTCGACTCGGCCACCGACCCCGGCGGGCGAGCCGCCGCCGCCAATGGTCACCCGGAATTCGCCGCCGCCGGTAGCCGCTGCACGACCGGCCCAGCGAACAGTCCGGGCCGCAATGAAAAACCTCGCCTATCTGCCCCGGAGGCTCGAAATCTTCGCGGGGACCACTGTGGCTTGGAAGAACGACGACCCGCTCGACCACTCGGTCACCACCAATGACAAGGCGCTCGACTCCGGCCTGATCAAGAGCGGGGCAGTCTGGCGCTGGACGTTCGTACGGCCCGGCACCTACCACCTGACCTGCACCCCCCACCCGTTCATGAAAATCACTGTCGTTGTGAAGCCGGAGCCGTGACGATGCACGCGACGCTCAAGTGCCTCTGCTTCATCGCGATCCCCGTGGTCGCCGCCGTCGGGGCATGTTTTTCCGACAAAGGCCCCGTCGAGAACACCAACCTCGCCGGCGAGTGTCGCTTCTCCCCGTCGAGCGCCGTTCCGGGAACCACCATTGTCGCGATTAAGAACCTGGCGTTCGCTCCGACGGAAATCCGGATCCGGGCCGGGGGCACCGTGACCTGGGTCAACTGCGAAGCGGCCGGAACGGAGTCCCATACGTCCACCGCCGACCAAGGGCAGTGGGGGTCAGGGAGCCTCACGCCGACCGACCTGTTCTCCCGCAAGTTCGACCAACCGGGCCGCTACGCCTACCACTGCGTCCCTCACCCCTTCATGACCGGAACCGTCGTCGTCGAGTAAGGCCCTCGGCCTTCAGGGCTGCTTCTTCAAATCAACATACGACGCCAGGGAGTACATGATCGGATCGGTCAGCGACATCGCGTTCGCCTGCCCCTTCAGGGTGCCGTCCCCGAGCAGCAGGGCAAGCCGAATGGAATGATTCCAGCGCTTGGCGTCATCGGTCGGGATCTGGCCGGCGAACTGTCCCGACAGTCGGCCGTCCACGAGATTGGCGTTATTCAGGATGGCGCGAGGCTGGTCGGCGAGCCAGACGTGGATGTCGCCGTCGGGCTTGACCAGGAGCCGGATCGGGATGGTCGAGGCCCACGTTCGCATCGTTCCCGACCATTGCCCAATCAACTCCGGGGTGGCCGTGAAGGTTCTCGGCGCCGGGGCCGCCCGGCCTCGGCGGACTTTCAGGGAGTCGGCGTATCGGGGTAACAGGACGGCGGCGATGTCCTGGGCAATGAAGTCGGGCCGAATCCCGCTGTTGGCGAGCACGACGATGGCGAGATTCTCGGTTGGAAACAGGTTCATGCCCGTGGCCACGCCCGGCATTCCGCCGGTGTGCCCGAACCGGAGGTACCCCATATCGTCCGGCGCGATTCGGAAGCCGAGGCCGTAGGAGGCCGGCTCCACTGGCTGGTGCATGAGATCGATCGTCTCGGGC
>JAYTTT010000221.1:0-7547 GCA_043744895.1 Gemmatimonadota bacterium | reverse complement strand
CGGGCGCCTTGATTACGGTACAGGAGCTGAGGCTCCGTAGCCCGTGCGTTAGGAGGCCACCGTGTCCCGACTTATCACCGTAGCACTTGGTCTCGTTCTGCTAAGCAGCGACGGCTGTTCGTCGATCCCCACCTCCCCAGACGAAATCACGACGCGTGCCACAGTGCGGTTCGTCGACGTTGAGGGCGGGTGCTGGAGGCTGGATGCCGCAAACCGGACACGTTACGACCCGGTCGGGCTCCCTCCCGCCTTCCGCACCGACGGGCGCCAAGTCGTCGTGACCCTTCGGTTCACGGGCGACCTGGGGTCCTTTTGCCAGGTTGGCGTGCTGGCCAAGGTCGTGGCGATTCACGACCGATAGCTACAGTTACAGTCTCGAGCACCGTAGCGGCAACAGATATTCATGGCGACCGCCGGTAGGGCACCTGGCTCGAGCGCCCGCGTTGCTCGTCGAGGGCCGGCTAACCCAGCCTTGAACTGGACGGGCGCCAGCAGGCACTCGGTTTGCTGGGTCGCGGCCGCGCCCCAATGTTCATCGGAGGATGGCGCAGCCGCTCAGTTTCGGTGCCGCGCCCGCCAGTTAAGGCTAGGTCGTTAGCCGTCGTCGACCGGCGCCCGCATTCAGCGAGCATTCGTAGGAATCCATGGCCGAAGACCACGAGGGCGTGAAATCCTTCCACGAAGCAGGCGCCCCACCGGACCCCCGGAAACGGTCGGTGTTTCGCCGTCTTTCATACTTCTGGGTCGCGCTCCTCCTCGCCAACCTCGTCCTAGCGGCGGCGTTCCCACAGTGGCGCTCTTGGTCCGCCGTCAGCCACGGCCTTCTCGCGGTCAGCGGAATCCTTCTTGGACTTGGAGTCCTGATATCAAGTTTGTAGTGCAACCGTACCGGTTAGGGGGCATAGCATTCCTCGGGGGTGCGGTAGGCCAGGCGTTGGGCGGACGAGCCCGCCTCCGTCGCAGGTCGAGTCCAGCACCCGCCCTCCGTGGTCGGAATCACATCCGCCGCTGCCAGTATCCGCGTTTTGGACCGGTGCTCAACGCGTTGCTGGTCGTGGCGCGGAACCGCTTCCGCGAAACTCTGCCGGGCGCAATGGTCGCGCGCTTGCTCGGCTGCACCAGCGCGCCCTAGCCCGCAGGCCGAGTCCCGAGGTATGAGAAGGCCGTCGATCGTTCGACTCCTGCCAGTCGTCCTGCTGCTTGCGGCAACGGCCACGTTGCCCGCCTGGCCGTTCATGGCCCGGCGCTGTATCCTACGGAGTCCAAGCCCCCAGGTTCTGCGTGGCAGGTCTCCCCGACCCGTTCGAAAAGCTGAACTCGGCGCTGGCGGGCCGCTACCGCCTCGAACGGCAAATCGGCGCGGGCGGCATGGCCACGGTCTACCTCGCCCGCGACCTCAGGCACCACCGCGATGTGGCGGTGAAGGTCCTCAAGCCGGACCTGGCGGCTGCCCTCGGCCCTGAACGTTTCCTCAAGGAAATTCAGGTCACCGCGAATCTCCAGCACCCGCACATTCTCCCGCTCTACGATTCGGGAACCGCCGGAGGGGCCCTGTTTTATGTGATGCCGCTCGTCCGCGGCGAGTCGCTCCGGGACCGACTCGACCGGGAGAAGCTACTGCCGGTCGACGACGCCATCGGGATCATCCGGCAGGTGGCCGGGGCGCTCGATTTCGCCCACCGACAACGCGTCATTCATCGCGACATCAAGCCGGAGAACATCCTCCTCCAGGATGGGGTGGCCCTCCTCGCTGACTTCGGGATAGCGCTGGCGGTCACCGAGGCCGGCGGCAGCAGGCTGACCGAAACCGGGCTCTCGGTCGGGACCGCCCAGTACATGAGTCCCGAACAGGCCTCCGGGGAGCGTGAGCTCGACGCTCGGAGCGACATTTACGCCCTCGGCGCCGTGACCTACGAGATGCTGGCGGGCGAGCCGCCATTCAGCGGCCCCACCGCCCGAGCGACGATCGCAAAACTGATGACGGAGCGGCCGACGTCCTTGCGGGTCCTCCGCGACGTCGTGTCACCGACCCTCGACGCGGCGGTGATGCGAGCATTGGCCAAGGCGCCCACGGACCGATTCACGACGGCGCGCCAGTTTGCCGACGCGCTGACGATGCCCGCCGCGCCGGCGCCAACGGTGGGGGCGAAGGCCGGGCGATCCACTGCTCGGCGACGGTGGGTGGGTGTCATTGCTTTGATCGTCCTCACCATCGTCGGGACCGCGGCCATCCTGCGGTCCGGGGTCCTCCAGCGACCTCGGCCGGGGTCAGGAGAGAGCGGTACTGCCGCGATCCGGTCGATCGCGGTGCTTCCCCTCGACAACTATTCCGGCGACCCCGGCCAGGACTATTTCGCCGAGGGGATGACTGACGAGTTGACGGCGGCGCTCGCGACCATCAGCCAACTCCGGGTCACCTCGCGCGGGTCCGCCATGCAGTTCCGGGGCAAGAGCCGTCCGCCGACTCCCGAAATCGCCAAGGCGTTGAACGTCGATGCGGTGGTGGAGGGCTCGGTATCCCGGGCGGGTGACCGGGTGAGGATCACAGCCCAGTTGATCGACGCCCGGGCAGACAAGCACCTCTGGGCCAAGAGCTTTGAGCGAAAGTCGAGCGACGTGCTGGCCCTCCAAGCCGACCTCGCGGCAGCCATCGCGGGCGAGATCAACGTCCGGCTGACCGCGAGCGAACAATCCCGCCTCGCCACCACCCGGCCCGTCGATCCCGAAGCTCACGACGCCTATCTCAAGGGCCGCTATTTCTTCAACCGCCCCAGCGACGAGAACCTCCAGAAGGCGATCGCTCAGTTCGAGGAGGCCGTCCGGATCAGCCCAACCTTCGCTCCGGCCTACTCGGGACTGTCCGACGCCTACCTCTGGGCCGGCTACAACGAGGGGTTCCTGACCGCCTCCGAGGCAAAGCCCAAGGCGCGAGCGGCCGCCGAGCAGGCGGTCGCGCTGGACAGCATGTCTGCGGAGGCTCACACATCGCTGGCGGTGTTCAAGCTGTTCTACGAATACGACTGGGAAGGCTCCGAAAAGGCCTTCCGGCGGGCGATCGTCCTCAACCCGAACTATGCCTTCGCCCACGACCAGTTTTCGCTGGGGCTGGCGTTCACGGGACGGTTCGAGGAGTCCATCGCCGAAAGCCGGCGGGCGGCGGAACTCGACCCCTTGTCCCCACAGGTGCTGATCGACGCCGCCCTGGCGCCCATGTTCCAGAAGGACTTCGCGACGGCCAGGACTTTGGCGAGGAAGGCGGGGGAACTCGACCCGACCTATTTCTTCCCGGTGATGATAGAGGGTTGGGTGGCGCTGGCGGAGGGGAGCTATCGCGAGGCCATTTCCCTTCTCGAGAAGGCCAAGCCGATGGGGGCACCACCGTTCGTCACCGGGTATCTCGGCCTCGCCTATGGCGCGGCCGGCGATCGGGCCCGGGCGATGGCGGAACTCGACGCGCTCAGGAAGATCTCGCCGGGTGGCCGCGTTGCGCCGTTCAGCACGGCGCTGATATATCTGGGTCTGGGGGACCGCCAGCGGGCCCTCGACGACCTCGAGCGGGCGCTGGCCGGTGATTCCCAGATGCTGCCCTGGATCGGACTCGATGCCATCTTCGACCCGCTCCGATCGGAGCCGCGGTTTCAAGCCCTCTTGAAGAAGTTGAATTTGGCCGATTGATCCGCCCGCGAGGCACCAATCCGTTAGATTAGGCGCTCCCACTCGAGTAGTCGCGCAGGCACCTGGCTTCGGACCTCGCAAGGGCGTTGCCATGGTGAAGCCCTCGCGCATCCTCTCGGCGGAAGCCTGACTTCCAACCCAGTACCTTCACCCTCCGACAACAGGGTGCTAGATTTCCCTCTCTCGCCTCAAGGAGTCGGACACCATGCGTCACCGCCACATCTTGGGGGCTGGCGTCCTCCTGCTCGTTGGAATGATGAGCTGTTCGAGCAACTCGCGTCCGACGGTTCGGGTCCGCAACGACCGAGCGACCAAAGCGAACGTGCAGTTTAAGGACGCGACTGGAAACACCACCAACATTAACGACGTGTCCGGTGGCAGTACTAGCGCGTACTCCGACATCGAGACCGGTCACTATACTGTCACGGCCGGGATTCAGAACGAGAGCGGGTCGCCGACCACGACATTCACGGCCCTGAAGGATGAGACGTACACCCTTGTGGTCGTGAGTGGGACGACCCCGACGCTGCGCGTCGATCGACCGTAGGAACACCACCCGGAGTCTCGAAGCGCTTTGATCCTTCGGGCGTTAACAGAGGGGCCGGCCACCCAAACGGCGGGGCCCTAGTGGGGAGCCTAACACGCACGTGCTGCTGTCGGGGGAATATAGATACAGGACGAAAACTGTCAGTAAATCGCTACCTGAATCCTCCCATGCTGTGCGTTTCCTACGTTCGCACCTTCTCCGAGGGTGCACGTCTCGCCGCCAGGTTCGGAGCTACCTGCGGTAGATCTTCAATCGACCTCCTGGCAACGCCGAGGGGGCGAGGAGAATACGAAGCCATGGCGGATCGTTGCCGACGGGTCGCCGGTCGACGCGCCAAGCGTTCTTTCGCGATTACCGGGGCCCGAGACGCATTGGTCCGTGGCTGCCTATGGCTCGTTCTGTCCGCCGGGTATGTCGACCGACTCGGGGCTCAGTCTGACAGCGGATTAGCGAAACCGCCGCGAAAGTCGGCGTCCTGGCAAGCGTGGGTGCTCGGTACCCAGGTGAATGTGATCGGCCAGCATCTAGCGCCATTTCAAAAGGACCCCTATTCCGGCCCGAACAGCCTCACCTCCGCCGGCGACACCAAGGTAAGCCACGCTTACGGTGTCTACCTTGGCGGCCGGATCGTTGGCGGCGCGCAGGTCTATCTCGACGTCGAGATGATTCGGGGCGGCGGGGTCAGCCACGTCACCGGCGTAGCGGGAGTCCCCAACGGCGATGTGCTCCGCCAGGGATCGGTCAACCTGGGCCAAGGCCCGTACGTCGCCCGCGCGTTCGTTCGCTATGCGGTGGCACTGAGCCATACTGCAACGGATACCCTACAGCGAGGGATCGATCAGATCCCGATGGTCGCCCCGGCCCATCGTATTGAAGTCACGGCCGGGCGGCTTGCCCTCAACGACCTCATGGACGTGAATCGGTATGCCACGAGCACCCGGCTCCAGTTCCAAAATTGGGGCCTCTGGCAGAACACGGCCTGGGACTTCGCCGCCGATACGCGGGGGTATTCGAACGGGGTGGCAGTAGCCTGGATCGAGCCACATTGGGCATTCCGCATCGCCAGCTTCCAGATGCCAACCTTCGCCAACGGCAACGTCTTTGACGACGCCATTCACCGGGCCCGGGGTGACGAGGCCGAACTTACCCTCGCGCCGGGTAAGGGTGGGACGGTCGTCCGTCTACTCGGCTATGTGAATCACGCCCGGATGGGAGACTACCAGGAGGCGATCCGAGTCGCCAAGGTTGCCAACGCCGTTCCCGACATCGTGGCCGATGATCGGCCGGGGCGGGCGAAATACGGCGTCGGCATCAACCTGGAGCAACCCCTGGCGGACGCCGGCGAAACCGGCGCCTTCGTTCGGTTGGGCTGGAGCGACGGCAAGACCGAGAGTTTTGCGTTTACCGAGGTCGACCACCATGCCAGTGTCGGTCTCCAAGTCAGCGGGGCTCGCTGGGGGCGCCCCCTGGATCGCCTCGGAATTGGGACCGTCCGTCATGGGATTTCGGCGCTTCACCGCCAATATCTCGAGGCCGGCGGCAGCGGGTTCCTGCTGGGTGACGGGCACCTCACCTACCGCCCCGAACAAATCCTCGAGGTGTACTATAGGATCCAGGTCGGTGCCTACGTCGAGCTCAGCCCCGACCTTCAGCAAATCTGGAATCCGGGGTACAACCGCGATCGCGGCCCGGCGACCGTGTTCGGCCTTCGTTTGAACATTCGGTCCTGACGCTTCGACCCGTCGAGGCAGACCCCGTCAGCAGCGCGCGGAGCATCGTTCATGATCAACCCCACTTTGGGCAACCGTGCCTCGGCAACTGCCGGTTCCGCGCGACCATCCAAGCTCCCCGGAACCCACGCCGAAGCCGAGCGGAGGCTCATCGAGCTCTGCGGCCTCCCGGCTGCGGAAGTGCTTGAGCGGCTCGGGACCTCGCCCAAGGGACTGAGCGCCGAGGAATCCGACACCCGCCGCGCCGAGTATGGACCGAACGAGCTATCGCGCAACCAGCAACTCGGCTTCTGGGCTGACATCTTTCACCGCTGCAAGAGCCCGCTCGTCGTTCAACTGTTCATCATCGCGGTGGTCTCGGGTGTCATCGGCGAGCTCAAGTCCACCGCGATCGTCGCGGCGATGGTCGTGCTGAGCGTGGGCCTCTCGTATGTGCTGGACCGGCGGTCGGGGAAAGCGGTCGACTCTCTCGGGAAGCGAGTCCAGTCTCGGACCCTTGTGCTGCGACAAGGCCAGGAGCACGAGATCAAAATCTCCGACGTCGTTCCCGGAGACGTCGTGGTCCTGCACGCCGGGTCCATCATTCCCGCCGATCTCCGACTGCTTGCGGTCAAGGACTTCTTCGTCAGCCAATCCGCTCTTTCCGGGGAGTCGATGGCGATCGAGAAGACCGTTGACGCGGGCTCTGCCCTGGGTCAGGTCGCCGGCGACCTGCCCAACGCCTGTTTTCTCGGGAGCAACGTCACTAGCGGGACGGCGCGAGGGGTCGTGGTCAACACGGGAACCCGAACCCTCTTCGGCGCCATCTCGGAACGCCTGACTGCTCGCCGTGAAGAGACCAGCTTCGACCGAGGGGTGCGCTCGTTTACCTGGCTGATGATCCGGTTCATGGTGGTCATGGTATTCGCGGTGTTTCTGATCGTCGGGATGACCAAGGGGAACTGGATCGAGGCACTCCTCTTCGGCCTTTCGATCGCCGTCGGCCTCACTCCCGAAATGCTGCCGATGATCGTTACGGTCAACCTGGCCAAAGGCGCCCTGGCCATGGCCGGGAAGAAGGTCATCGTCAAACGGCTCCCGTCGATCCAGAACCTCGGTGCCATCGACATCCTGTGCACCGACAAGACCGGCACCCTCACCCAGGATGCGGTCGTTCTAGAGCGTCACGTCGGGATCACGGGCCTCCCCAGCCAGGACGTCCTCAACTACGCCTACCTCAACAGCTACTACCAGACCGGCCTCCGCAACCTGATTGACCGGGCGGTGATCGAGCACGCGGACTTGGACGTGGAACAGAGCTGCCGCCTCGTCGACGAGTTACCGTTCGATTTCGAGCGGCGGCGCATGTCCGTGGTGGTCGACTACGAGGGCGATCACGTCCTGGTTTGCAAGGGAGCGGTGGAAGAAATCTACAGTTGTTGCACCCAGTATCAGGTGGGCGACGAGATCTTCAGCTTGTTGGACACGATTCGGGCCGATCTGTTCGAGGAGGTCGAGCACCTCAATCGAGACGGTTTCCGGGTCCTCGGCATCGCGTATCGGGAATTTCCCGGAACCAAGGCCATCTTCACGACGGCCGACGAAAGCCAGCTGGT
>JAYTTT010000220.1:0-1970 GCA_043744895.1 Gemmatimonadota bacterium | reverse complement strand
GCCAGACCCCCGGGTCAACTCCAAGGGCCCGGAGCACCCGGACCCCGCCGACGCCTAACAGCCATTCCTGACGAAGCCGGAGGTCGGGGCCGCCCGCGTAGAGTTTGTTGAGGAGGGTCCGGTCGTCCGGGTGGTTCTCATCCAGGTTCGTGTCCAGCAAGTAGAGCGGAATTCGGCCGACCTTCATGGTCCAGACCTGGACGTGCACCGGCCGCCCGAAGGTCTCGACCACCGCCAGGTAGGGCTCGCCTTTCGAGCCGCGGAGCGGCAACAACGGCGTCAAGCCCGGGTCGACGGTCTCGTCGCTGTCTTCCTGCCAGCCGTCGGCCCGGAGCCGCTGATCGAAGTACCCCTTCATGTAGGACAACCCGATGCCCACGAACGGCAGCCCCAAGTCCGACGCCGTCTTGCAGTGGTCTCCCGCCAGGATGCCAAGCCCGCCACTATAGATCGGCACCGAGCTGTGAAGCCCGAACTCAGCACAGAAGTACGCCACCGGCCGGGTCATCAGATTGGGGTGGCGCCGGGCAAACCAGGTCCGGTCTGGTTGCTGATCGCTCGAAACCCACCCCATGACCCGGTCATACCGGCTCAGAAAATCGGGATCCTTAGCCAACCGCTCAAGCCGCGTCAGCGACACCTCCCGCAACATCGCGATCGGGTTGTTCCGCGTCTCCCGCCACAACGGCGGATCAATCATCCGAAGCAACTCCCGCGCCTCCCGATTCCAACTCCACGAGAGGTTGGTCGCTATGGCCGAGAGCCCCTCGAGCCGGGGCGGCAAAACCGAAACCTTGTGTCGTAACAGCAGCATTTTCCTTCGCCGAGTGCCGAGTGCCGAGTGCCGAGCGCCGAGCTAGTGCACAAGCTTCCGATACCGAATCCGGTGCGGCTGATCCACCGCCACACCCTTCCGCTTCTTATAATCCGCCGCGTAGTCTTGGTAGTTCCCCTCGTACCAATACGCTTCGCTCTCGCCTTCGAACGCCAGGATATGCGTCGCGACTCGGTCGAGAAACCACCGGTCGTGGCTGATCACCACCGCGCATCCCGCGAACCGAAGCAGCGCATCCTCCAACGCCCGGAGCGTGTCGACATCCAGGTCGTTGGTCGGCTCGTCGAGGAGTAACAGATTTCCCCCGCTCTTAATGACCTTGGCCAGGTGAACCCGGTTCCGTTCGCCGCCCGAGAGCAGTCCGACCTTTTTCTGCTGATCGGCGCCCTTGAAGTTGAAGCCGGCACAATATGCTCGCGCGTTCACCTGTCGCCGGCCGAAGTCGAGCTGGTCCTGGCCTCCGGAAATCTCATCGTACACCGACCTGTTCGGATCGAGTGAGTCTCGGGACTGATCGACGTAGGCAACCTTCACGGTCGACCCGACGACCAGTTCGCCGCCATCGGGTTGTTCCTGGCCCGTGATCATCCGGAACAGCGTGGTCTTGCCGGCGCCATTCGGCCCGATCACCCCGACAATGCCGCCCTTGGGTAACGCGAAGTTGAGATTGTCGAACAACAAGGTGTCGCCAAATCCCTTCTTGACGTTCTTGGCCACCACGACCTCATCGCCGAGCCGGGGAGGAACCGGGATCGAGATTTCCGCCGTGCCCTCCTGCTCCTTGTCCCCCTCGGCCAGCAGGGCCTCGTAGGCGTTGAGTCGGGCCTTACCCTTCGACTGCCGAGCCTTGGGCGACAAGCTGATCCATTCGAGTTCCCGCTCGAGGGTCCGCCGCCGAGCGGACGCCGACCGCTCCTCGTGTTCGAGCCGCTTTTGCTTCTGGCTAAGCCAGCTCGAGTAATTGCCTTGCCAAGGGATGCCCTCACCCCGGTCGAGTTCGAGGATCCACCCGGCGACGTTATCCAGGAAGTATCGGTCGTGGGTAATCGCAACCACAGTGCCAGGGAACTCGGCCAAATGCCGTTCCAGCCAAGCCACCGACTCCGCGTCGAGATGGTCGGTTGGTTCGTCGAGC
>JAYTTT010000219.1:0-7549 GCA_043744895.1 Gemmatimonadota bacterium | reverse complement strand
GGTGTTCACGTACTGGAAGTATGCTTCACAGAGGCCCCGTCGCAGCGTGACGTTGCTGCCCACGAGGTCCAATCCCTGGCGGAGGAGCCGAATCGCCTCCTCCAGCCCTTCCGGCGTGAAGCTCCAGAGCGCGTTTTTTGCCCGCAGATAGCACTCTCGCGCCCGCACGTCGTCGATCGGTCGAGCAGCGAGGACGGCCTCCTCCCCGGGACTCAACTTCAGTTGCAGCGCGGCGACGATCGCCCGAGATACCGTCTCTTGGATCTCGAAGACATCGTCAAGGGTGCCCCGGTACTTGTCGGCCCACGCTTGGGTGTCGGTCCCGATCTCGACCAGCTTCGTGGTAATGCGGAGGCTGTTGCCGGCGCGCCGGACGGTACCCTCCAACGCATACTGGCACGAGAGCTCGCCCCCGATCTGGCGTAAGCTCTTGGTGGTATCCTTGAGAGTCCTCGCCGAGCTGCTCGAAATCACCCGCAGTGCCTGAACGCCCGAGAGATCAGTAATGATCTCATCCGTCAGCCCATCGGTGAAGTATTCGTTGTCGGCATCGGGACTCATGTTGGCAAAGGGAAGCACGATGATCGACGTGGCGGTGACGCTCCTGGTGATCGTTCGCTCGACGGTCAACCCATGCGCGAAGGTCCCCGCGCTCAGGTAGCGGTCGGCCGGTGCTTTGCTCAATGCCTTACTGAGGGCCGCAGCCAATGATGCGCTCACGCTCGGCCGAGTCGTCGTGATGGAAGGGGCCGGATCCATCAGGTGTTTTGCCATGACGGCTTGCGCATTCGAGGCCGCGAACGGCGGGTCACCCGCCAGCATCTCGTACGTCACGCACGCCAACGAATAGACGTCGCTCCGCGGATCGAGGTCGCGCTGCCCCACGATCTGCTCCGGACTCCTGTAGGCCGGCGTGCCAATCGACAATCCGGTTTCCGTCAGCCGGTCCCCGCCGGCCGTCCGCAACGCGACCGCGATTCGGAAGTCGGCAACCAACGCCACCCCATCCTAGAGGAGGATGTTCTCCGGCTTGATGTCGCGATGGATGACGTCGCGGTGGTGCGCGAAGTCCAATGCGCTCGCGACGACCTTGGTAATCTCGAGGGTCTCCTCGATATACGGCATCACGTAGTAGAGGTGCGAGTCGGCCTCACCCGAATCGAAGAGCTGCAGGATGTGGGGGTGCTGGAGACTCGCCGTGGTCTTGATCTCCCGCATGAACCGCTCGGCCCCAAGCACGGCAGCAAGCTCCGGCCTCAGGACCTTCAGCGCGACGTCCCGGTCGTGTTTCAGATCGCGCGCCAGATAGACGGTAGCCATCCCGCCCGCGCCGATCTCCCGCTCGATCCGGTAGCGGGCGGCGAGCGACTTCAGGAGGTGATTCGAGAGCGCATCCATGGGAACCGCAAAGATAGCCGCTGGTCGAATCCCCGCCCGGAGCCTTACGCTAGGCCGACGACATGCCACAAACGAGCCGGCCGGCCATGCTAGTAGAGGCCGACGGTGCCTTTGACGGCGGCGATCAGTTTGGCGGGATCATAGCCGACGCCTTGTTTGAAAACCAACTCGACATGGCGGATGTCGGCGATCGATTGGGCGGGGTTGCCGTTGATGACGACGAGGTCGGCTTGTTTGCCCGGTTCGATCGTGCCGAGGCGGTCGGACA
Organism: Gemmatimonadota bacterium; assembly: GCA_043744895.1. Classification (GTDB taxonomy): domain Bacteria; phylum Gemmatimonadota; class Gemmatimonadetes; order Gemmatimonadales; family GWC2-71-9; genus SHZU01. The sequence continues at coordinate 5,883 of JAYTTT010000219.1, read as the reverse complement.
GGCCGAGGTACTTGGCGCCGTTTTGGGTGGCGATCTGGATGGCTTCGACGGGAGAGAAGCCTGCTTCGACGAGGAGTTCGATGGCGCGCTGGTTCGCGTAGCCGGGGATGACGCCGCCGCCGCCGGTCGGGTCGGTGCCGACAATCAGGAGGCCGCCGGCGCGGGCGAAGGCGAGTTCCATGGCCATCGCTTTCGGAAACAGGGTCGTGTAGATCGACTGAGGCTGAGCCGAGACCCTAGCGTACTGGCGGTCGAACGCGGCCTTCAACTCCGGGAGCAACACATCGGTGCCGGGCGGCTTTGGACGGCCGGGCGTGAAGGTCTCGAACACGGTCAGGGTCGAGGTCAGGGCGACGTTTCGCTTTACCAAATCGGCCACCAGGGCCTTGAACGGGGCGGCGGTGAGGTCGAGGGCGGCGAGGGTCTGCTGGCCCCCACCTTGCCCAGGACACTCGTCGGGCTTCTTCTCGGCGACGAAGTCGGTGGCGGCCAGGAAACCGTGCTCGAGGTTGTCGATCCCCAACGCGGCGGCCTCCCGGTAGGTGACCGAGCAGAGATGGCCGGTCACCTTGAGTCCCCGCTTGTGGACTTGATCGATGGCCGCGCTCAGCACCTCGCGGCTGATCTGCATGTAGGCTTTGAACGACGTGGCCCCCTGGTCGGCCCAGAAGTCGACGAACCGCCGAGCTTCGGCGGCGGTGCCTAACGAGTGCATCTGCGAAAACGGGTTGGGGCCGTTCAGGTAGGGCGCGGTCGCATCGATCCACGGTCCGGGCTTGTCACCCCGGGCAATGGCCTTGGCGATATTGAGTTCGGCGTAGCCGTTCATGTTGCCGCCGGTCCGCATCGCGGTGACGCCCCCGGCCAAATAGAGCTTGACGAACGATTCCGTGAAATTGCCATAGATCCCGGCGGTCACCGGGTAGTAGAGATGCTCGTGCACCATGACCAGCCCTGGAATAACGGACTTGCCGGCCAGGTCGATGACCAGTGCGGCCGCTGGAAAGGTCACGCTGCCCGAGGGCCCGACCGCGGCGATGATTCCGTCGTGAATCAGCACGGTCTGGTTGTCGCGGGGCGGCCCACCTCGCCCGTCGACCACCCGGACGTTGATCAGGGCCACCACCGAGGTGTCGACGGTGGCGTAGGACCGGGTGGTCGCGGACAACTTGGGACGCTGGGCGGCGGCCCCGGTCGCCAATGCCAGGGCCAGGACGAGCAGGGCACCTGGCTTCGAAGGATTCACTTGGCCTCCGAATAGCCGGCCCCGCGCAAGGCCCGCCCGGGCTTGGCGCCGGTGGGCTTGCCGTTCCGCCACACCGCCACGCCATTCACGAACACGTCGCGCACCCCAACCGACAGTTGGTGGGGCTTCTCGAAGGTGGCCTTGTCAATGATGGTGGCCGGATCGAAGATGACCAAGTCGGCCATCATCCCTTCCTTGATCAAACCCCGGTCGCGAAGCCCGAGAATCTGGGCGGTGGACCACGTCATCTTCCGAACCGCCTCCTCGAGCGTAAAGAGGTGTTCGTCCCGGGCATATTTGCCGAGGACCCGGGGAAAGGTGCCGTAGGACCTGGGGTGGACGATGGCGGTGGTCGAATCGGGGTCGTACGCCCCCGCATCGCTCCCGATCACGACCCAGGGCCGAGCCAGCATCTTGGCGACATTCTGGTCCGACATCCCGAAGGTGATTTTGCCGAGGCGGTTGTCTTCGCCAATCGTGAGCTCGATCACCGCGTCCATCCAATCCTTGCCCAGGGCCTTGGCAATGGCGTCGAGCCGGAGACCCTGGAACTTCTGCCACTCCGGCTTCTTGAACCCGGCAATCTGGTAGGCGTTCGGCGCGTTGTGCTGGCAATAGACCGGCGCCTCGGGGCCCCGGTCGGCCATCTCCCGGCGAATCCGGTCGCGGAGGGCCGGGTTCTTGAGATTCTCGATCAGTTTGCCGTCGGCATGGGCCCAACCCGGAAGACAGGACGAGAGGTTGTTGCCCGAAGCCGGGTACGGATACATCGTGGCCTTCACATCCTGCCCCGCCGAGCGAGCGGAGTCGACCTTGGCAATGGCCGGGTCGGCCAGATGCCAGTTGACCGAGCCTGACGCCTTGAAATGATAGATCACGACCGGCACGCCGCCCTCGCGGCCGATCCGGAGGGCCTCGTCCATCGCGTCGAGGAGTTTGCTCTCCTCCGATCGCATGTGGGTGATGTAGGTCCCATGCAGGGGCGCCATCGCCTTGGCCATTTCGACCAACTCGGCCGTACCGGCGTAGCTGCCGGGCGGATAGATCAACGCGCTCGAGATTCCGAACGCGCCATCCTTCATCGCGTTGGCGACCACAACGCGCATGGTATCGAGCTGCGCCGGACTCGGCTGGCCCTCGCTCCGCCCCATGGCGTAGGCCCGGACCGTGGTCGAGCCGAGATAGCTGCCGACATTGGCCGAAACCCCGTGTTTCTCAATCGCGTTGAGCCAGGCGCCGAAGCCGCGGGGGCCATGAAAATTCTTGATCCGGGCCCGGGTGGCCACATCATCGGCGTCCGATCCGGTGTACAGCGAATCGACGTTGTCATTGGCCGGCCCCGGGGTCGTGGACTCGCCGAGAATTTCGGAGGTCACGCCTTGGGCGATCTTGCCGACCAGACGGCCGTCCCCGACCAAGGCCGGAGTCCACGAGTGCCCCTGGATATCGATGAACCCAGGCGACACGACCAGTCCGGCCGCGTCGATCCGCTCCTTGCTTCCAGCCTGGGCCAGGGCGCCCCGCGGGGCGACGGCGACGATCCGGGCATCCCGCACCCCGACGTCACCGAGGTACCAAGGGTTCCCGGTGCCGTCAACGATCTTGGCGTTGGTGATGACGAGGTCGTAGTCGCCCGATGCGGCGGGGGTACCGGGAGCTTGGCAGGCGGCCGCGAGCAGGGCAATGGCGGCGAGGCGGATCGTGGGCATGGCAGAACTCGGTGAGGGAGGTAATTTCCGACCTGCGAAGGATCGGGACCACGAGGCCCCTCGTCAAGCACCAGGAGAGACCGTCATGTGCCGGAACATCCGCCAGCTCTACCACTTTGAGCCCCCCGTGACCGACGCCGAGATCGGGGCGGCAGCGATCCAGTTCGTCCGGAAAGTCAGCGGATTTACCAAGCCCTCGGCGGCCAATGCGGTCGCATTCGATCGGGCGGTCCAGGAGGTGACGGCGGTGGTCCGGAATCTGATGGGGTCGCTGGTGACCACCGCCCCGCCCAAGAACCGCGAGGTCGAGCACGCCAAAGCTCGTGCCAGAAACGCGAAACGGTTCGGAACCTGACTATCTTAGGGGGTTCGTTTCCCACTACCTAAGGTCTTCCGTGCCGTTCATTTCACTCGAGCTCCATCCGAGCCTGCTCAAAGGCTTGAAGGAACTCGGCTTTGCCCGTCCGACCCCGATTCAACTCGATGCGATTCCGCCGGCCATGGCCGGGCGGGACGTGCTGGCCTGCGCCATGACCGGCAGCGGGAAGACCGCCGCCTTCCTCCTTCCGATCCTCCACAAATTGATCGACAAGCCGCGGGGCACCACCCGGGCCCTCGTCGTAACTCCGACCCGAGAACTAGCGGCCCAGATTCTCGAGCACCTGAACGACTTGGCGGTCCATACCCCGATTACCGCGGCGTCGGTGTTCGGCGGCGTGGGGATGAACCCCCAGGAGCACGCTTTCCGAAGCGGCGTGGACGTGATCATCGCCACACCGGGCCGGTTGCTCGATCACTTCCGGTTTCCGTACGCCAAGCTCGCCGGGCTCGAGCATCTGGTGCTCGACGAGGCGGACCGGATGCTCGACATGGGCTTTCTGCCGGAGATCAAGAAGATCCTCCGCCACATTCCGCCGCGGCACCAGACGCTGTTTTTCAGCGCCACGATGCCGCCGCCGATCGCCGAGCTGACCCGGGGCCTGCTCAAGGATCCGGTAAGTATCAACATCCAACGGCAAGCGGCGCCCGCGGTGGGCATTACTCAGGCCGTTTATCCGGTTCGCCAGGATCTCAAATCGGCGCTGCTCCTGACGCTGCTCCAACGGGGCGCGACGGCCGAGGCGTTGGTGTTTACCCGGACGAAGCACCGGGCGGACCGATTGATGAAGTTCCTGGTCAAGGGCGGGATCAACGCCGAGCGGATTCACGGCAATCGGTCGCAGCCGCAGCGGACCGAGGCGTTGGCGGGGTTCAAGAGCGGGAAGTACCGGGTTTTGGTGGCCACGGACATCGCGGCTCGCGGCATCGACGTCACGGAATTGGGACACGTGATCAACTTCGACGTGCCGATGGTGCCGGACGATTACATCCATCGGGTCGGCCGGACCGCGCGTGCTGAGGCGACGGGCGACGCTTTCACGTTCGTGGCGCCGGAGGAAGAGGGCGATCTCAAGAGCATCGAGCGGGCGATCGGGAAGCGGCTGCCCCGAGTGACCGTACCCGACTTCGACTACTCGGCCAAGGCCACGCCTCAACTGGAGGTACCGCTCGCCGAGCGCATCGCGGCCATCCGAGCCCGCAAGGCGGAGGACCGGACCCGCGCCAAGGCCAACGAGGCGAGGCGGGCGGCCGCCAAGGCGGGGCCGCGGCATCCGTCGGGACCTGGGCGGGCCCATCGTCGGCCCGATCAGGGCGACGGCCGGGGTCCGGGTGGCCGGGGTCCCGGTCGTGCGCCCCAGCGGTAGGCTACTCGGAGGCCTGTTGGCCTTCGCGGTTTTGAGCGGATGCGCCTCGCTAGTCGTTTTGGCCGAACTGGGTTACCGGTTCGCCACGACCCGATCATTCAAAATCCTGCCGACGTACTTCGAACCGGATTCGGTACTCCGATATCGTCTGAACCGGAACCGGCCCGATTTTCACAGCGGGTTTCGGGGTGAAGGGCCGCCCGCAGACCGGGCCGGCGGGACCCTCGTGGTGTGTCTGGGGGGATCCACGACGATCGGGCATGGAGTGGCGGCTGATTCGGCCTGGCCGCACCTGACTCAGGATTCGCTCCGTGCGGCCGGGGTCCGCTCGTGGGTCCTCAACGCCGGCGTCAATGGCTACGGCAGCCGGCAGCTCCTCCGCCGCTTCCAGACCGAGGTGGCGCCGATCGGCCCCGACTACATCGTGGTCTTCGAAGGCTGGAATCGGGTCGGCACGCTGGTCGATCCCGAGGCCTTTACGCCCTTCAGCCAGGGCTTGGTGGCCCGGATCGTCACCAAGCTCGCTCCGTACTCGCTGCTGATTCGGGATGCCGCGGCACCATTCGCTCGACGGGCGGTGGTGAGGGTCGGCCAGTGGCGACCCGATCGCTTCGAGGAGGTGTGGGAGGCTGATATGGATTCGCTGGTCCGCCAGATTGCGGCTCACGGAATCCGGCCGATGGTGGTGGTGTATCCTTCTTTGTACCACGACGGGATGACGGCGGGTGACCTCGAGGCCTACGCGGCGAAGGGCTGGTTGGGACGCCGCTACGATCCTGGAATGGTGGCCGAGATCAACGAAAAACACGCGGCGCTCCGGCGGATTGCGATGGCCCGCGGTGCCGGGCTCATCGACGTCGAGGGCGCCCTCGACACCATCCGGGGCCAGCCGCGCCGGGCGCTTTTCCTGGACGAATGGCACCTATCCAAAACCGGCAACCGGATGGTCGCGCGGATGGTCGCGGCCGCGTTGCTCGCTGACCTGTCGGATCGGCGCAGGCCTCCGGCTTCGCTGACCGCTTCAATGGTGTCGTTACCTGTCCGTTACCTAGAATTGACAAATAGGTGATCGAAGTCCGCCATCGTTACGCCCGCGTTATGGATTCGTGACACTTCCATTGGTTTCGTAACAGATTATTTCACCCCGGAGACTCAATGAACCTGGTCCTTGGAGCCTTCCTGG
>JAYTTT010000218.1:0-7554 GCA_043744895.1 Gemmatimonadota bacterium | reverse complement strand
CTCGGCCGGGAGCGGCTCGGCCGTGAGGCGCTCGCGGGCGAGCTGGCCCAACTCGCGACGATTGAATCGGACTACGACACCGCGGTCCGGGAATGGCTGGTCGCGGTCGAGAAAACCCCGCCGTACCGGTCGGCGGCGATTTCCATGCTAGGCCAAGTCGCCGTGGCGGGCCGGCCGACGGTCCTCCGTCATCTCGATCAGTCCAACAGCCGGCCGGCGGCGCGGATAGCCGCGAGTCTGACGATGCGGTGGGGCGACCCCGTCGGCGGGGTCCGCCGGATCGAGCGGGCGATGCCGCTGCTTGCCGACCAATCGGTCGAGGCGCTCCAGGATGGGCTTGACGAGCTTCGCGGTCAGCCGGGCCGGGAATTCGGAATGGCGAAAGGGATCGCGCTCGAATTGCTGGGTTCGGCCGTGCCCGCGCAGGCAACCCGCTACTGGCTCGAATCGGCCCAGGCCTACGCCGATGCCGGTGATCAGGGATCCGCCCGGCGGATGCTTGCGCGGCTGGCGGCCGATCCCAAGGCATCGCCGACCATGGCGGCCTCGGCGACGTCGACACTGGTGACGGTGCTGGTGGCCGAGGGGAAGATGGAGGAGGCGGCCAAACAGTTCGGCCAGCTCCGGGGCGTGCTGGCGGAGGAGGAACGGGCCGGGCTGCAGATCCGGTTGGCCGAAGGGTGGATCCGGGCCGGGAAGCTCGACCGAGCCGAGCAGGCGGTGGCCCAGGATAGTACGGTCGAAGGACTGGCGGTCCGGGGCCGGATCCGGCTCTACCTGGGCGACCTGGGCGAGGCCTCTAGCCTGATGCGATTTGCCGGGCCCTTCGCGGGGGCGCGCGAGGCCTCGGTGTCCCGGACGACGGCGTTGTCGCTGATTCAGGTCATCGACGAGGACAGTCTTCCGGCGTTAGGCGGCGCCCTCCTCAAGCTGGAGCGGCGGGACAGTCTGGGGGCCGCCGCTGATCTCGAGGCGGTGGCCGCCGCCCTGCCTCCGGACCGGGGCGGGGCCGAGGTCCTCCTCCTGGCCGGCCGAATTCACGGCGGGCTCGGTAGCCGGCGCAACGCGGAACGGGTGTTCCAGGCCGTTGGCGGATTCAAGATCCCGGCCAGCGCGGCAGCCGCGGGGTATGAACTGGCCCGGATTCTGGCCGCCACCGAGCGAAAGCCCCAGGCCATTGCCCTGCTGGAGGACCTGCTCGTAACCTATCCGACCAGCGCGGTGGCCCCCCAGGCCCGTCGGCTGCTCGACGTGGCCAAAGGAGCGATTCCCCCCGGATGATGGACCGACGGCACTTCCTTGAACTGGGCGCCGCCTCGTTCGGCGCCGCCACCGGGTGGCCCCGGATCGGCGCGCCGCACCGGGTCGCGGCCAACTTCTTGGTTCCGATGGACGAGGCCCAGGCCGACCATCTCAAGGCCTACGGTTTGGCCTACCGGCTCCTGGCCCGGGGTGGCAAGGCCGAGTGGTTTCTCAACTACCGGAGCGGATCGTTCCTGGTCCCGGGCGACAGCGCCACCGCGCGGGACGCGGCGCTGGCCGGGGTCACGCTCGAGCCGGTGGACGATGCCACCGTCTTCCAGATCAAGGCCGAAATCGCTCAGGCCAACATGGACGCGGTGCCGCTGGAGAAAGCGCCCAAGGTTGCGGTCTACGCCCCGCCGAGCGCGGCGCCGTGGGACGACGCGGTGACCATGGTCCTCCAGTACGCCGGGATCGAGTTCGAGAAGATTTGGGACGAAGAGGTGCTGGGCGACAAGCTCCGGACCTTCGATTGGCTCCATCTTCACCACGAGGACTTTACCGGGCAATATTCGAAGTTCTTCCTCAACTACAATGGGGCGCCCTGGCTTCAGGACATGGTCGAACGGAACGAGCGGATGGCCCGTAAGCTCGGCTTCAAAGACGTGCCCGCCGACAAGCGCGCGGTGGCGTTCGCGATCGCCCAGTTCGTCGAACGGGGCGGGTTTCTGTTCGCGATGTGCACGGCGACTGAAACGCTCGACCTGGCGCTGGCCAGCGAGGGCGTCGACATCGCGGCGAGCTTTGCCGACGGTTCCCCGATGGACGGCAACGCGACGGCGAAGATGAACTGGGACCGGGCGCTGGCGTTTCAAGGGGCCCGGCTCGAGCAAAGTCCGTCGATGGCGCTCTACTCCGACATCGATGGTCACCAGGTCAACTCCCCGGACCGGCGCCAACCGTTAGGCTCGTTCACGCTGTTCAATTTTAGCGCCAAGATCGACCCGGTCGCCACGATGCTGGTCCAGAACCATCGCCAGGTCATTCCGGATTTCTACGGCCTGACCACGTCGTTCATGAAGAACCGCCTGAAGCCGGGGATCACCGTGCTGGGTGACGAGCCCGGCGCCCCGTGGGCCAAATACATTCGAGGCGAGCGGGGCCAAGGAACCTGGGCCTTTTTCGGCGGGCATGATCCGGAGGACGCTCAGCACCAAATCGGGGATGCCCCAACCGATCTGTCGCTCCATCCCCACTCGCCGGGCTACCGGTTATTGCTGAACAATGTCCTGTTTCCGGCCGCGAAGAAGAAAGAGCTGAAGACCTGACGCCATTTGCGATTTTCCGGTACGATGCTTTCGAGCCGCGCCGCTATCTTCCAGGATGACCGTTCCTCCCCACCGCATTCTTCCCGTTGCCCAGGGTCTGATCGCCGATGAAATCGCCGGCGCCGGCGGCCGGGAGGTCTGTTTTGTCGCCGTCGTGTCGGCGGCGGGGCAGGTGACCGAGGCCCGGGCGGTGGCCCGGGGCACGCCCGACATGGTGCTGGCCCTTCCGGGGACGGCTCGGCGCGGCGAGATGGTCCTCCACAACCACCCGACCGGACAGCTCGAACCGTCGCACGCCGACCTCAATGTCGCGGCCCGATTCCACGACGCCGGTATCGGGTTCGGGATCGTCAACAACGACGCCTCGGCGCTGTACGTCGTGGTCGAGGTGCCCCGGGCCCGGGTGGAACAGCGGCTCGACGCGTTCGAGGTGGTGGCCCAGTTGAGCGAGGGCGGGGCGGTCGCGAAACTGATGGGGCAATACGAAGATCGGCAAAGCCAGCGCGACATGGCGGCGTACCTGGTCGACGGATACAACGACGGCGGCACCCTGGTGCTTGAGGCGGGCACCGGCGTTGGAAAGTCCTTCGCCTATCTGGTGCCAGCCCTGGCGTGGGCGCGGGCCAACGACGAGCGGACCATCGTCTCCACCAACACGATCAATTTGCAGGAGCAGCTGGTCGGCAAGGACCTCCCGCTCCTCCGCGACGCGTTAGGCGACGACGTTCGAAAGCCGACGTTCGCTCTGCTCAAGGGCTGGCGCAACTACCTCTGCCTGGCTCGGCTCGAGGTGGCCACGGCCGGGCAACAGTCGCTCCTCGAGGAAGGCCGGGTTGGCGAGCTGATGTCGATCGCGGAGTGGGCCGCCCGGACTGCGGACGGCACCATGGGCGACCTGGCGACGCCCCCGAGCGTCGAGGTCTGGGACGAAGTGGCGGCGGAGTCCGATCTCTGTCCCCGGCTCAAGTGTCCCCATTTCGACCGGTGCTTCTTGTTCCGGGCCCGTCGCAAAGCCTCCGAGGCCGACATTGTGGTGGTGAATCACCACTTGCTGGCGGCCGATCTGGCGGTGCGATCGGCGTCGGACAATTGGGACGATGCGGCGGTGCTGCCGCCCTACCAGCGGCTGATTCTCGATGAGGCGCATCACCTCGAGGATGTGGCGGCCTCCCACTTGGGCCGGCAGCTCTCGAGCGCCGGGGTGCGGCGGCTGCTGGGCCGGTTGGAGCGCAATGGCCGGGGTCTCGTGCCGACCCTGGTCCGCGAGCTGATGCGGGACGGCGATGTCCTCTCGCGGGCCAGTCTTGAGTTGGTGCGCGATAAACTGGCCCCGGCCATCGGCGACGCCCGGCGCTATTCCGAGGCGATGTTCGAACGGCTCCACGGCCGGCTGATGACCGAAGGCGGCGGGTCGATCCGGCTGCTCGACGAGTTCGCCGCCGATCCGATCTGGGGCGAGGGGCTCGGCCGTGAAGTCGACGCCCTGCTGGGCTCGTTCCGGCGGGTGGCCGATGAGGTCGCGACCGTTGCCGACCGGCTGAGTCAGGGCGAGATGACCGATCGCCGCAATCAGCTGCTGCTCGAGCTCAAGGCCGTCGTCCGGCGGCTCGAGGCCGGCACCGACGCGTTGAACCAGACCCTTCGCCCCGTGGGTGGCGGCCCTCCGGTGGTCCGGTGGATCGAGCGGAGCGGCCACAAGGGCCTCAACGTGTCGCTCGCCGCCGTGCCCTTGGATCTGGCCCCGGTGCTTCGCGATCTGATCTTCGACCGGAACAAGACGGTTGTGCTGACGAGCGCCACCTTGGCGGCCGGGGGCGAGTTTGATTTCCTCGAGGCCCGGCTCGGGCTCGATCGATCGCCCAGCCCGGTCACGGTTCGCGAGATGCTCCCGTCGCCGTTCGACTATCCGTCGCAATGCCTGTTCGGAATTCCTAACGATCTCCCCGATCCGCGCGAAAACGAGGCTGCGCACGATGAAGCGGTGGCCCAGGTCATCCGCGACTTGGCCTCTGCCTCGGACGGAGGGATGTTTGCCCTCTTCACCAGCCATGGCGCGCTGCGCCGGGCTGCCGCCCGGCTGCGCGAGGAATTGGACCCCCGGTGGCCACTCCTCGTGCAAGGGGAGGGCGGCCGGGATCAGCTGCTGCGCCGGTTTCGAGAGGCGGGCAACGGCATCCTTTTGGGGACCGACTCGTTCTGGGAGGGCGTTGATGTCCCGGGCCGCGCCCTCCGGTCGCTGGTGCTGGGCAAGCTGCCGTTCAAGGTGCCGTCGGAGCCGCTCACGGCGGCCCGGCTCGAGCGGTTGGCGGAGCAGGGGATCGACGGGTTCTTCCAGTACCTCCTGCCGCATGCCGCGCTCAAGCTCAAGCAGGGGTTTGGCCGGCTGATCCGGTCCAAGACCGACGTCGGCGTCGTGGTCCTGCTCGACAGCCGGGTGTTGACCCGGCGCTACGGTCCTTGGCTCCTCAGTGGGCTGCCCCGGGCCTCCCGCATCGATGGCCCATGGTCGGCGGTTCGGACCGCGGCCGAGGACTTTTTCGCCCGTCACGGGATCGGGGCCGAGACCTGATTGGCGGGCGACCATTCGCCCCCGCCACGCATTATTCTTCAGGCATGAAAACTAGGCCCTCGAAGATCGTCTGCGTCGGGAAAAACTACCTCGACCACGTCAAAGAGATGGGCGGCGAGCTGCCGGCCGATCCGTTGCTATTTCTGAAGCCGCCGAGCGCCCTGATTGGGCCGGGCCAGGCCATCGTGCTGCCGACCCTCTCCACTCACGTCGAGCACGAGGCGGAAATCGGGATCGTCATCGGCACGCGGTTGCGGCACGCGACCGAGGCGGACGCGATGCGGGGGATCGCCTGCTTCGTGTGTCTCAATGACGTGACCGCCCGCGACTGGCAGAAGAAGGAATCGCAGTGGGCCCGGGCCAAGGGCTTCGACACGTTCTGCGCCGTTGGCGACGATATCGTCGGTGGTCTCGACTGGCAGTCCCTCGAAGTGATCGGGCGGGTCAATGGTCAGGTCCGGCAGCATGGCAAGGCCCGCGACATGCAGTTCTCAATCCCGTTTCTCCTCTCCCACATCAGCCAGGTCATGACGCTCGAGGCGGGCGATCTGATCGCCACCGGCACCCCGGCGGGAGTTGGGCGCCTGAATCCCGGCGACGTTGTCGAAGTGGAAATTCCCGGGGTGGGGGTTCTCCGGAATCCAGTCGTCGCCGGATGACGATCTCGGTCAGCGAACGGGTTCGGCAACTTCCCGGATACCCACTCGCCGAGATCCCGGCCATCAAACGGCGGCTGGTCGACTCAGGCGTCGACGTGATCGATCTGGGGGCCGGCGACAACGACACCCCCCCGCCGGCCGAGGTCATCACCGCAATGACCGAAGCCCTCGGCGATCCGGCCATGAGCAAATACGGCTTTCAGCAGGGCTACTTCCCGTTTCGGCAAGCAGCGGTGAACTATGTCCATCGCCGGTTCGGGCATCGGTTCGATCCGGTCACCGAAGTGCTCCCGTTGATTGGGTCGAAAGACGGCCTGGCCCATCTGCCGTTTGCTTTCGTAAATCCCGGCGAGGTGGTGATCGTGCCGGAGCCGGGGTATCAGGCGTATATCGGCGGGGCGGTGCTGTCGGGCGCGACGCCGTACCTCTATCCGCTGGTGGCCAAGGACGGGTTCCTCCTGGAGCTTGGGCACGTGCCGGCGGCCACGCTGGAGCGAACCCGACTGGTGTACGTCAACTACCCGAACAATCCGACCGCGGCCGTGGCCCCGCTCGACTACCTCGAGCGCACGGTCGCGCTCTGCCGGCGCTACGGCATCGTGTTGGCCTACGACAACGCCTACTGCGATCTCACCTTCGACGACTATCGAGCCCCGAGCATCTTCGACGTGGCGGGCGCCCGAGACGTCGCCATCGAGTTCTTTTCGCTGTCCAAGAGCTTTTCAATGACCGGGTGGCGCGTGGGGTTTGCCGTCGGCAACGCCGCCCTGATCAGCGGGCTCACCAAGGTCAAGTCCTACACCGATACCGGTCCCTTCCTCGCCATTCAGCGCGCGGGGGTCGTGGCCCTCGATCGGGCCGAGGCGTTGGCGGCGCCAATCCGGGACGAACTGGCCCGCCGCCGCGACGCAGGGGTAGCCGCCCTCGCGGCCGCGGGATTCGCGGTCGACTCGCCTCGTGCCGCCATGTATCTCTGGGTGCCGCTGCCGGCCGGGCTGCCGTCGGCTCCCTTCACTCGGTTCGCCCTGGAAACCGAGGGCGTCGTGACGTTGCCTGGCAGCGGGTTCGGCCCGGCGGGGGAGGGCTATGTCCGAATCGCCCTGACGGTCGGACCGGCGCGTTTAGTCGAGGCGATTGGCCGCCTGGGACGGGCGTTCGAGGCGTTCAAGGTCCGGAGTGACGCCACCGCCGCGTAGTATTCTGCCGCCAGCCAATCGGCGGGTACCCTGGCTTGCCATTGCGGTGAGCCTGGGCGTTCACTCGTTGCTGCTCTTGGTGAAAGTCGCTGCCTGGCTTCCGCCCCGGGAGCCGCGCGATCGGCTCCTCTATGTCCCCCTGGGGGCCGAGGGGACCCGGGCGGTCGAGATGGCCTATCGCGACCCGTCAAATGGCGGGGCTCGGCGCCGGCCACCGAACGCCGGCGTTTCCGATTTGCCAACCCCGGAAATCAGCCCCGTACCCGAGCGTCCCCCGGAACCCGAGACCCCGACCGTGGTGTCCGTTCTGCCGGCGCCGGACACGACGTCCGGTCCCGTTGGTGAGGGTCCCCGGGCCCGGTGGGGGCGGATCGGCCCCGCGCAGGGCGAAGGCAAGCTGTGGGTCCGTCCTCTGCCGTTGCCGCCCCGCGATCTCGCCCGGGTGGCGGCCCGGAGCCAGGCCGAGTTGGTCGACAGCGCCGTCACCGCGATCGTCCAGGCCTATCTCGACTCGGTGCTGAGCGTCGCGGTGGCCAGCGATCCGATTCCCCGATGGGTGA
>JAYTTT010000217.1:0-7562 GCA_043744895.1 Gemmatimonadota bacterium | reverse complement strand
CCGGCCGCCAGCATCCCATCGGCCGAGCGCTTGAGTTTCTCCGGGGTGGTCTGGTACTCCTCCATCAGCCACACGAAACTCTCGGCCGAGGTGATCGGGCGACCGTAGACGTGGGCGGCCGACCCGGCGAGCTTGAGAAAGTCGAAACGCCCGCCCGCATGGAGGTTCTCGGTCTCGGGAATGTTGGCGAGTCCGTAGATCCGGAGTTCGTCCGCCGGGGCACCATGAGCCTGGATCCGGGCCACAAGCCTGTTCCGCTCGGCCCACGCGGCGAACGGCGCATAGAGTCGGTCGATCAACAGGTCCGATACCGTCCGGGCGTAATCGTAGCGGACTCGGCCGCCGACCTCGGGCTGGTCGTACCCGGCATCGAGGAACGGCAGCAACGGCGTCAGATCGTAGCCCCTGAGCCGGCGAAACGCTTCCAGGAAATCCGGGGTCCAGGAAAACTCGGCCGCCAGCTCCAGGCTGTCGAAGAAGACCCCGCGGAGCGTCTTGCCGACGAATGGCCCGAGATATTTTACCGCCGAGTCGCCGGTGGCCCGGATATGGGCGTCCAGCGCCTCGCGGCTGAGGTGGTCCAAAACCAGCTGCGGGGTTCCGCCCACCCCGCCAAGGACTCGCTGGTCAACTGGGAACTGGACGAGGGCGAAGAGTTGCCACTCGCCCTCGGGAACCGTCCAGTCGACAGTGCCGTCCGGGCCGACCCGATCCGTCAACACCACCGCGGTACCCGCCTCCAGCAGCCCCACTCGTTTCACATCGTTGACAGGATTGCCGATCAGGTCGCGGCGATCGGTGGCCTCGACCACCGCCGCCGATCCGCGAACGGCGATCAGGGCCACCAGCTTTTCGCGTGCCTTGAGCCGCCCGGCCCAGCCGGCGGGAAAGTCATCCTTCCAGCCCGTGACCTTCGCAACGAGGCTGCCGAAGCCGGGCGGCGGCTCCGGCCAGGGGATCCGGCCGGTAAACCGGCCCGGCCCCGCGACGGCTCGATGCGCCGACCGGAGTTCGAGCGCGGACAGTTCGGGGGTGATGTTGAGGCCGCCGCCGAATGGCCACCCTGAGCCGAAGGTGAGGTCGATCCACATCCGGCGCCGGGACGCCGCGGTGAGTGCGGCCCGCACATGACCATAGAACGCCGGCGTCCGGTAGTCGTTCACACGGAGAAGGACGTCCGCTGGGGCCGCCGGATCGAGGCCGAATCGGAACGGCTGGATCTCAGCCCCGCCGAAGTGCGCCTCGTCCAGGACCCGGACCTCGCGGCGGAGCTCGTCATCGCGAACGTCGCCGCCGGGCCAGAACCAGCGGACCATCGGGCGGTACGCCTTGGACGGGCTTCGGAAAGCCGCCCGGACCTGTTGCGAACTCGCCTTAGCCTGGCCGCTCGCGCCGCCGGGAACGAGTCCGCCGATGATCACCGCGATCGCCAGAGTCCGCCCCATGGGTCTCATCGGTACGTCAGAACCACCTTGGAGGGGTGGGTCTGCTGTAACTGGTCCCACTCGAAGTAGGCCGGCTTGAGGCGGCGCTCGCTCGCCAGTCGAGCCTGATCATTGAAGTGGCGTCGGGATCCGCTCGGTCGCCAGCTCGTGCCGAAGGCCGCCAGGCTGAAGGACTGAATCGGCTTGGAGAATACCGTGAGCGTCAGCTCCTTCTGCCCTGCCGCCGCCAGGTGCGTGGTAGACCCCGGAACCCTGGGGCAGGCATAGTTCCGCAACGTCGCCTCGAACGCCGTGCTGCAGCCGCCGACCGGAAAAGTCTCGCCGCCCCGGCCGATCCTGAAGATGTCCCCGAAGACCGGGATCATGGTGCCGAAATCCTTCGTTAGGTCCACCGCGGCGCGCCGAAGCCCCGTCAGCAGCAACCCCGAGGCGGCCGCCGGCACCGCCCGTCCGCCCCGGATCTGTTCCGACAACTCCCTCACCTCAGGAGCCCCGGTTCCTCCGCCGGCCGCGGCGATGCCGGCCATCCAGTAGAAGAAGACCACCGCATCCCGCGAATCCCGGCCGGCCACGCCGTCAAACCGAAGAATCCTTTCCGCCAGGCCCCGGTCCTCGGCGCCGAGGTGATCACCCCGGCCGGCGGCGGCGCGGAGCGCGCTCGCCAGGGCCCGTTGCCACCGCGGCACGAAGGGCCAGCTCTGGTCCAGGGCCACCTCGATCGCGCCGGCCACGGTCATCGCGTACGACCGGGAGAGCAGATCGTCGGTCCGGAAGCCGCGGCTGAGCGAGCCGCCGCCCTTGGTGAGTTCCGGCACGTCGCTGACGAGGTCCTCCGGATAGCTCGAGATCACCAGCGGCGGATCCTCGCCCCACATGTCGGAGGGCGCCAGATTGGTCTCCCGGATGTAGCCCTGCTTCGGGTTCATGACCTGAATCAGGCTCGCGAACGGATGGAGCCCGGTCCAGACCGTCGCGGACGAGTTTCCGGAAACCGGCCTCGTCCAATCCTGCCCAGCCGGGCGCACCGGGCTCCGGCCGGCCCGGACGTGGAACAGATTCCCGCCGGCATCGGCGGCGGTGATGCCGACCGGAAACAGTCCCTGCGCCGACATCGCCTCCCGGAACTCGACCAGATCGCGGGCCTTGGCCATCCGGTAGAGGTCGACCACGCTCCCTTCCGCATGTTCCAGATACGGCGTCGCGACCGCATAGGCGATGGTGCCGACCCGGCGGACGATCGGCGCCCGCAGGCCGTTGAGCCGCACGGATTCTACCGTCATCCGCCGGTCCGGTTCGCCCCGGACCGCGATCGTGATCTCCTGGCGCTCGATCGGTTGCGGACGACCGTCGAAGAGGAACCGGTCCGGGTCCGCCGGATCGACCTCAATCGCATAACAGTCCGCCACGTCGGGCGACCCGAACGTGGTGCCCCACGCCACCGTCCTGGTGTGGCCGGTCAGGATGAACGGAACTGCGGTGAGGAACCCGTTCATCTCGAGGTCGCCGGCGTGGAACCGGATTTCCGGTGAAGGAATGTCCAGCGAGTTGTGCGGGTCGGCCAGGTGGATGGTGACGCCGTCGGCCGTCCGCCAGGGCGCGACGGCCCATGACGCCGAGGCACCGCCCGGCCCGCCGGTCCGCAACAGTTCGAGGAACTCCGTCATCGTCGAAGGCAGGTCGATCCCGCCTCGGCGGCAGTCGCCGACACCCTGAAAGGTGTTGACCGGAAACATCAGGACAAACAGTTGCTCGAACCCGACCAGATCCTCGGCCCGCGGCACAAAGCCCCCCGCCCACGCCGGGAGCTCCCGCGGATGGTCCGCGACGTAGCGCCGGATCCCCGCGACGTAGGCGTCGAGGGCGCGCCGAATCGGATCGGCCAGCCGCCGATAGCCGAGCGCCGCCTCCGGGCCGACCGCCATCATGGCATACCAGCGATCGATCTCGACATAGGGGGCACCGAAGAACCGGGCCATCTGGCCGCGACCGATCGCGAACTGGCGGAAGAGGTCCTCGAGGTTGTCTTCGGCCACGGCATAGCCCAATCCGTAGAAGCCGTCCTCTTCGCAGCGGGCCTGGACGTGGGGAACGCCCCAGGGATCCCGCCAGATTGCCACCTGCCCCGTCGGCGGGGCCGAGGCGATCCAGGCGTTCAGTCCGGAGCCGCTCTCCGCCTTCGCGACCACCGCCGCGCAGAGCGCAGCCCCAATCAATGCACTGATCACCGCGACCTCCCTGGATTCCCCAACCGTACCGTATCAAAGAATACCTGAATCCATTGACAGAACCCCGTTTCCGCTCTCTATTCGCCGGAGTACCACCGTCGCACGAAATGATCCCACTAAAGGACAGGACCATGCCGACAGATACCGGCGCCGGCAAGAAGCCGACGCTTCGCGTCTACCGCGACGACGATGCGGACTTGGCTCACCTTCACGATCGCTCCGTCGTGGTCATCGGATACGGCAAACAAGGCCGGGCCCAGGCGCTGAATCTTAAGGAGAGCGGAGTCCGCGTCACCGTGGCCAGCATCCGCGACGCGAGCGCGGAGAAGGCCGAGGCCGACGGCTTCCGGGTCGTCCCGATCGAGGGCTCCGCCCGGGGGGCCGACATCCTGATGCTCCTGGTGCCTGACGAAGTCCAGCGGAGCGTGTACGAGCAGTTCCTCGCCCCCGACCTGGGCCGGGGCCACACGCTCTGCTTCGCCCACGGGTACAACTACCACTTCGGCCACATCCGCCCGCCCCGGGAGGTTGACGTCGTCCTGGTGGCACCCCGGATGATCGGCGCGATTGTGAGGACCGCGTTCGAGCGGGGGGCCGGCGTGCCCGCCTACGTCTCGGTGGGTCAGGATGGCTCCGGCCGGGCGCACCAGACCATGCTCGCCATTGCCAAGGGGATTGGCTGCACTCGGGCCGGCGTGGTCGAGATGACCTTCGAGGACGAGACCGTGCTCGACCTGTTCCTCGAGCAGACGCTGATGCCGATCTTCAGCCGATCCATGCTGTGGGGCTTCGACCTGCTGGTCGAGGCGGGCTTCGATCCCGGGGTGGTGACGCTCGAACTCTACGGGTCGGGTGAAATGGCCGAGGTATTTCAGGCCTGCGCGCAGATCGGCTTCTTCGAGCAGCTCTTGCGCTTCCATTCCCGGACCGCGCAGTACGGCGAGCTGAGCCGGACCGACACCATCCTCGGCGAGCCGGTCCGCCAGGCCATGGCAAACACCCTGGCCGACATCCGCTCCGGCGCCTTTGCCAAAGAGTGGGCGGCTGAGGAGAAGAATGGTCTGCTCCGCTTCAACGCCATGCTCCAGGCGGCCCGCGATCACCCCATCAATCGGGCCGAACGCGAGATCGCGAAGCGGGTGGACTTTGGCGCATCGCTCCGTCCGTCCGGTGAGTAACGGCCGCGGTCTGTCGCTGCTCCTGTTGGGAGCCTTGGTGAGCTGCGCCCGGCCACCGGTTTCGCCCGATTGGGTGGTCGGTACGAACCCGGCGCTGACCCAGATCATCGACTCGCTCAATCAGCCGTACACCATGCCCCAGATGCCGGGCGCGATCATCGCCATTCTCAACGGCGACGACCCGGTCTTTCTCAAGGGCTATGGGATGGCGAACCGGGAGTTCGACATCCCCTGGGATCCGACCATCATCTACACCTTCTTCTCGACGACCAAGTCGATGACGGCCGCGGCGGTCATGACCGCCGCCGACCGCGGTCTTCTGTCGCTCGACGACGAGATCCAGAAATACCTGGCGGATTTCCCGACCTTCCCCGACCGCATTACGATCCGCCAGCTCCTGAACCACACCTCGGGACTGTGGGAAGACGAAGAGCTGGTGACCTATCTGGGCGCGGGGGCTTCCACCTTCCCGATCACCAATGAGGAGATGTACGAACTGGCCAAACAGCAGCCGACGCTGTCGTTCAAGCCGGGGACGTCCAACTTCTACAACGATGCCGGGATGCGCTACGCAGCTCGGATTCTGGAGAAGGTGACGGGAATGAGCTTCGCCCAGGCGATGAAGGAACTGGTGTTCGACCCGGCCGGGATGAAGACCGCGCGGGTCAAACCGTACGAGCCAATGTGGTTCCACCGCCAGGCCCCGTCCTACGACCTCGATCGGACCCAGCAGCTCTACCCGGACATCGGCGCCGTGGTCGTGGGCGGCGTGATGACCGAGACCAGCGGCGACGGCGGCGGCAGCGGATCGATCCAGGATTTCATCCAGTATGCCCGGTACCTCCGCAAGAAGGATTCGAAGGGACGGGCCCTGATCGAGCGCCTGGTCGAGCCGGTCGAATACCGGCCCGGGGTGCCGGCCCCCTATCGGTACGGGATGCGGGTGATCCGGTACCGCGGCTTCACGGTGTACGAGCACGGCGGCCTCTACGGCAAGGTGATCGCCTATCTCCCGGAGTTCGACACCTGGATTCTCACCATGCGGAACGCGCTCGACTTCGCCCGCGTCGGCATGACGGCATATCTATATCAGGTGGTCGACGCCTACTGCCGGACCGACGCCCGGTGCTCGCACTATCTGGCTCCGGGCAATCCGCTGGCCGGGCAAACCCGCGAGGAGTCGGTCGATCAACGCTTCACCGACGAGGAGTTTGCTCGTTTGCAGGGAGCCTTCGTCGAGCCCGTGAGCGGGCTCCCGATCCGGTTCCTTCGGGAGGGCCGCCGGATCCGCTATTCGCTCCTCAGCACCACCGCCGACTTAGTTCGCGGCAGCGGTCCTGACTCCTATCGCAGTTTCGAGAATGTCTCGCAGGACCTGATCCAACTGTCGGTGACGCGGTCGGGGGCAACACCCCAGATCCTCCTCGGGTTCGCCGACTGGGGCGCGCCTCGACCGCTGATCCCGGCCGCGGCGTTTGCGGCGCCGTCATCGGGAGCTCCGGACGACTTGGTGGGGCTCTACCGCTCGTCGATCTACGGAGTCGTCTACGAGATTCGCAAGCGGAACCCGAATCAGCTGGAGTTGAGAATCGGTGCCGGGGCCCGGTTCGCCGATCGGATGTTGCTGACCCGGGTGGCCGGCGACATTTTCGAATCGACCCAAGAACGGGCGGGCTACTACCTGCCGATCAGCCCGGTGGTGCGGTTCCTCCGGGAACGCGGCCGGGTGGCCGGCATGGTCGTGACGGGCAACGGTGTGAGAGGGCTGGCATTGCGCCGACTGTTGGCGAGCGGGCAGGCCCTTCCGGCCACCGACCGGTGAAGGGGTGCGGGGCGAGGAGGGCGTAGCCGATGGAAGCTTTCGCCTTGGCCAGGCAATGAGCCGCTGGGGGGCCTTTCTACGCCTTATAGAATGTCCCCGACAAGGCTGTCGCATGTACCGCCGCATTAAGACCTACCTGTCGCCCGCGATCGTGCTCCTGACCCTGGCCGCTTGTGGGGGTGGCACGACATCGCCTGCGCCGCCTCCGCCGCCCCCCCCCCCGCCTCCAACACCGGTCGCGAGCGTGTCGGTTACGCCGAGCCAGGCGAATCTGGTCCCCCAGGAAACCCAGGTGCTGACCGCCGCGACCCTGGACGCGTCGGGCAACGCCTTGACCGGCCGCACCGTCACCTGGACCACCAGCACGGGGACCGTGGCCACGGTCAGCTCGGTCGGGTTGGTCACAGCGGTCGGGCCCGGCTCCGCCACGATTACCGCCACCGGCGAGGGCAAGACCGGCTTGGCCGCCATCACCGTCGCGGATGGGGGACTCATTCCTCCGACCGGCGGCATCGTCGACGCGGCCGGGGGCACTGTGAAGATCCAGATCCCGGCCGGTGCCACCGCCAATCCCGTGTCGATCACGGTGACGCCCACCACGCCCCCGGCGGCCGGGCTGATCGAGGGCGTCTACGGCGTTAGCGGCACCGCCTACAACTTCGGTCCCGAAGGCACCACCTTCACGGCCCCGGTCACGGTCACCGTCAAATACGACCCCGCCAAGCTCCCGGCCTGGGCCATCCCAAGCGACCTGGCCCTCTGCAACAGGACTCGGGTCACCGGCCGGTTCGCCCTAGCAGGTTGCTGAAAAATGAAGATTTGTGATGCCAATGTCTCGGCGTGACGTGCCCCGCGCGGGGGCCGCCGTGGCCGCGAACCGGCGGCGGGGCCG
>JAYTTT010000216.1:0-7589 GCA_043744895.1 Gemmatimonadota bacterium | reverse complement strand
CCGATCCCGGCGCCCTTCAAGCGGCCCCCGTCACGGGTTACCCGGACGTCGGTGCCTTCGGGAAACACGGTGTCGAGATGAGCGGCCAAGACCAGGCGACGCCCGCCGCCGGTACCGGCCCGGGTGGCGATCACGTTGCCCACTTGGTCCATCGTGGTCCGGTAGCCTAACGCTTCCATCCGGCGGGCGTACTCGGCCGCCCGGGGGCCCTCTTTGAACGGCGGGGCCGGGATCTCACAGAGCGAGACTTGCTGCTCGACGGTCCAGGCGTTGTCGCGCCGGAGGATGTCGAGGGCCGTTTGGACCAGTGGGGCTGGCTGGGCCCGTGCCGGTGCGGCGGCCAGCGCCACGAGGACGGCGGCGCGACGGATGGCCCGGTTCACCGGGGGCTCGGCTTCGGCGTCTTCTTGGCCGCGGGAGCGAGCGCCGCCACGCACATGACTTCGATGCCGGCGCGGTGGCTTCCGGTCTCGAGGTCGGTCGGGACCTGGCCGGAGACATACACGAGGCCGTTATGCACGATGGCCTGGGAGTAGTGGCCGACCGGGCGAACGGTGCCGGGGGCCTGGATTGATTTGAGGGACGCCATGATTGCCGATGGGGAAGGGTGGCTTTAGAGGGCTTGGGCCAGGACGTCGAACAACCGGTCGACGTCGGCTGGTTCGTTGTACACGTGAGGCGTGATCCGGAGCGAGCGGCCCCCCCGGACGCTCACGTACACCCGGCTGGCCGCCAGGCGATCGGCCAGGTTCGGGGCCAGCCCGGCCCGGGAGGTGAGCCCGACATAGTGCGGCGCCCGGACCTTGGCCGGGACCGCCGTGAGGCCCAGATCACCACCCCGGGCGATGATGTCGTCGGCGAACGCCCCGGCCGTCGCGGCAACGTTCGCGACGCCCCAGCCGAGGATCAGCTCCACCGCGGCCACGGCCGCCGGCAAGAGGGCAAAGTTCGCCGGCTCGCCCATGTCGAAGCGGCGAGCCCCGGGCTGAAACTCCTCCGGATAGCCGAGCCCGCTGAAGTCCTGGGATCCGGCCCGCCCGAACCAGTGATGCTCGAGCGGGCGCCCGGCGTGGTGGCGCGGTGCCACGTAGAGGAAACCAGTGGTATAAGGGCCCAGCAGCCATTTGTAGCAGGCGGCGACCATGAAATCGGGGTCGACCTCGCCGACGTCGAACGGCATCGCACCTAACGACTGGGTCAGGTCGAGCACCAGCGCGCCCTGGACGTCGGTCAAGCGGCGCCGGACCGCCCCCAAGTCGATCCGGGCGCCAGTGACCCAGTGGAGCGCCGGAAGCGCGGCTACCCGGGTCCGGTCGTCAATGGCCGACAGGATGACCCGAGTCCAGTCGTGATCGGGCGGTTCGGGCACGGTAACCAATTGCGCCCCGGCCCGGCGGGCGTGTTCGCGCCAGGTCAGAATCGTCGAGGGGAACTCCCCTTCGAGTACCAGAACTCGATCACCGGGGGCGAGCGGGAGATTGGCCGCGGCCGTCGCCATCCCATAGCTCGCGGCCGGCACGAGCGCGATATCCTCGGCCGTGGCGGCCGGCCCGAGCAGGCGGGCGAAGGTTTCGCGGGCCTGCTGGGTCAGGACGAAGAAGTCGGCCGGCTCGACGGTCCACGGACGCCGCTTCCGTTCCAAACCCGACGCCCCGGCCCGGACCACCGAGTTGGCGAGCGGCGACATGTAGGCGCAGTTCAAGTAGGCGACGTCGGAGGGAATGTCGAAGTGATGGCGCTGGGAGGGAAGGATTGGCATGGCTGATTCTAACACCGGTTGCCGGATTGGCGGCGGGGCGGCACCTTTGGACACCCAAGGAGGCTTGATCTTGATGCGAATGTACCGAACCGCGCTGCTGACGCTGCTGGCGCCCGTTGGCCACGCGATGGCCCAACGTCCAATGACGGCCGACGATGTCCTGGCAGTCAAACAGGTTAGTGATGCCCAGATCTCCCCTGACGGGAAATGGGTGGCGTATGTCGTGTCGGCCGTGGACCTGGCCCAAAATGCCGTGAACAGCGACGTCTGGCTGGTGGCCGCCGATTGCGCCGGGCCGGCCGCCTGCCCGTCCGTCCGGCTGACCACGAACCCGAAGGCTGACGGCCAGCCGCGATGGTCGCCCGACGGCCGGTGGATCGCCTTCGTGTCGGCCCGGGAGGACCGGCCCCAGCTTTGGATGATTCGGCCCCACGGTGGCGAAGCGGAGAAGCTCACCGATTCGAAGACCGGGGTGCAGTCGTTCCAGTGGTCGCCGGATGGGAAGACGATCGCGTTCTTGGCGCCGCGGGCCCCGACGGCCGACGAGGAGAAGCGGGAAAAGGAAAAGGACGACGCGATCGTGGTCGATCACGATTTCCGGATGAGCCGGCTCTGGACCATCGACGTGGCGACCAAGACGGCCGTCGAGCTGGTGAAGGGTGACTTTCAGATCGGGGAAGCCCGGTGGTCGCCGGATGGCACCCGGATCGCCTTGGTGGCGAGCCCCACGCCCAAGGCCGACGACGGGAGCCGGTCGGACATCCACATCGTCACGGTGGCCACGGGTGAGCGGCGCAAGCTGATCGAGAACGCGGGCCCCGACAATTCGCCGCGGTGGTCTCCCGATGGGCGGTGGATTGCCTACTTGACGCGAGGCGATACGCTTCGGGCCTTTGGCCAGCAGCGCCTCACGGTCATTGCCGCGGACGGCGGCGCGCCCCGGTCGGTGGCGCCGAATTTCCTGTATCAGCCGGGGGCGGCGAGCTGGTCGCCCGACGGGCAGACGCTGTTCTTCACCGCGAGCGTTCGGACCACGAGCCAAATGTTCTCGGTTCCGGTGGCTGGTGGCGAGCCTCGGCAGCTGACGCAAATCCGGGGTGTGATGAGCCCGCCGACGATGTCCGCGGATGGGCAGACCCTGGCGTTGATCTTCGGCAACGTCCAGCAGCCCAACGACGTCTACCTGGCAAAACTGGGCCCAGCCATCGAACCGCGCCGGCTGACCAATCATCATCCGGACCTGGCGGAGATCGCGTTAGGCAAGAGCGAAACCGTTCGGTGGAAGAGCCGGGACGGGATGGAGATCGAGGGCGTCCTCGTCTATCCGGTCGGGTACGATCCCGCGAAGCGGTATCCAACGATGGCATTTATCCACGGCGGGCCGGCGGGCGTCTGGACCGAGTCGTTTCCCGGCGGGTGGAACAACTTTGGCCACGTCTGGGCGGGGCAAGGCTGGGTGAGCTTCTACCCGAACATTCGGGGTTCGAGCGGCTACGGCGAGAAGTACCTCAAGGCCAATGTCCGGGACTGGGGCGGGGGAGACTATCTGGACATCCAGAGCGGGCTCGACCAGTTGGTCAAACGGGGCATCGCGGACTCAACCCGGCTCGGCCAGAGCGGTTGGAGCTACGGCGGCTACATGACGGCCTGGACCCTGACCCAGACCAATCGCTTCAAGGGTGTGATGGTTGGCGCGGGGCTCACCAACATGTACTCGATGTACTCGACCAACGATCTCCAGACGACGTTAGAGAATTACTTCGGCGGCGAGCCATGGAACGATGAGCAGGCTTACCGGCGGGCCTCGGCGATGATGTTCATCAAGCAGGCCAAGACCCCGACCCTGATTCTCCACGGGCAACAGGACACCCGGGTGCCGATCGGGCAGGCGCAGGAACTGTACATGGGCCTCAAGAAGAACGACGTGCCGGTGACGCTGGTATTCTTTCCCCGCGAGGGACACGGTCTCTCGGAGCCCCGCCATCAACTCGACAAGATCAAGCGCGAGTATGCCTTCTTCGCGAAGACCGTGCTCGGCGTCGAGGTCAAAGACAAACCGGAGTTGGTGCCATGAAGAACACCTGGAGGGTCGCCGTCGTCTTGATGGGTGGGGCCGGCCCCTTGGCGGCGCAGGCCGGAATGACGGCCGAGCTGGCCGCCGGGATGGGGCAACTCGGCAATGTCCGGATCTCCCCGGATGGACGGTGGGTCGCGTACACCATCACGGTCCCGGACCTGAAACAGAGCAGCACGCACTCCGACATTTGGCTGGTCTCGGCCTCGGGCGGCGAGCCGATCCGGCTCACTAACAGTAAGGGCGCCGACGATCAAGCCCGATGGTCGCCGGACGGGAAGTGGATCGCGTTCGTGTCCACCCGCGACGGCAAGCCGCAGATCTACCGGATCTCCCCGTTTGGGGGCGAGGCGGAGAAGCTGACCGATTCGAAGTCCGGGGTGCAGGGGCTCGAGTGGGCCCCAGACGGCAAGCGGATCGCCTTCGTTGCCGCCCGGGAGCCGACGCCCGAGGACGAACGAAAGCAAAAAGAGAAGGACGATGCGATCGAGGTGGACCGGAACTTCGTCCCTGCCCGGCTGCTCATTTTCGACCTCGGGACCATGAAGGCCGCGGAAATCGTCAAGGGCGACCATCAGATCCTCGGCGCCGCGTGGTCGCCGAATGGGAAGCAGATCGCGTATGTGACGATGCCGACGCCCCGGGCCGACGACGGCCGGTATACCGATATCATGATCGTGGATGTCGGCTCGGGGGCGACCCGAAAGCTGGTGGAGAATCCAGGCCCCGACGGCAATCCGAGCTGGTCGCCGGACGGGAACTGGATTGCGTTCGATACCAAACCCGGCAAGAGTGCCTCGACGACTCAGTCGAAACTCGCGGTGGTGGCAGCCGGTGGCGGGACCCCGAGGTTCCTCGCCACCGGCTTTCTCTATCAGCCGGGGCCGACGGTGTGGGCCCCCGATGGATCCTCGCTCTTCTTCTGGGCCCAAACCCGGACCAAGGCGGAGCTATACCAGGTTCAGGTGGCCGGCGGCGCGGTCAAGCAGATCTCCGACCTCAAAGGGTCGTTAGGCCTGTTTGGCGGGGGCGCGCCGTCGATCTCGGCCGACGGCCGGATGATTGCCTTTGGCCGCTCAGGTCTTGATACGCCGGATCAGGTCCACGTGGCGCGGGTCGAGTCGCCCTGGGTCCAAACCTCTCTGACCAAGCTGCATCCCGAGCTGGCGTCCGTGGCCATGGGCCGCGGCGAGGTGGTGCGCTGGAAGAGCAAGGACGGGATGGAGGCTGAGGGCGTCGTCGTCTATCCGGTGGGGTACCAGGCCGGGAAGCGCTACCCGACGGTGGCGATCATTCACGGCGGGCCGTCGGGCGTCTGGGATGAATCGTTCCCGGCGAGCTGGTATAACCCCGCCCAGGTGTATGCCGGGCAAGGGTGGGTGGCCTTTCTGCCGAATCCGCGCGGGTCGAGCGGGTATGGCGAGAAGTTTCTGGCGGCGAACTATCGTGACTGGGGCAACGGCGACTTTCAGGACATCCAGACCGGGCTCGACTATCTCGTGGCGCGCGGCATTGCCGATTCGACCAAGATGGCCCAGGGCGGGTGGAGTTACGGCGGGTACATGAGTGCCTGGACCCTGACCCAGACCAACCGGTTTAAGGCGATCATGGTCGGGGCGGGCCTCACCAACATGTACTCGATGTACTCGACCAACGATCTCCAGTCGGTGCTCGAGGACTACTTCGGTGGCGAGCCGTGGAATGACGAGGCGGCGTACCGGCGCGCCTCGGCCATGGTCCATATCAAACAGGCTAAGACGCCCACGTTGATCCTCCACGGCCAGCAGGATACCCGAGTCCCGATCGGGCAGGCCCAAGAGCTGTACATGGGTCTCAAAAAGAATGGCATCCCCGTCGAGCTGGTCTTCTTTCCCCGGGAGCCCCACGGGCTCCTGGAACCGCGACATGCGCTCGACAAGATGGTCCGGGAATACAAGTTCTTCGCGAAGCATGTGTTAGGCGTCGAACCGAAGCCCAAGACGGAGTTGGTGCCATGATTGCTCGTTGCGTTCTGCTGCTTGGACTGGCGGCACCCGCTGCGGCTCAAGCCCGTATTGACGTCCTGATTCGGGGCGGCAGCGTGTACGACGGAACCGGGGGAGCACCCCGGCTTGCGGACATCGGGATTTCGGGCGACCGGATCGTCTTCATCGGTGATGCGCCGGTCGGGGTGGTACCGGGACGGGTGATCGAGGCTCGAGGCCTGGTGGTGGCGCCGGGGTTCATCGACCCGCACACCCACACCGACGAGGATGCCCGCAGCCCCCTCCGGCGAACCTTGGTCCCGTTCCTGGCCCAGGGGGTGACCACCGTGGTGATCGGCAACGACGGCGGGGGGCCGTTCGAGGTGGCGGCCGCCCGGCAACGGCTCAGCGCGGGGCTCGGCGTCAATGCCGTCTTCCTGGTCGGCCACGGGACGATCCGCCGGCAGGTGATGGGGATGGCGGACCGGGCGCCCACCGCCGTCGAGCTCGACAGCATGCGGACCCTGGTGGCCAAGGGCATGCAGGAGGGGGCGTTCGGCTTGTCAACCGGCCTCTACTATGCGCCGGGCAGTTACGCGACCACCGAAGAGGTCATCGAGCTCGCCAAGATCGCGGGGCGGGCGGGTGGCTACTACGACTCTCATATCCGCGATGAGTCGAGCTACACGATCGGCTTGTTGGGCGCGGTCGATGAAGTGCTCCGGATCGGGCGAGAGGCGGCCATTCCGGTCCACTTTGCCCACATCAAGGCGTTAGGCGTGGACGTGTGGGGCAAAAGCGACGAGGTGGTGGCGCGGATTCTGGCGGCCCGGGCGGCCGGCCTTCGAGTGACCGCCGACCAGTACCCGTACACCGCCTCGGGCACCAGTGTCGGCCAGGCGTTGCTGCCGCGATGGGCCGAAGCCGGCGGCCACGACTCGCTGCTGCGCCGGATCGGCGACCCGCCGACCCGCGCCAAGCTGGTCAAGGAGATGACCGAGAACCTCCGGCGCCGGGGCGGGGCCTCGTCACTGCTGGTCACCGAGGGGCGCTGGAAGGGGCAGCGGCTCGCGGCGATCGCGACCACCATGAAGGTTGATTCGATTACCGCCGCCCTGGACATCATCAAAGCCGGCGACGCCGCCGTGGCGTCGTTCAATATGAATGAGACCGACATCGACCGGTTCATGGCCCAAAGCTTCGTGGTGACCGGGTCGGACGGGTCGGGAGGCCATCCCCGGAAGTACGGGACCTTCCCGCGGAAGATCCGCCGATACGCCCTCGATCGAGGGGTCATCTCGCTGACCCGGGCGATTCAGGCGAGCAGCGGACAAACGGCGCAAATCCTCGGACTGACGGGCCGGGGCACCCTGGCGGTCGGCAACTACGCCGATATCGCGGTGTTCGATTCGACCACGATCGAAGACAGGTCGACGTATGAATCGCCCGAGCTGCTCGCGGTCGGGATGCGCTACGTTTTGGTCAACGGCCGCCTGGCGATCGACGCCGGTAAGCCAACGCCGGTGTTGGGCGGCCGGGCGCTGGCCCGGAGGGAACGGTAGCGGGATGGAGCATCCGAGCATTTACGATACCGGACTCGACCGGGGTCCGGCCAACCATGCCCCGTTGTCGCCGGTTGGGTTCTTGGAGTGGAGTGCCGCGGTGTATCCCGACCGGATGGCGGTCGTCCACGGGGCCCGCCGGTTCACCTGGAGCGAAACCTATCGGCGGAGTCGCCGGCTCGCGTCGGCCCTGACCCACGCGGGAATCGGCCGCGGCGATACCGTGGCCG
>JAYTTT010000215.1:0-1983 GCA_043744895.1 Gemmatimonadota bacterium | reverse complement strand
CGGCAGACCACGACCCGCCCCCTGATAAGCCCGGGTCGACAGATCAAACCGATCGGACACGACCACCCGGCCCGCCTCCAGCGCCGGCCGAATCAGCTTTGCCACCAGATCCGCCCGGGCCGCACACATGTACAGCAACTCGGCCTCCGGTGTCCAGGCCCTGCCGTCATGCAGCAGTTCATGCCGCAACGCTTCCGCCGCCGGGGTGCCGCCAGGTTCCCGAACCCGCAGCGGGTCGAGGCCGATCGCCTCCAACCGCCGGCCGAGATCCTGAGCGAGCGTCGTCTTGCCGGCTCCCTCTGGTCCCTCGAGTACTAGGAAGAAGCCGGCCATCACCCTAACGTGATGATACTGCTCGTCGCCCCTCGTTCCATCCCGGCGGCGATCTGCTGATTGACCCGGCCCATCAGTTTGTCGAAGTTCGCTCGCGCCACGACATAGGCCTGCCCCACCACCGAAATCTCGAGCGCCCGGACGGCGTCCTCATACTCGGTCGTGGTCGCTTCGTCGGGCATCTGCCCCTGGGCCACGAGTTGGTCGATCTTCTTGGCCAGCGTCTGAATGCTATCGAGCATCGCAACGGTTGCCGGGTCGTTCTTCAACGCCGTTTCGGCCCGCCGCATGGTCTGATACTCAGTCGATTGGCCGATGAGGCGGCCCAAGTCTGTCGCTTTTTCCTCAATCACGCTCCCACCTCCCGCCGCGCCATCAAGTAGCGCGGCCGCCCGAAGAGATCCTCGTCAACGCGGAGATCGCGCCAACCGAGTTCCGACGCCAACTCTGCGAGAGTTTCGCCCCGGTTCGAGGCTAGCTCGAGAATGATCCATCCCCCGGGCCGAACGACCCGGAGCCCATCCCGAAGCAATCGACGCGAGGCGTCGAGACCGTCGACCCCGCTGGCCAACGCAAGCCGGGGTTCGAAGTCACGAACCTCCGGCGGCAAATCGGCATACTCCGCTTCGGACACGTACGGCGGATTCGAAACCACCAGATCGGCCGAGGCCGATGCCAACGACGTCGTCAGATCGCCGAGGAGCAGATCCACGTCGAGCCCGAGCCGCCGCCGGTTCTGATCGGCCAAGCCCAACGCCCCCCGGGCGATGTCGACCGCCACCACTCGGCCGTAGCGTCCCTCCGCCCGGAGTGACAGCGCCAGGCAACCGGTTCCGGTCCCCACGTCCACCGCGACGCCCACGGGGGCTACGGCCAGCGCCCGGTCAATCAGACCCTCAGTTTCCGGACGGGGAATCAACGCCCGCGAATCGGACCGCAGCACCAGCATCCGGAAACCGGCCACCCCGGTCACATAGGCCAAGGGTTCGCCCCGGGCCCGCCGCCCGACCGCCCGGTCGATCCACCGACGCCGGTCGGGCTCGAGGACCGACGCGCGCTCCAACATGACCTCACCCAGCTTGAGATCCAAGAGATCCGCGAGGAGCCGGGTCGCCTCCCGCCTCGGACGTTCGATGCCGGCCGCCGCGAGCGTCTCGGTCGCTGAATCGAGCGCACCTTGGATCGTCAAGCGGCGCTCCACCGCCCCCTCAGGCATCGGCTGTTTCCTCGCGGCTGGCAAGCCGGAGCGCCTTGACCAATTCGTCGAGCTTGCCGTCCATGACTTCCGCGAGGTTATGGACCGACAGATTGATCCGGTGATCGGTGACCCGACTTTGGGGGTAATTGTAGGTTCGGATCTTTCCCGACCGGTCGCCCGTCCCCACCATCGCCTTGCGGTCGCGAGACCGGGCCGACTCTTGCTCCGAAATCATCTTGTCGAGTAGCCGGGCCCGAAGCACTTCCATGCCCTTGAGCTTGTTCTGAAGCTGCGACTTCTGGTCCTGTTGCGAGACCACGAGCCCCGACGGCAAATGGGTGATCCGGACGGCGCTATCGGTCGTGTTCACACTCTGCCCGCCCGGTCCGGACGATCGAAACACGTCGATCCGGAGATCCTGTGGATCGATCTTGACGTCCACTTCCTCCGCC
>JAYTTT010000214.1:0-7608 GCA_043744895.1 Gemmatimonadota bacterium | reverse complement strand
TAGAGCCCTTTCCGAGCATCGCTCACCGCTCCCTTTGCCAGAGCGACATCCGGCACCAGATCGGCTCGGACCAAAGACCAGCCAACCCAGAACAGCAGCCCCAAGCCGGCCAGCAGTCGCCCAAACATGAAGGGCTTCGAAAGCCAGAGCGCCTTGCCGTGGGAGAGCGAATGCAGCTGCTCGTTCATGTGGCCGTAGATCGGCTCATACCCGAGGGTAAAGATGGCGATCAAGCCCGCGAGCGAGACCACCGCGAAGAACACGTGGGCCTGGGCAAACCGAATGAGGAC
This sequence comes from Gemmatimonadota bacterium, assembly GCA_043744895.1. Classification (GTDB taxonomy): domain Bacteria; phylum Gemmatimonadota; class Gemmatimonadetes; order Gemmatimonadales; family GWC2-71-9; genus SHZU01. Next base: position 7,318 of record JAYTTT010000214.1, on the reverse strand, counting down.
TCCGGACCACTTGGCATTGGCGATCTTGTGAACGGCCGACAACGCCAGGCTGCCGCCAGTGATCCCGGTGAAAAACAGCCAATTGACGTGAAACAGGTGCCAGGCTCGGTCGGCGTGGCCTGAGGTCAGCGCATACCCGAACAGGGCCGCGCCGGCCACCGCCAGCAGCGCACCGACGTTGAAGAAGAGGTCGTAGCGGCCGGCGAGACCGCGAGCGACGAGGCGGTCGCGCAGTTGCAAGGACGTCATCGGGGGGTTCCTTCCGCCGCGGCGGCCGCTACCGGCGCCGTTGCGCCCTGGAGCTGACGAACGTAGTTCACCACGGCCCACCGGTCATTGGGACGAAAGATCTTGTCGCCGTACAGCGGCATGCCACCTCGCCCGTATCGAATGATGCTGTAGAGATAGCCATCGGGGTAACTCTTGGCCTTGTCGGTCAACAGCGACAGCGCCCCGAGTCGAACGCCGACAGGTCCCTTGCCATCACCAAGGTTGCCGTGGCAGGCGGCGCAGAAATTGGTGTAAACACTGTCTCCTTTGGCACGGGTGGCCGCGGGGTCGGTCGGGTTCACCTGCCGGCTACCGGCCAGGCTGTCGAATCCGTAGAGCGGAACGGGGCCGGTCAAATTCCCGGTATTCCAGTCGGCTTCGCCCCCGGTGATCGGCACGGTTCCAGGCGGGGTGTTGCGCGGTACGCCCGAGCGTTGGTACGGCGCCACCGCCGGGGACTTGACCATATGGTCGAACCAGGGCACCAATTTCATCAAATCGTCAGGAGACGGCAGGGTGTTGTAGTACCAGTTGCACCCTGACAGACTTCCCACGACCACCACGGTGAGCCAAGACTTACACGCCATGTTCGGTGACCTCCTCCGGACCGGTTCCCTCGAGGAAGGTCCGCACCCTCCCGCGTTGCTCGGGCGAACACGGCACGAATACCCCGATGGTGTCATCGCTGAACTCGGGCTTGTAGGCCCGACCTTTGAGGGATTTCATCGCCGACAGGATGATGACCCCGGCAACGGTGGACAGCGCCCCGTAGAGGATCGTCAGCTCGAACCCGAGTACGACGAAGGGTGGGATCGCGACGATCGGCTTGCCCCCGACCAACAGCGGCCAGTCCGCGGACATCCAGATCGTCATGCCGAACCCCGCGGCGCATCCGGTCATCGCCCCGATCAGCGTAAAGGCCCGGACCCAACTGACTGGGTGATCGAGTGCTTCATCGATGTGGTGATTGGGCGCCGCCGAATAGACGGTCAGGTCCTTGAAGCCTTGAGCCTTCAGACCTTTGATCGCATCGACCGCGGCATCCTCATACTTGAACGCGGCCAGCACGCCCGAGACAGGTGTGGCCATCAGTGTGCTCCCCCCTTTCGGCGAGGCATCGGAATCATCTCTTTAATTTCCTGAATCGCGACGACCGGAAAGGTCCGCGCGAACAGGAGAAAGTACATCCCGAACCATCCGAACGAACCGATCAGGATCCCCCAGTCGGCCCAGGTCGGGTTCATTTGGCCCCACGCGAACGGGAGGTAGTCGTTGGAGAGCGACGAGGTAATAATGACGTAGCGCTCGAACCACATTCCGATATTGATGAAGATCGAGATGATGAACAACGAGGTCAGGTTCCGGCGAATCTTCTTAAACCACAACAACTGGGACACGAACGCGTTGCAGATAATCATGGTCCAGCCCGACCACCACTGGGGCCCGAACGCCCGGCGCCAGAAGGTGGTCTGCTCAAAGGTGTTTCCGCTGTACCAGGCCACGAAGTATTCCATCCCGTAGGCATAGAACAGGATGGTACCGGTCAGGAGCGTGAGCTTGGCCAAGTTGTCGAAGTGGTATTCGGTGATCATGTGGTCGAGTTTCAGCACCCGGCGTAGCGGAATGACCAGGGTCAGTACCATTCCGATGCCGGAGTAGATGGCGCCGGCCACGAAATACGGGGCGAAGATGGTGCCGTGCCACCCCGGGATCACCGACATCGCGAAGTCCCACGAGACGACGGAGTGGACCGAGAGGACCAGCGGAGTGGCCAGGGCCGCGAGATAGACGTAGCCCCGGCTGTAGTGGCGCCATTGGGAGTCGGCTCCGGTCCACCCGACCGAGAGGGCGCCGTAGAGCTGCTTTCGCCACCCGGTCATCTTGTCGCGAACCGCGGCAATGTCCGGCACCAGGCCGACCACGAGGAACGTGGTTGAGACGGTGAGGTAGGTCCCGATGGCGAAGACGTCCCAGATCAGCGGTGATTTGAAGTTCGGCCAGAGCCACCGCTGGTTCGGATAGGGCAGCAGCCAGTAAAAGATCCACTGGCGCCCGATGTGAATGATCGGAAACAGGCCGGCCGTCATGACGGCGAAGACGGTCATGGCCTCAGTCGATCGATAGACCGCGGTTCGCCACGGCGAGCGGAACAGGAACAGAATGGCCGAAATCAGTGTACCAGCGTGGCCGATGCCGACCCAGAACACGAACGTCGTGATGTACACGGACCAGAAGACCGGCGGGTTGTAGCCGGCGAGGCCGAGCCCCTCCTTGAGAAGGGCCACGAACGTCGCGGCGCCGACCAGGAACATCCCGATCGCCGCGAACAGGGCCATGTAGTATCCGCGGCTCGGCGTTCGCAGGGTATTGACGACATCGCGGGTGACCTCCGCATGGGTCATGGCCGGCCGCGATGGATCGTGGGTGGTGGCGGTCATCGGGTCAGGCCTCCGATCCGGAAACGACCTTGGCGAGGTAGGTCACCGCCGGCCGTACGTTGACTTCTTCGAGCACGTGGTACCCTCGGTGGTTCCGGGCCGCCTTGACGACGCGGCTGTCGGGGTTCGTCATATCGCCGAAGGTGATCGCGCCGGACGGGCAGGCCTGGGCGCACGCCGTGATCACGTCACCATCGCGAAGCGCCCGATCTTCGAGCCGGGCCTGGTTCTGGGCGCCTCGGATCCGCTGGACGCAGAACGTGCATTTCTCCATCACGCCCCGGGCCCGAACGGTGACATCCGGATTGAGCTGGAGGTTGAGCGGTTCGGGGAACGCCTTCTTGGCGTAGGCGTACCAGTTGAAGTACCGAACCTTGTACGGGCAGTTGTTCGCGCAGTACCGGGTGCCGACGCACCGATTGTAGATCTGACCGTTCAATCCGTCGGGGGTGTGATAGGCCGCGTAGACCGGGCAAACCGGCTCGCAGGGTGCATTGTCGCAGTGTTGACAGAGCATTGGGATGACCCGGGCCGAGATCGGCTGCCCGTCCTCCCCGCCCTCGAAGTAACGTTCGATCCGCATCCAGCTCAGTTCGCGGCCCCGAAGGACCTCGTCCTCGCCGACGTATGGAATGTTGTTCTCGGCGTAGCACGCCGTGACGCAAGCGGAGCAGCCGGTACAGCGCGCGAGGTCAATGGCCATGCCCCACTGCGGTTGAGTCAGGGCGTAGGCACCGAGCTTCCGCTTCTCGACCTGCGACTCGCGGAAGCCGTCGATCGCCTCGACTTCCCGTTCGGTGTTGATCTCGTGACTCGGGTGGCCGGCGGCTTCGTAGGCCTGCTTGATCGTGAGCCCCTTCGCCGCCGCGGCGGCCGGCATCGCCTCGGTGATCCCACGGCCCAACTCCCGGGGATTCCCCTCCGTCTTGGCCACTTTCTGGTACCGCCCGGTCTTCTCGACGCTGACCTTGACGGAGAGGTAGGGGAGGAACCCCTGGCCGTCCGCCGCCCCGATGGCGTCGAGGGCATTCACCCCCCGTCCCTTCGCGAATCGGCCATTCTCGCCGTGTCCCAGTCCAAGCGGCATGGCCAACACGTCGCGACGGATGCCGGGATACACATAGACCGCGGCCTCGATCGATCCTGCGGGCGAGGTGAGTCGGAGGAACTCCCCTTCGCGCACATCCAATTCCTTGGCGGTCTCGGGGTGGACCTCGATCCAGGACTGCCAGGTAATTTTCGTGACCGGGTCAGGATTCTCGAGCAGCCAGGGGCGATTGGCGCCCCGACCGTCGTAGTACATCGAGCTTGGATACGGCGAAAAAACAAATGGACCGTCGCCATCGAGCGCCGGTTTCGTGGCGGAGATTTGTCCGGCCGTCGGGGCCAGCTTGACCGCGAGGACCGGCGCGGCTTCGTAGAGGCCGCCCTTGGCCAACGCGCCCCGCCAAAAAGCCTCGAGGTCAGCCGCCCCCCGGGACCGCCCCAGATCGGCCCACACCGACTTCAAATGGGCTTCGTAGGTTGGGGCCGTAAACGCCGTGAGCGCCCCCCCGACCTTGCGGGCCACTTGGAGCAGAACGTCGCCGGTTGGCACCCCTTTGAAGACCGGCTCCATGGCCGGTTGAAGCAGTCCGCGGACCCCGGCCCGAGGACGAGCGTCATCCCACCGTTCGAGCGCGTGGAGGCTCGGCATCAGCAGGTCCGAGGCGGCGGCGGTGTCGTCGAAGAAAAGCGAGGTCGAGACCGTGAGCTTGACCTTGTCGAACGCGGCCCGGAACCCGCCTTGCTTCGGCACCGAATACAGCGGATTGGCTTCGTGCACGAGCAGGACATCGATTTCGCCGGCCGCCATGGCCTTCTCGAGGTCGAGGAGAGCGCCGTAGCCGTCGCCGGTGTGAACGGCTCCGCCGAACTTGACGGACCGACCAACGTTGCCCGCCACGTAGTTCAGAATATTGACGGCCGCGCACAGCTCGGCCGCCCCCCGGTGCTGGAGGCCGATGCCGCCGGCTACCACCAGCGACGGCTCCGTGGCCACAAATTCATCGAACAACCGCCGGACCTGCACGGGCGGAAGTCCGGTGTCTTGGGCAACGCGGTCGAGCCCATAGGCCGCCAACATCGGCTTCAAAGCCGCGGCATCCGCGGGCACATTTGTTCGGGTGCTGATGACCGCGTTGGCCAAGCCGAGGGCCAGTGAGGTTTCCGATCCGGGGATCGGCGCGATCCACTGGTCGGCGTTAATGCCGGTGAGCGACATCCGGGGGCCGACGTACACGAACTTGGCCATGCCCGCGCCGTTGAACCCATGGGCGTCGGCGAAGCCCCGCTGGTTCTCAACCGGTGCCAGCCAGGTCTCGAGAAAGTCGGCCCCAAACGACAGGATGAACTTGGCCTGACTGAAGTCGTGAATCGGAAGTTCATCGACGCCGAAGACCCGCTGGCTTGCAAGCCGAACCGGCTCATGCCCGAAGGCTTGATACCGAACCAGTTTCCCGCCCATGGCCGCGACCCACTGACCCAAGAGGTCGTCGAACGTCCCCGCCCCAGCGCCACTGATGACGGCCACCCGGCTCCCGGCGGCTTTGACCGCGGCGGCCAGTTGGTCGATCGCCTCGTTCCAGAGCACCTCCGACAGCTTGCCGGCGGCATTGCGACCCCGGGGCCCGGCGAGGCGATCGGGGTTATAGAGCCCCTGGAGGGCGGCCTGGCCCCGGCTGCACAGCGTGCCGGCGTTGACCGGGTGCTCGGGGTTGCCCTCGAGCTTGATGGCCCGGGCCTCGCGGGTCCTGACGTGCAGTCCGCAGCCGGCCGCGCACTCGGTGCAGGTGCTGGCGTAGATGGTCGGCAATCCGGGGACCTGGTCTTGGGACTGGACCAGGTACGGAATCAATTTCTCGACCTGGGTGGTCGAACAGCCGGAGAGCGCCGCGGTTCCCGCCCCGGTGACCCCTACCACCTTGAGGAAGCGGCGGCGATCGAATGGTTCGTTTGGTGCCGACATCAAGTCTCCTTCAGGCGGCCTAGTAGTGACACGCCGTGCAATCGCGATTGACCTTCCGCTCCAGATGGCAGCTGATACAAAATCCCATGTTGTTCACGTTGTTGACCTTGAACACTTGGGGCATCCGAGCGACGTCGCCGTGGCAGGTGGCACAGGCGTTAGGTCCCAACGCTTTCAAATGACGCATATGAGGGAAATGGGCATGTTTGGCCAGGGTGTGAATTCGGACCCATTCGATCGGCCGCTTGGCCCGCCAGCCATCGCGGAGTTTCTTGATCTCGACCCGGTTGGTCGAATCGGATCCGCCGATGGCCAAGTGGCAGCCCATGCAGGTCTGCAGCGACGGAATCCCCGGCTCCGTCGCGTCGGCCACCGAATAGTGGCAATACTGGCATTGGATCTTGTACTGGCCGGCGTGAATATCGTGCCGGAAGAAGATCGGCTGCTTGGGACCTAGGAGCCGAGCCGAGTCGGCGACCGTTAGGCGGGTCGCATTGACCGAGTCCGGCCCGGTGTTCTTGGCTTGCTGCTGGGCCGTCGAGGACCGGGGCGGGGTCAGGGCCAGGGCCCCGGCGATCGCCGCGAATCCGACGCCAGCAACTAGGAGCTTACGCATGCGTGGGCATCCGCCGATACGTGGGTGGCAAAATATGTGAAACTTTTCACGAAGTTGGGAGGAGCGCTGCAAGTGCAAGCGCACCAAGGCGCAAGGCCGGAGGTAAGATAAAAGTGAGAGGGCTCAAAACAAGGCCACCCACCCTGAATTGGGAGTCCTGGGCTAGGGATTTGGCGTCACCGATCCTGCGTCGACCGGTAGCCGCTTCCCGGCTGGTTGTTGCAGCCGTTCCGGGAGCTCTTGCAGCACCCCGTGGCGGCTCAGGAAATGGACGGCTTCGAGGGTCATGGCCCGCAGGAGTTTGGCCTCCCGGTCGTCCAGATCGGCCCGGAAGACGACTTCGCGAATCGACCGGAGGACGTTTTCTCCATTGCGGCTCTTGAAGAAGTCGATCGCCCAGAGGGCCCGTTCGCTGTCCTGGAACAGGCTCGCAAGGTCTTCGGCCCGAGCCTTGACTGCCCGGCGCCGCGGTGCCTTCCGGGTGGGATCGATGGCTTCCCGAGCGTTCCAGCACTCATAGCCCATGATCGCCACCGCCTGGGCCAGGTTGAGCGATCGATGGGCCGGATTGGTGGCAATGGTGGCCAAGGCATGGCAGCGATCGAGCTCGTCGTTGGTGAGCCCGCTGTCTTCCCGGCCGAACACGATCGCCACCGGTCCTTCGGCCGACCGTTTCGTCACCTCGGTCGCTGCCCCAGGCGGCCGGAGGAGCTGTCGCTTGGCAGCTCGCTCTCGGGCGGTCATCGCGACGGCAAAGACGCAGTCGCCGATCGCCTCGTCGAGGGTCTGACACATCCGGATCTTGTCGACGATATCGCCGGTGTTGTGGGCGATCCCTTCGATCCGGTAGGGGTCGAACACCCGGGGCTTGACCAGTCGGAGGTACTCGACCCCGAAATTTTTCGCGATCCGGATGGCGCTGGCAATGTTCACGAGGTCCTGGGGCTCGACCAGGACGAGGATGGGCGGCGCGGTCACCCTTCGCCC
>JAYTTT010000213.1:0-1995 GCA_043744895.1 Gemmatimonadota bacterium | reverse complement strand
CTCGTTGCCGTCGGACGTCGAAGACGACGGCGGCCGCGGTCTCTTCATCATCAACCAACTCGCTGACCAGGTCGAGTTCAACGACCAAGGAAATACCATCTGGATGACGCTGCCGCGCTGCTGAGGCGGCTCAAGCCGGTGCTTGACGCGCTCGACGGCACGATCGTCTCGCCTGACCGGCTCTGGATTGTCGAGGGCCAGTCGGTCCGGCTGGCGCACGGGGCCGACCCGGGCTGGACTCCGATCGTCCCGAACGCGGCCGGCTTGGTGCTGACGCCGGACGGTCCTCGGTGGCTGGCCCCGGTGGCCGACGAACCCGGCCTCTGGCTCGAGGGCCAGTCCGGCTCGGCGGGCGCGACGCCGAGCACGGCCACCACGCTAGAGCTCGTGACCCACCTGCTCCGGGTCGAGCGCGAGGTGGCCCGGCTGACCCAGGAACTCGCCAGCCGCTACGAAGAAATCGATCTCCTCTATACCATCAGCGAAATCCTCGGACAAACCGTTCGCCTGGAAAAAGCCGCCCAGATCATCGTCCGGGCCGTCAGTAGCGTCGTCGGGGCCCGCCGCGCGTCGATCGTCGTGCACGATGAGGGCAGCCGAGTGCTCCGGACGGTGGCGTCGTTAGGCATTCCGCCGGGGCGAGCCGGACTGATCGACATCGACGATCCCCAATCAGTGGCGGCCCGGGTTTTCCGGGACCAGCGGCCCCTGATCGGCGACCCCCTCGACGCGGTGCTGATCTCGGCCGGCAAAGAGGAGCGGGGGTACCAGGGCGCCGCGTTCATGAGCGTCCCGATCTGCTATGCCGCGCCCGGCGGGCCGCCGCGGTGTATCGGAGTCGTCAACCTGACCGACCGGGTCGGCGGCGACCGGTTTGGCGGGTCCGACCGCAAACTGGTGATGGCAATCGCCAACCAGATCGGGGCCGCCCTCGAGAACGCCCGGCTGGTGGCCCGGGAACGAGAGCAGGAGCGGCTCGAGCGCGAACTGGAGCTGGCGTCCCGGTTGCAACAGAGCCTGCTACCCAAACCGGCGGTGTTGGCAGGGATCGCCGATGTCGGGGTCCGCTGCCTTCCGCTCGAATCGGTCGGGGGCGATTTCTACACCTTCAGCCGGCTCGGCCAAGGCGGCGCGGCGGTGATGGTCGGCGACGTGAGCGCCCACGGCTTTGCCGCCGCGTTGCTGATGGCGTCGGCCGTGGCGGCTGCCGGCATTCACGTGGCCGCGAGTCCGGAGCCGGCCCTGGTGTTGGCGGCGTTGAAGGAGACCCTGGCCGAAAACTTGGCCGCGGCCGATCACTACCTGACCGTCTTTTTTGCCCGGATCGACCCGGCCGCGGGCCGGCTGACCTTTGCCAATGCGGGACATCCCCATGCGTTTCGGGTCCCGGCCACCGGGGTGCCCCGGCGGCTGGAGGCGACGGCCCCGCCGTTAGGCCTGAGCGCCGCGCCGATCGGATCGGTCGAAGTGCCGTGGGTGCCACGCGAGGATCTCCTTTGCGTCTGGACCGACGGCCTGACCGACGCGGCCAACGACCGGGGCGAGCGGTTCGGGGAGCGGCGGATCCTCGACGCGATCCGGGCCCGGCGAGCCGAACACCCGGAGGCGATCGTCGCCGCCGTGATGGATCAGGTCGACCGGTTTGCCCCGACTCCGTCGGACGACCGGACCATTCTGATCCTTCGGGTCTAGGACGCGCCGGTGCCCAAGAAGGCGCTGGGCCAGCATTTCCTGTCCGATCCGCGGATCCTGGCCCGGATCGCCGGGGCCGTGCCGGCGGAGCCGGGGGCCGCCGTCCTCGAGATCGGGCCGGGGAAGGGGGCGCTGAGCCGGGCGCTGGAGCACCGCGGCTTCCGTCTCACGATGATCGAGCGAGACCGGGAACTGATCCCCGGCTTGATCAGGGAGTTTCCCGAGTCGGCCTTGGTCGAGGCCGACGCCCTCGAGGTCAACTGGATCGTGGCGGCCGGGGTTGCCCCGGGCAGTCCCTGGTTT
>JAYTTT010000212.1:0-7678 GCA_043744895.1 Gemmatimonadota bacterium | reverse complement strand
TTCGCAGGTTGGACCCCGAGGGAGGGTTGTTGGCTCGAGAGCCAAGGCCTACACTTCGCGGAGCCCATCCAAGGAGCACAAAATGTCGATCAGCCCCGACCGCCGGGAGTTCCTCAAGTCCGCCTCCGCGTTCGCTGCGGGCGCCGTCGCCACCGCCCCCGCCATCGGAGCCGGTCATCACCCCGCCCCGCTCCAGACCCGGACCCGCGCCGCCGCGCTCCGCCAGCTCCTCCGGGGCGAGCCCTTCCACTCCCCGGTCATCGAGAACCTCCTCTCGGCCCGTCTGGCCGTGCAGGAAGGGTTCCCCTTCGTTTGCATTTCCGGCCAGGCCCCGTCCCGCGCCCTCGGCATCCCGGACGTGGGGCTGGTGACGCTCGCCGATCTCCTCGCGGTGGCCGCCCCGATTGCCGGCGGCGTCGATATCCCCGTGCTGCTCGACCTCGAGGACGGCAAGGGCAGCGCGATGCACGTCCACCGGGGCATCCAGCTCTGCGAACGCGCCGGCATTGCCGCCGCCCTGATCGAGGACGCGGGCCTGAATCCCCATCTCGGCGCGCCGAAGGGCGATCTCGTCCCGCTCGACAAGATGGTCGACAAGATCAAAGCCGCCGTCGACGCCCGGCACGACCCCGATTTCGTCCTGCTGATCGCCTCTGTGGGCTTGCGGGAAGGGCGCTCGAAGAGCGAGGTGATGGACCGCGCGGCAGCCTACGCCGAGGCGGGCGCGGACGCGTTCTGGTTCCCCGCCCTGCCGATGGCGGAGAACAAGGAGGCGTACGCGCTGGTGAAGAAGCCGATCATGTCGATCGGCGGCACGGTGGCCGAGATGAAAGCCGTCAACGTGGCATTCGCCGCCTTCCTCGACTTCGGGATGATCGCCCTCGGCGCGGTCCGGCGGGCCCTCCAGGAGATCAAGGCGACCGGCGCCATAACCGCCGCGACCAAGGACGCGCTCCCGTTCGAGGCGCTCCGGGCCCTCGACGACGGCGCCGGAGTACGGGAACGGGCCCGGCGGTTCCATGTGATCCAAGGGTGACGCCCTCGCCCGGCCCCCTTCCGGATCTTCGCGCCGGCCTCGCGGATCGCTATCGGATCGAGCGTGAGGTCGGTTCCGGCGGGATGGCCGTCGTCTATCTGGCCCAAGACCTTCATCACCACCGCAAAGTTGCCCTCAAGGTCCTCCGGGCCGAGTTGGGACCCGTCGCCGGGGCCGAACGATTCGAGCGCGAGATCCACCAGATGGCCAGCCTGGTGCATCCCAACATTCTCCCCCTCCTCGACTCCGGCGTCACCGCCGGACGGCTCTGGTATACGATGCCGTTCGTCGAGGGCGAGTCACTGCGGGCCCGGCTCGAACGCGAGAAGCAGTTGCCGCTCGCGGAGACCATCCGCCTCACCGGCGAGATCGCCGACGGGCTCAGCCACGCCCACGCCATGGGCATCATCCACCGGGACATCAAGCCGGAGAACGTGCTGCTGGTCGCGGGCCATGCGCTGATCGCCGACTTCGGGATCGCCCGCGCGTTAGGCGAGTCCGGCGACCGCCTCACCAGCACCGGTCTCGCGCTCGGCACCCCCGGGTACATGAGCCCCGAGCAGTCGACCGGCGAGCACCATCTGGACGCCCGGAGCGACCTCTACGCGCTCGCCTCGGTCAGTTACGAGATGCTCGCCGGTGAGCCACCCTTTACCGGGCCCACCGCCCAGGCGGTCATCGCCCGGCGGCTCTCCCAACCCGCGCCGTCGATCCGGGTCCTCCGCCCTACGGTGCCCGAGCCAGTCGATGCCGCCTTGCGGCGGGCGCTCGCCCCAATCCCGGCCGACCGGTTCGAATCAACCGCGGAGTTTTCCCGGGCCCTCACGCTCGGGGCCAACCCGACTCGCCGGCCGGCGGTCCGATCCCGGTGGCCGGTGCTGGCGCTGGGCAGCGTTCTGGTCGTGGCCGCCGTGTTCGCCTCCCGCCGCTTCCGCCGACCCGAGTCAGCGCCGCCGCCCGACCCGGCCGGCGCGGGCGTCCGTCTCGCCGTGCTGCCCTTCAGGATGCTCGGCGGCGACAGCAGCGCCGGCTACCTCGCGGAGGGCATCACCCTGGAAGTCACCTCGGCGCTCTCCAACATGGGCGGCCTTCGCGTCATCGACCGCGGCTCCGTGGCCCGTTACGCCGGGGGCGGCAGCTCCGTCCGGGAAATTGGCGCGGCCCTCCGCGCCGACGGACTCATCAATGGCGATGTCGAGAAATCCGGGAACCTGATTCGGGTCCACGTCGCCCTGATCGATCCGGCCACCGAAGAGCGGCGGTGGAGCCAGACCTACGACCACACCGCGGAGAATGTCTTCCAGGTCCAATCCGAAGTCGCGACCAAGGTCGCCGGCGTTCTCCGGATTCAGCTGGCCGAGCGGGAGTCTCGATCGTTGCGCCGACCCCCGACGACCAACCCGGCCGCCTATGATGCGTACCTCCGCGCCCTGAGCCAGAGCCGGACCCGGGATCCCAGCCTGCCCAGAAGCAACAGTGACTCGATCATCGCCTCGCTCGAACGGGCCGTCCGACTGGACTCAACGTTCGCACCGGCCTGGGCGCTGCTGGCGGCCGAGCTCGTCGGCAAGGTCTTCAGCTTCGACGCCGACTCGGCCCGACTCGGCCCGGCCGACCAGGCGATCGGAACCGCGCTCCGGCTCGATTCCACCTTGGCGCTGGCGTGGAAGGCTCGCCAGGATCTCAACTGGAACGCGGTCCGCGGCTGGCACTTTCCGGAGGCCCTCGCCGACGTTCGCCGCGCCGTCGCGCTCCAGCCCAGCCTCGTCGCGGCCCGCAACGGGCTCGGGAGCCTCTACTTCCACTACGGGTTCATGGCGGAGGCCCGGGTCGAACTCGAGGCGAGCCTCTCCCTCGACCCGAGCGACGGTTGCGACAACCCGACTCGGTGTTTCGGGTTCAGTCGGCCGAGGGTGGCCCGGGTCCTGTGGTATCAGCAGAAGTTCGATTCCGCCTTGGCGATCTACCGGACGATCACGACCCCGGGCGGCTGGGCGTCGGAGAAAGCCGTCATCCTCAACGGATTGGGACGCGCCGCCGAAGGGCTGGCCGTACTGGATTCTGCCCGGACGGCCGGAGTGCCGGAGCCTGCCGATTGGGAAGCGACGCAGGGACTGCTCCACGCCACCCTCGGGCACTCCAAAGAAGCGCTCGACCACCTCGCCGCCGCGATGGCCCGTCCGGCAAGCGCCTCCCATTTCCACCACGCCCAGTTCACCATCGCCTGCGCCTACGCCCGGCTGGGCCAGAACGCCGACGCGGTCATGTGGCTGACTCGCGCCGCGGAGAACGGGATGCCCAACTATCCGCTCTTCCGGCACGATCCCAATCTGAAGACGCTGCAGGGCACCCCCGAGTACGAGCGCTTCATGGCCGATCTGGAGCGCCAGTTCGAAGCCAACGCCAAGCTGGTTCACCAAGCCCCGTAACGTATTTGGCCCGATTACCCGGTCCCGTTGCTGGCCGTGGAGGTCCTGTCGCCCTCGACGGCTCGGTACGACCGAGTTACCAAGCGCCGCCGCTACCAGCGAAGCCGGGTCCACCAATACTGGATTGTCGATTTGGACGCGAGGGTCATCGAACGGTGGGCAACCGGTGCCGTAGGGCCCGGCCCTGACGATCGACCTGGACGCCTACTTCGCGAAGGTCTGGATCTAGCTTACGGCGTGACCATCTTCGGTGGCAGGCCACCCTGCTGCAACTAGAATCCGCGGCCGGTCGGTGCCAGATTACCCGGCCTCCTATTTCCGGGACGACTGATGCCGCGCGTTGCCCAACTCCTCACCCCGTTCGCCTTGGCCACCGCCCTCGCGGCGCCCCTCCCGGCCCAACCCGGACGGGGCAATCAGGGCGTCACGATTCAGCCCGGTGAGTCCTGCCCGCCCGGCATGACCGAGGTGCGGCCCCGAAACTGCCAGGCCCCCACGCTGCCGGTGCCGAGCATTCTCGATTACCGCCCCCGCTCGACCCTGGTCACCACCGGGCACCCAGTGCCTATGGCTAAGTATCCGGCCATCGACTTCCACGGCCACCCCTGGAACCTGCTCAGCAGCGCCGACGGGTTGGCCGAGCTGGGTCGGGGCCTCGATGCGATCAACGTCCGCGTCATGGTGGCGGCCGACAACGTGAGCGGCGACAACCTGAAGAAAGCGGTCGCTCAGGTCCAGGCCTCGGCGATGAAGGACCGAGGCCGGATCCTGACCGGGATCGACTTCCGAAACGTCGGGCCCGGGTGGGCCGAGAAGGCGGTGGCCCAACTCGAAGCGGACGTGGCGGCCGGCGCCGTCGGCATCGGCGAGATCTCGAAGGGCCTCGGACTCGGCATCAAGAAGGCCGACGGCACCCGCCTCGCCATCGACGACCCGGCCCTCGATCCGGTCTGGGACGCCGCCGCTCGCCTCAAGCTCCCGGTCTTCATCCACACCGCCGACCCCCAACAGTTCTGGGAGGCACTCGACCTCAAGAACGAACGGTGGCTCGAGTTGGCCCTGTTTCCGAGCCGCCGCTACCCCGCCGAGCAGTATCCGGCATTCGAACAACTCCTGACCGAGCGGGACCATGTCCTGAAGCGCCACCCGAAGACCACCTTCGTCATTGCCCACCTCGGGTGGATTGCCAACGACCTGGGGCGGCTGGGCCGGCTCCTCGACGAGATGCCTAACGTCTACACCGAAGTGGGCGCGGTCCTCTACGACATCGGCCGCCAGCCCCGCTCGGCCCATGATTTCTTCGTCAAGTACCAAGACCGGATCCTCTTCGGCAAGGACTCGTTCCAGCCCGAGGAGTATCCCTACTATTGGCGGGTCTTCGAGACCCGGGACGACTACTTCGACTACTACCGGGACTACCACGCCAAGTGGAAGCTCTACGGGATCGACCTCCCGGACGCCGTGCTGAAGAAGGTCTACTTCGCCAACGCGCTCCGGATCACCCCGGGCCTGCCGCAGACGGGGTGGCCGAAGTGAGTGACCTCCCAGCATGACCACCCTTCGACTCCTTGCCGCCGGGTTCTTCGTCGTCGCCGGCTTCGGCCACTTCGTCATCCCGTCGTTCTACCTCGCCATGATGCCGCCCTGGCTCCCCGCGCACCTGCTCCTGGTTCAACTGAGCGGGGTGGCCGAAATCGCCGGCGGGGTTGGGCTGCTCGTGCCCCGGTTTCGCCGGGCGGCCGGCATCGGCCTCATCCTCCTCCTCGTCGCGGTCTTCCCCGCCAACATCCAGATGCTCCTGAACGCCCGGGCCGCCGGCACGCCGGAAACGGCCCTCTGGGTGAGGCTGCCCTTCCAAGTGCTCTTCATCTGGTGGGTTTGGGTTGCGTCCAATCGGCCGGGTCGGACATCTGAACGGGATCCAGCGTTGCCTCACGCCTAGTCCCAGAAGAAAGATCGGCCCATGAGAATCGGCTTCCCCCTGACGGCATTCCTGATCCTGGCGGCTGCCCCGGCCGTCCACGCCCAGGCCAAACCCGCCGACCCCGTGATGATCGGGGCGACCGCCCCGGTCAAGTTCCAGGCGGTTCGAGTGGAGATTTAAGGCCGCCCACCAACTGCGCCGCCAATACCATCTGGATCACTTGGGTGATGTTGTTGGTGGCGCTCCCCGCGGCACTGGTCCCGTCGCTCGAAAAATTGATCAGCCGGGCCTTGGCGAGCGCGTCGGCAATGACCGGCGCAATGTCCGGTAGCATCTCGATCTGCCGGTACCGGAAGTAGGCCTCGCCACCCTCCCGAATCGCTCCGCTGACTTTTCGAATACTCTCAGCCGTGGCCTCGGCCACGGTCGTGATTCCAATCGCCTGGGCCTCGGCCCGGGCGGTCGCCTCGATTTTCACCTTCTCGGCGTCGGCCCGAGCCTGGGCGATCTGGGTGGCGTCGAGCTCGGCCACTCGCTGAAGGCCCATCGACTCCTGCCGCTTGGCCTCGGCTTGGGAGATCAGCGCCGCGTTTGACGCCTTGGTCTGCTCGAGCTCGCGCTGCCGGTCCGAGATCACCCGCTCGGCCTCGATCTGCGCTTCCTTGGCACGCCGGCCCTGGAGCGCCGCGACGATCTCGGCGTTGGCCTGGGCCTCCGCGGCCGATTGCCGGCGACGAGCGTCGGCCACCTCGGACTGGACCACTTTGATATTGAGCGAGTTGAACCCGAGGCCTAGATCGGTGAGCTCGCGCGAGCAAGCCTTCCGGATGATGATCGCGAGCGGATCGTCGTCATCTTCGATCGTTGCCAGTTCCATCCCCGGGGTCGCGACTGGTGCCGGGAGATTGGCCTTGGCGGACGCCTTGGGCGCCGTCTTGGCGGAGAACAATTGGTCGTGGGTCAGCAGATTGATCGCCCGGCGCCCCGAACTCGACAGCAGGTCCGTCAGGGTACTGATCTGGTCGGCCTCCGGCTTGGCGAAGTAGCGGTTGGCCGCGGTCTTGATCATCGTATCGGTCTCGCCCACTGACACGATCGCGCTCGCGAGGACCCGGACCTTGATCGGCCGCGGCATCCCGCTATCGTCGATGTCCGCGGTCTGGTCGGTGATATCGAGGTCGACATTGATCACCTTGCTCGAAATCGTCGTCCCGGTGGTCAGGAGTGGAATCTCCTTCGACTTGCCCGGTCCCCGATAAATCATGGTACTGCCCTGGAGCCAGCTCACCAGCCGGATGGTGCCCGCGTCCACGTCCCGGAGAAAAACCGACACGACAACCGGCACCAGCACCAGCACCCCCGCCACGACCCCCAAGACGATCAGTGTATCCGTACCCATGGTGACTCCATTTTCCCCAGTGAGTTACTCGCCCAGGAAGGACACGACACACCGATTCCGCCTCGGGTCGACTTCTTCGATCCGGACTCGGCCGCCCGTCCTCACCCGGACGCCGGCCGACCGGTCTTCCGCCCGGAGCGTCCCCAACAACTGGACCACTTGGCCGTCGAGATCGACCGCGATCAAGCCCTGGCCGTCCCCATCAAAATCAGTCACGGCGCGAGCCTCGTCGTATACCGCCGACTCGAGGGTGAGTGCGGCGCGCGACTCGAACCGGAACAGGAAGTTCCACAGCGGCGCGACGATCAACCGCTCGAACAAGAGGCCACCCACTCCAGCGGCGCCCGCCAGGAGCGGTCCGGACAGCCACGAGCCGGCCAGGATCCCGGTAGCCCCAAGCCCGACGAGGAAGCTGAAAATGACCCGAGGCGAGAGCAAGGAGAGGAGCTTCCCCTCGAACTTGGCCGCATGGCCGTGGGCCCCATGAGTCGCGTCGGCACCGTGGTGTGCCCCATGGGCCGCCGAGCCGGCATGATGGCCGAGACCGCGCGCCGCCATCACGGCCATGCCGGTGGCACCGATCGCAAGACTGAGTTCATAAGGGCCCATGGATGCTCGGATACGAAGATACCGCCCCTGGGGCTGGTCATTGGGTCCAAATGGTACCAACCGACCCGAAATCGGTTGGTTGGGCGACCGGCAATCATGCCATCTTGGGGGACTCGGAACCCCGTTTGGGTGACGCTCGTTTCTAGTCTAGTTGACCAAACACCACATCATCCATAGATTGGTCTATAAGACCAATCCGGCGGATGAATGGGTGAAACCGTGAACCTGTACCAGGCCAAGACCCACCTCTCCGAGTTGGTGGACCGCGCCGCGAAGGGAGA
>JAYTTT010000211.1:0-7678 GCA_043744895.1 Gemmatimonadota bacterium | reverse complement strand
GCGGGCGACCGGTTCCTGGTCCTGGTCAGCCAAGTGCTCCGACGGCACGTGCGGACCCTCGACGTCGTCGGCCGGCTCGGTGGGGATGAGTTCCTAGTCGTGCTCCCGATGACGAACCCGGCGGAAGCCCGGGGGTTCGTCGAGCGGGTCGTCAACGCCTTTGCCGATCTGCTGGTCGAAAACCCCGAGTTCGGACACGGATCGCTCAGCATCGGCATCGCCGAGGCACCGCGAGACGGACTGACCCCGGCCGCCGTGGTCGCCGCGGCCGACGCCGCCCTCTATGCGGCCAAACGGAAGGGCGGGGCGATGGTGGTCACCGCCGGCGACGAGTGATGGCGCTGGACCCGGTCGCCTTGTTCGGGGAGACCGAACGGCGCCTGGGGTCCCGGTATCGGTTGGAACGGCTGGTGGCGGCGTCGCCCGAACGAGTCCTGTTCGTCGGCCGCGACACCATCCTCAACCGCCGGGTCAGCGTCCGGGTCAACTTTTCAGGCGACGACCAGCTCCGGACGTGGTTCATCCGCGAAGCGGAAGCGTTAGGCCAGCTCGATCACCCGGCCATTCGCCATGTCTACGATGTCGGGGTGGTCGACGACATGGCCTACCGGATCGGGAATTGGATCGAAGCGGAGGGGTTGAGCCAGGCCAACGCCCGTGGTCCCCGGCCGATTCCCCAAGCGCACATCCTGGCTCGCGATCTCCTCCGGGCCATCGAGCACGCCCACGCCCATGGAATCGTGGTCCGCCGGGTCGTCCCCACCTCGCTATTGGTGAATAACGTCGGGCGCGCCACGATCACCGATCTCCGGTTTTGCAGTTACACCCTGCCCCACATCCCTCCGACCGAGATTCCGACCGGCCGGATCTACATGGCGCCGGAGGTCCGCGACGGATCGATGGGCGACGCGATCGCCGACATTTACGCGGCCGGCGCGGTCCTCTACTACGCGATCACCGGGACCGAGCCGTCCGAGAACCCCGCCGAGCTCGTGGCACCCTCGAAGATTCGGCCGGCCTGCCCGAAGGCGCTCGAGCGGGTCATCCTGCGGGCGCTCCAGCCCGCCCCGGGTTCCCGGTTTTTGAGCGCGTCGGAGATGCTCGAGGACTTTGCGTCGGATGCCGGAGCCTACACCACGCTGTCGACCCTCGATGCCAGTCTCCCGCCCATCAGCGAAGAGACTCCCCGAGCCTGGGAAAAGCGGCTCCGCCGGGCGTTAGGCGATGACTATGAACTGCTGGCCGAGATCGGCGCCGGGGGGTTCGGCCGGGTCTACCGGGTTCGAGACCTTCAGCTCGAACGGATCGCCGCGCTCAAAGTCCTCCACCCCACGATGATCCAGGATCCGGCCGGATTGGAGCGCTTTCGTCGCGAGGCCCAGCTGGCCGCTCGGGTCACCCATCCGAACATCGTCAGCATCTACGATATCGGGGGACGATCGGGACTGTCGTGGTACACGATGGAGCTGGTGGACGGGTCCAACTTGGCCCAGCTGGTCGACAAGGAGGGGCCCCTGGGGCTGGAGCGGGTGATGTGGATGCTCCGGGAGGCCCTCGGCGCCCTGACCCACGCCCATGCGAGCGGCCTCGTCCATCGAGACATCAAGCCGGAAAATATTTTGATCCCGAAAACCGGCGGACTCAAGATCACCGACTTCGGATTGGCGCTGGCACTCCGGGGCCAAGGCCGCTTCGGCGGCGCGTCGAGCCGGAGCGGCACTCCGCACTTCGCCAGTCCGGAGCAGCTCCTCGGCGACAAGATCGACGTCCGCACCGACCTCTACAGCCTGGCCGCCGTCGCCTACTTCGCCTTGCTCGGATATCCGCCGTTTGCCGGGAGCCGTCCCGAGGTCGTGTTGGCCAAACAAACCACCAACCAGCTCCCCAACCTGGTCGGAGAGCGGCCTGAAATCGGCCCGGAGGTTGCGCACGTGTTGCGAATGGCGCTCCAGGCCGACCGGAATGCCCGCTACCCAACCGCCTCTGAGTTCCTCCAGGCACTGAACCGGGGGGCCCGCCGCGACCTCCGGGCCCGGTCGGGGCCGGGATGGCTCAAGGCGGTCCGCCGCTGGCTCGGGCCACCCAGCAACCGGCCGCCATCTTGACAGTGGCGAGATTGCGCGGCACATTCTGAACACGTTTTACTGTGGGCATCGTGCTGCCAACCCAATCAATCGAGTAACTGTGTGACCGGCTAACCCGCTGGGTGGTCGACTCGGGTTTGTGTTTTCCTGGCGCGAGATGGGCTCGCGACCGAGGAATGGCCAGCGCTGCGCATCCGCAACCTCCTGGCCGCAGTATTCACCACCTGAGGGAGTCTGGCGTAATGGCTCGCATCACTGGCACCGTGAAGTGGTTCAACGACGCGAAGGGTTTTGGGTTCATCACCCCGGAGAACGGCGAGAAGGACTGCTTCGTCCATCACTCGGCCATCAAGATGGATGGCTTCCGTAGCCTCGCCGAAGGCGAGCGGGTCGAGTTCGACATGGTGTCGGGCGCCAAAGGCCCCGCCGCCGAGAACGTCACCAAAGCAAAGTAGTGGGCTGAAAGCAAGAAAACCGCTCGCCTGAGCGGTTCTCTTGCTTCCCAGTCCCCGCCCGAGCGCCGAGTGCCGAGTGCCGAGTGCCGAGTGCCGAGTGCCGAGTGCCGAGCGCCGAGCGCCGAGCATTCCCTACTTGTGGCGGTAGATGACGCGGCCGCGGGTGAGATCGTACGGGGAAAGCACCACGCTCACGCGGTCGCCCTCGAGGACCCGGATCTTGAATTTGCTCATCTTGCCGGCCGCGTAGGCCAGAATGGTGTGCTTGTTGTCCAGCAGCACCCGATAGTTGCGATCGGGGAGCACCTCCTGCACCACGCCTTCCATCTCAATGCCTTCTTCCTTCGCCATCCGGGACGCCCAGCCCTTTCTCGTGCTTCGTCGGAGTAACCTTCCAGTCCCTGAAATGTGGCCCCGAAAGCTCATTCGGGCAACGGCTTAGGTGACTACGGCCCGGAGCCGGGCCAGTTCCTCCTCGACCGCGGCCACCAGGGGCGCCATCCGGCCGGCATCGAACACCAGTTGGGCCCCGGCGGCTCGGTACAACTCAGGAAGGCTCGCCGTGGCGCCGCGGGACAGGAAATCCCGGTAGGCCGTCAGCGCCTGGTCGGGATCCCGCCGATGATTGAGCCACACTTGGAGGGCCCCAAGCTGGGCGATTCCATACTCGATATAGTAAAACGGGTACAGGAAGACATGGAGTTGGCGGTACCACCGGCCGATCCGCTCCGCCTCGAGGTCGGTCCAGTCAACCGCTCGTTCAAACCGCGACCGAATCTGAAGCCACGCGCGATCCCGAGCTCTCCCGTCCCGACCGTCGGGATCGGTGTAGATCCAGGTCTGGAAGGCATCGATCGAAGCCACGTGGGCCAGGGTGATCAGCGCGTCCTCGAGATGTTCGAGCCGCGCAATCGCCGCGTCGCGCGGCGTGAGGAACGCGCCCGGCGCATCGAGCAGCGGCGCCGCCAGGAGTTCCATCGACATCGAGGCGAGCTCAGCGGACTCGGCCGTCGGGTGGCGTTGCCAGATCAGCGGCTTGGCATCAGAAGCGAAGGCGTGAAAGGCGTGCCCCGCTTCATGCAACAAGGTCTGGACATCCTCCATCACCCCGGCCGCATTCATGAAGATGAAGGGCCGACCCCGGAAATGGAGGGTGTCGCAGTACCCCCCGGGCGCCTTGCCCTTTCGGCTGTCGAGATCCACCAGACCCTCATCAACCATCAAGCCGAATTGGCCCGCGAGCACCGGGTCGAGGCGCTCGAACAACCGGCGTGCTTTGGCCGCCAACTCCGCCCCGCCCTCAAACGGACGGAGCGGCTGGTCCCGATAGAGGCTGACGTTGAGGTCCCAGGGCCGGAGTCGGTCGAGACCGAGCCTCGCCTTCCGAACCCCGTGGAGGCGCTCAATCGCGGGCATCACCACCTGCTCCACCGCCCGGTGAAATCCGGCACAGTCGGCCGGGGTATAGTCGAATCGGCACTTCGAGGCGAAAACGTAGGCCTGGTAGTCGGCAAATCCGGCGTTGGCCGCAAGCCGCTGGCGCAACTCGTATTGGCGATCGAAGAGGGCCGCGATCCGGTCCCGCGCTTCGACGTAGGGGCCCACCATCCCGTGGAAGGCCCGGGTCCGAACCTCCCGGTCTGGGCTGGCAAGAAACGGGGCCAAATGAGGCAGGGGCTTTCGGTCGCCGTCCCAATCGGCCATGAAGCCACCGGTCAGACTCTGGTACTCGGTCGCGGTCTCTTCTAGTGCCGAGGTCAGCGGCACGTTGGCGGCGCGAAAGATCTCGATCGCGCGGCCGAACCGAGCCGTCATCTGCTCGAGGCCGGGCCGGGTCCAGTGCAGTTGGGCAAACTTGACCGCCAGCGCGACGCCCTTGGCCTCGGCCTGGGGCGCGACCTCGACCACCAGGCGGTGATGGGTGGCCCGCTTTGCCCCATCGGTCGTATCGCAGGTGTACCCGATCAGGGCGCTGGAGATTGCTTCCGAAACCACCTCCTCGAGCCCGGACCATTCCGCCAGCCACGCCTCGACCGTTTCGGGCGACAACGGACGGGACTCAAGCTCGTCATAACAGGCGGCGATCTCGTCCCACGAGGCTTCGGTCACCGATCCGGGGGTCCTGAGCATTAGCCGGGATTCTCGGCGGGTCGCACAATCGTTTCGGGGAGCTGGAAAGCCAGGAGGCCCACCCCAGCGACGATCGCCGCCGCGACGAAGAACGGCATCGAGGTTCCGAACTGCTGGAAGACCGCAGTCGAGATCAGGGGCGCCAACACCCGAGCCCCACCCGCAAACGACTGGGCCACCCCCATCGTGGTGCCCAAGGTGGCAGGGTCGGAGGCCTTCGAGATCATCGCGGTCGTGGCCGGGAAAATCAGGGCCGTCCCGATCGGGATCAACGGCATCACCAGGGGGAGCAACCAGAGACTCGGCACCAGTGGGTACAAGACCAGACCGGTGACCATCGCCATGGTCCCGACCCGGATGGCCCCGACCTCGCCGAGCCGCCGCACGATCGGGCCCAGCGCCACCGCCCGCATCAGGAAGCTGAGCGTTCCAACGTAGGTGAAGAAGAACCCGATGTGCGCCGGCGTCACCCCGAACCGGGCCCCGAGAAAGAGCGCGAAGACGGAGGTCATCGCCGACAAACCGAGCATCCCCGCCCCGTATACCCAAATCAACCGGGACACCAAGGCCCGGGGCTTAACGAGCACCGAGAGGACGGCATTCGCCACCGCTGGACGGGGTCGGGTCACCCCACCCGCCGGCGTAAAGGAGCGGGACTCGGGCAACCACCGCCAGGTGAAGATCAGGTTGAGAAAACACAACGCGGCAGCCACCAAGCCTGGAACGGCCGGACCGAATTTGAACGCGAACGACCCGATGATCGGGCCGACCGCCACCCCAACGTTGGTGGCCGCCGAAATCCATCCCAGGGCCTGGGCGCGCCGTTCCGGCGGAATGGCGTCGCCCACGTAGGCATGGAGGACCCCCGTGGTACCACCGCCCGCTCCCTGAATCAGCCGCGAGAGAAGGAGGAGCCAGACCGACGTGGCAAATCCAAACACAACGAACGCAATCCCCGAGGCGAACAGTCCCACCAACAACGCCGGCCGGCGGCCCCGTCGATCCGAGACCTTGCCCCACATCGGCGCGGAGGCCAGCTGGGCGACGGAAAACGCCGCCATGATCCAGCCCACGACAAAGGGCGGTGCCTTCAGTGCCAAGGCGTAGAAGGGCAGCAACGGAAAGACGATCGCGAACCCCACCATGTCGATCAGCGCGGTCGCGATCAACACCGAGAGCTTCTTGAACTCCGGGTCTCTGAGAGTGGCGAAACTCCGCCCCGTGGAGGGGCTCACGGCTTAGGGAACGGCGGCACGCGACTCCACGGCCAGAAGGTTGAGAAACAGTCGCATGGCTCCAGTCACCCCCGCCGTCAGCTGGCGGAAGAAAGCCAACCCGCTGTAGATGTAGGTGCCTTTGCCAACCTGAGCGAGGAGCAGGCCGCCGCGAAGCGGCGGGTCACCGGGATCGTTGCTTTCGATCAGCGGGCGATACCGATCGTCCCAGGTATGGGCGAAATAGAGCCCTCGCTCCTGAACCCAGCCGTCCCAATCCGCCGCCTCGATGAGATTCGGGCCGGTCAAAACCGGGTCGTTCGGGGCCAGCACCCGAATTGGCGCCCGCTCGTCGGTCACCCGGTCGTGCTGGGAAGCCACCGTCAGGGGATAGGGGGCGAACCCGCCGCTGAAAAACGGGTGCTGCTGGTATTGGACGACCAGGTGGCCTCCCTGCCTGACATAGTCGAGCAGTCGGCCGTTGTTTTCCACCAGGGCCTGGTCGGTCTCGTAGGCTCGGCTCCCAATCACGATCGTGTGAAACCGAGTCAAGTCACTCCGCTCCAGCGCGGTCGCGTCCAGCATCTCAATCGGGATCCCGACGCCTTGGAGGGCCTCCGGAACCCGGTCTGAAGCACCCCGGACATATCCAATCGTAACGTCCTTGGGGAGTGTCAACGCTGTGGCCCGTAGGGCCGCCGAGGCCGGCACTTGGTACGATCTCGATCGAATATGTGGATACGTTACCGTAATAACACCGGCTTCGTACCGGCGACCGAGCTGGTCACGGGCAAAGGCCCGAATCGAGAAGTCGCCGGTCGCCAGCGTCGCGGGCGCCGTAAGCGCGAAGCCGAAGGTCCTTCGTTCGTCCGGCCGGACCAGCCGAAACGGCTGCGGCCCTACCGGGGGCCAACCAGGCGGCAAGTCGAGCGACACCGCCCCGAAGGTGGAATCCGATCCGGCATGGTGGAGCGCCACGATTATCGGCTGGGGCCCCTTCCGGTCGAGCGGCCATACGACGATCGCCGGGGTGACCCGCACGTCGACCCGGGGCACCACGCCGAGCGGCCGGCGGACTTCGCCAATCGCCTGATCCCGAAACCGATGAACCACTTCTCGCCGGACCGTCAAGGTGGGCCCGTGCTCGAACCGGATGGCAAATTGGCCAGTGGCTTCCGGCGGATCGAACGGGTCGCCATAGAGCGTCGCCGGGCCAGCCCAACGATACAGGGCCCCGACCCGTGGCTCGCGAAGAAAATACGGGACCGTCACCGGGGCCTCCCGGCCAACATCGAGGCTGACCGAGCAATGACTCACCTGGCCCGGCAACACCACCTGCTCGACCCCGAGGCACTGGCCGGTGGCCCGCCATCCAAGGCGGACCTCCAGGCCCGGACGAGCCCAGACTGGACGGGTGCCGGCATTCCAGACCGAAAGCCGGAGCCCAACCGCTTGGCCGGCCACCAGGCGCGACTGGTCGGAAATCGCATCGATGACAACGCCGGCCCGGCCCATGGCGGCGGCGGCGGCATACGGTTCGAGGTCTGCCGACTCGATGGTACCTGGCTTGGGGGCCGTCGTGTCAACACCCGCGAACAGCCCCGGGCCCGTTTTGGTTCGATCCTCGACCAGCGCCAGCCGAATCGGACTGGGGCCGACCTCCTGGAGTACCCCCATGTCCTGAGACCGATGGAGGCTCCGACCTCGCATGGCGATCTGACGGACTGACTGGCCAACCTCGGGATCCAGCGTCCCACCGTCCAGGACCAGCGCCGTACCCGCCGTATCGAATCGA
>JAYTTT010000210.1:0-7684 GCA_043744895.1 Gemmatimonadota bacterium | reverse complement strand
CGGGAAGAAGTTCGGGCCCGGGCCTTCGAGGAGGTCAAGCCGTTCCTGGCTGACTGGAGTGCCCTGATCGCCAAGAAGGATCGGGCCCGGCTCGACCGGCTGATGATGGATGGGGTCCTGTTCGGCCCCCTTGGGCTGCTGGCCAACGGTCGCGTCACCGTGGCCGACACGCTCGCCGTGTGGCTACCGCGGATCAGCGGCTACTACCTGACGCCGCTCGATTTCGATGCCAGCGGCAACCTGGCGTATGCGTTCGGCACGTTGCGGTATGACCGCCGGGACGGTGACGGGACCGTCAAGGCGATCGACGCCGAGTGGGTGATGGTCCTCTATCTCTGGGGCCGGACCTGGAAGGTCAGGAGCTACCTCGAGCGGGCCGCGCCCGGCGGCTGATAGAGTTCGCCTCGGCGAACCCCCAGGAGCCCGGCCCGCTTCGATCGCTCGTCGACCAGCGTCAGACGCCGGGCCATGGCCGGGGTCACCAGGGTCACGGATCGGCGGTCGTTCAGCGCGTCGCCGATCTCATCGAGGGAGCGATCGTCCCACATCCAGCCCCGCTCGTCGAACCGGCTGAGGTCGAGCGGACGGGCGTAGGCTCTCAAGGTCCGTTCGCCCCGCGCGTTGAAGTGGCCCTCGAAATACGACATCACCAATTCGCGGACGTTCCGGTACACCGGTTCTCTCGACCGAAGGCCTGAGTAGTTCGATTTGGCCAGGGCCCCGAGGTGGGGCCCCCGGCGATAGATCGCAATCACATGGTCGTCGTCCCGGTCGTTAGGCAGGAGGTCGACCAAGACTCCGCGATGGCCGAGCCGGCGGAGGGCCATGGCGGCGAAGAGGGCGCCGTCGAAGCAGTGGCCGGCGCGCTCGTGGAGAAAGGTGAGGGGTGAACGGTATCGGTCTTCGCCGACGTAGGGGATCTCGTCCAAGAGGGCCTGGATCCGAACCGGTGAAGTAAGCCGGGCGATGGCGCGGCGCTCGGCTGCCGAGAGCTTGGCCTCGAACTGTCTGCAGGTTGCGTCCATCGGTGGAATGTGGCCTCGGCGGGGCGGCCGAGACAGGGGGGGCCCGCCTTGGTCCACCGGTGTCGTGACGGTTTTCGGCGTCCTCTTGCGCACTCATGATCGGTGGACCATGCCGGGGACGACCCGGCGGGTCAGGTTTTCCGACATCGGGGGGGGGGCATCTCATGGCAATCGGTGACTTTAGGCGATGGAGCGTCGTCCTCTTGCTGGCCGCTGTGACGGGCTTGGCCGGGTGCAGTTCCGGAAGCGGGCCGTCCGGACCGGGACCGACCCCGGCGATCGCTCTCTCCATCAGTCCGACGAGCGCTTCGGTGGCGCAGGGTGGCTCGACGCCGGTCGCGGCCACCTTGACCCGAAGCGGCGGGTTCACTGGGACCGTCGACCTTACCGTCACCGGCGCCCCGACCGGCGTGACGGGGTCCGTTTCCAATCCCCAGACCAGCGGCGGTACGACGACGGCCACGGTGACCATTGCCGTGGCGGCGGTTACCGCGCCGGGGACATATCAGTTGACGGTCGTCGGGACCGGGACCGGGGTTTCCACCGTGACGGCGACGTTTTCGCTCACCGTCACGGTGGCCGGTGGGTTCAGCCTGGCGGCGGCGGCGGTCAGCGTCGTGCAGGGAGGGAACGGGAACTCGGCGGTTACCATTACTCGGACCGGTGGCTTCGCGGGGAGTGTCGCGCTGACGGCGGACGTCGTCCCAGCCGGCCTGAGCGCCCAAATTACCCCACCGAGTACCACCGGTACCACGTCGGTGCTCACCATCACGGCCACCGCCGGCATCGCACCGGGGAACTACACGGTCGGGATCAAGGGCACCGCCCCGGGCCTGCCCGACCAGACTGCCTCGGTCGCGGTCACGGTGACGGCGCCCGTCGGGGGGAACGCGCAGATCAGTCTGGCCTGCTTTGCGCCGATCTGGGTGGCATTCCAGGACGGGGCCGGTGCCTGGACTCGGGCCACCACCGTGAGCCCCAACGTTTTCAGGATCTCGGCGACGGCCAATGTCGTCGGGGTGACCTGGGTATTCGCCAGCGGCGGCGGCTTCCAGAGCCAGGTCAACTACTTCCCGAAGGCGTTCTTGACCAGCGCCGCGACCGTGAACTTCTGTGGCGGGTCGCTGCCTCAGGGGACCAAGAGCATCGGCGGCACCGCCGCGGGGCTCACCGGCACCGATTGGGCCTACTTCTCGATGGGCGGAAGCACCGGGCTTGCCACCGTCGGCACTCCGAATTTCGGGATGAACGCCGTGCTCGCCGGGCCCCAGGATTTGATCGGCTGGCGGCACGACCCGGCCGGCGAAACCAACGGCCACCCGACTCCAGATCGAGCCTTTGTCCGGCGGGATCAGAACATTCCGCATCTGGGCTCGGTCGGAGTCGTTGATTTGACCGGAGCGGAATCTGCCGCGCCGGGCGCGGGCATCATGACGATATCGAACACGGTGGCTGGTGAGAAACTCACCCACGGCTTGACGTACTTTACCCGTCCGGAATGCGTGAACGCCGCGTTGTATCAGACGTCAGCGGCGGGCACCGCGACGTTTACCGCCCAGGGCATCCCAACCTCCCTCCAACGAGCCGACGACTATCACCAAATGTTTGTCGCGGCGGTCACGGGGACCGGCACCCCGGTGATCGGGCACACATCGGCGCGGGTCCTGTTCGAGGTCTTCCATACGATGGCCGATCGGGCGCTGACGCTCCCGCCGTCGATCGCGAGCACGGTTGTGACCGCGCTGGTGGGGCCCTATAAGCGGCTGCAGGCCGTGGCCCCCTGGACCGCCGCCAACTTCGGCCAGAGCGCCTCGATGTCCTACATCAGTCAGTCTCCGCTCCGGCTCGCGACGGTGGTCTGGGTGGGAAGCCTGCTGAGTGGTTCGAGCGTGACGATCGCGATGCCGGACTTTACCGGCGTCGCCGGGTTCGATCCGACCTGGCTTCCGGCTCCGGCCGCGACCGGCACCTGGTCGGTCCAGATGGCGGGTTCGAACCAGGCGGGCGCGACGGTGTGCCAGGAGAACCTCAGGTCCTCGTCAGCCAGCGCGCTCGGGACGTTCTAATCGTTACTACGCCTGGATTGCCGCCCGGAGGGCGCCGGCGATGACTCCGAGCCAGATGAGGACATACGCCGGCACCGCCCAGTGCCGTCGAACCAGGAGGTTCGGAAACGTCACTGGGCGGCTGGCGAATTTTCCTCGGGGCTTCGACGGGAAGAAGAAGGTCTTGTAGGTCTCGGTGGTGGCGACGGTGTACCCGATGGCCCCAAACACCACCGCGGGCCACGAGGTCGTCAGACCGAGAAGAAGCCAGGCGAACCCGGCGGCCAACAGCGGGCTCCGGAAGAACTTGAAAAGCTGGAATCCCTCGATCGGGGCGTCTTTCCAGGCGCCGCCGAAGGCGCTGTACCAGCCGCCGAGGGCGCCGACGGTTAGCGCCGTGACCAGGCGGGGAAGTGGCCCAAAGGTCCGCTGAAGCCAGGCGGCCAGGTAGATCCCACCGACGATGGCCCCAACGTATCCGATGCCGACCAGGGCCCGAACCGCCGGGCTCACGACCGGTCGGCCGAGCACGGCGAGCTGCATCGGAATGGTGTACTTCGACTGGTCCTGCTGGCGGAAGAAGGTCTTGTAGGTTTCCGAGATGGCGCGCTCGGTGGCGTAGATCAATCCGAACAGCAAGACGAGCGGTCCGGCCCCCGCCGGATCGATGCCCGCCGCGGCGGCCACCAGGGGGCCGGCGCCCGTGCTGATCAGAATGCTCCGAACGAATTGCCGAATCGTGAAGCCTTCGTGCGGGGCGTCCTTGTACATGCCCCAGATGGCGGTGTGGAGTCCGGCGGCCGCGCCGACGCCGGCGGCCGCGAGGGTCTCTGAAAGTGTCAGCATGGGATCCACGTCTCCTGGCCGATTCCGGCCGTTAGGTATGCCTGCTCGACGAGGCTCAAATCGGCCCGGGCTCGCTCGAGGGTGACCGCCGGCGGCCGGCCGGTACGGAGCGTCGCGATGAAATCAGCGAACATGGCCCGGACGCCCCGGATATCTCGGAGCCCCGGGAGGATGAGGCGCCGACCGCGAGCGCCACGGAGGGCGACGAACAGTCCGTTCGACTCGAAGGTGATGGTTCCTCGGGAGCCGATGATGTGGGAGAGCGCGAGCCCTTTCCATTGGACCGGGGCGTCCCACGCATGATGGAGGGTGCCGACTGCGCCATTCCGGTACTTCGCCACTACCAGGATGCTTCGTTCGGAGCCGGTGGTGACCGGCGGGGCGAACCCCTCGACGCTCGCGATGTCGGGGCCCAAGGTCGCGAGGAGATGGAGCCAGTGGATTCCTCCTTCGAAGAGGGCTCCACCGGCGCAGCACTCGGGGTCGCTCCGCCAGCCCCAGGTGTCCTGCCACTTGAAGGCGTTGAGCCGGATGTGGCGAACGTCGCCGACGTCACCGGCGGCAATCAAGGTCCTGAGCACTTGGGTCACCGGCTTGTAGCCGTAGTTCTCGAGCACCAACACCGGGTGGCCGGTGTCCTTCGAGGCCGCGATGACGAGATCGGCCTCGGCGGTGTTGGTGAAGGCTGGTTTTTCGACCAGCGCCGGTTTGCCGGCCAGCAGGGACTCGAGGGTGAGACGGAAATGTTCGCTCGGTGGCGTGGCGATCAAGGCGGCATCGACCGTGCGATCGTCGAGGGCCGCGGTGTAGCTCGGATAGGCCCGGAATCCGCGGTGCCGGGCGGCATAGGCCTCGGCGCGGCGGAGATCGCGGCTGGCAAACCCGACTTGCACCCCTGGAAAACGGCTCAGGGTGGCCGCATGTTGTTGGGCGATCGCTCCACAGCCCAGGATCGCGATTCGAAGCGGGCGTTGCTCATCCGACGGCATGGTACACCTCCTCCTCAAGGGTTTGTCCGAGGGCCCGGTCGGCGGCTCGGAGGCCCATCGCGGCGATCGTTAGGCTCGGATTGACGCCGCCCGACCGGGGCAGGGCGCTGCCATCGGTGATCCAGAGATTGTCGAGACCCCGGAACCGGCCCTCGGGGTCGACCGGGGCGGTCCGCGGGTCGGTTCCCATCCGGAGGGTCCCGAGGGCATGGGAGAAGGTCCGAACCGGATGGGCGTAGGTGGCGACGGCGCCCGCCGCTTTGAGAATGCGCCGGGCTACTCGCCGGAGGGCGTCGTCGCCCCAACGATCCCGGGCGGTGTAAAAATGCTGGACGACGCCGATGGGCATGTCGAACCGGTCCACGATCCTGGGGTCGAGCGTGAGGCCGCTCGCGAGCCGAGGCTGGTCCTCGGCGATCGTGAGCAAGCCGAGAAGCCGGTCGACCACGGCTTCGGCGAGGAGACCGAGGGGCCACGGGGCTTCGGCGCGGACATAGGCGGCCGGCGGGGTGGCCAACTGCTGGATCGAACCGAGCTTGGCGCCGGCCTCGTTTCGGTAGTGATCGAAGAAGCCGAGTTGCTTCACCAGCCGGCGAGCCTGGTTCTGGCGGCGGGGGAAAAGTCCGACCACCGCGCTGTTGACATGCCGGGTGAGGTAGCGGCCGACCGCGGTGCGGGCGGGCGACTTTCGTTGGAGTCCCGAGGCGAGGATTAGATGGGGGGAGCCCAAGGCACCCGCGGCGAGGATAACCTGGCGGCCGACGAACTCGACCCGCCGGCCGTCGGGGCCGATGGCCTGGACCGCGCGAATCGCGCCGCCTCGCTCCATCAACTGGGTGACCACGGTTCCGGATCGGAGTACGAGCCCCCGGGCAATCAACCGGGGGAGGATCCCGGTGGCGAGATCGTTCTTGGCCCCGATGGCGCAGGCAAAGCCGTCACAGGTCGGGCAGTCGACGCAACCCGGCTTAGAGCCGATCGCCTGCCGCCGGATGGCTAGGGGGAGCCGGGACGGTGAGAGGCCTAACGACCGGGCGGCGGCGCCGAGCCGGCTGCTGGTTTCGGCCAGCGGACCTGTCGAGACGCCGAGCAGCCGTTCGGCTTCTTCGTAGTAGGGCACGAGGTCGGCGAGGCAAAACGGCCACGCGGCCCCCGAGTCGGCGACGAGATCGGGTGCGGGGGCAAAGTCCTCAGGGCGGAAGCGGAGGGAAACGCCGCCGTAAAAGACCGAAGGGCCGCCGACGCAGAAGAAGGTTCTGATTCTCGAGGCTCGGTTTCCCTGGGTTTCCCGGAATGGGGCGTCGGGGGAGCAGTAGTCGGTGTGGGGACCGATCTGGGAGGGGGCCCAGTTTTCGGGGCCCCGGCGAACCCAGGGGCCCCGCTCGAGCATGAGCACCGACCGGCCAGCGTCGATGAACCGCTGGGCGGCCATTGTCCCGCCGAAACCGCTCCCGATGATGATCGCGTCGAACGTGGTCTGTTTTGGCATGGGGGCAAGCTGGGCTGGGTCCGTGACCGCGGCGTGACTTGGGCTCGGCGCTCGGCGCTCGGCGCTCGGCACTCGGCGCCGGATCAGCTTCGGACATGACTTGGCAAGGCAGTTGACAAGATTGCCTTGTTGTTGCATAGCTAGGGACTGTCACGGTTGGAGGGAACGCGTGGGAGGAACCCAGGGATGCTTCTGATCGATCGCCGATCTTTCCTCGTGAGCTTCGTCGCGGCGGCCGCCGGTTCGGGGGCGGTTGGTGCGGCCCAGTTGCCGCACCCAACGCCGCGACCGGGGGTGGACGGGGGTGTTCCTTCCGGCGATGTCGACGTCCGGGGATCCGGCGCGCCCGATAGGAAATGCAATCGTGCTCAAGTAAGCATAGCTCGGATTCTGGCGATGTGCGAGCCGCCGGTGAGCGGTCTGGGGCGGGGGCTCGACCTCCAGCACGCGATCACAGCGATCGTAGCCATCATGGCGGCAACCCCAGCGGACCGGACCGGGTCGTGCGGCGCGACGCCGAAGCGGAACCCGCGAATCGTCCCGGTCCCGAGCCAGGCCCCGAGTATGCCGAGCACCAGACCGGAGAACACGAGAAGTTTCTCGTAATCATCAGTCCGAGGCTGGGCGCCGCGAGAGGGGAACCAGTAGGCGCCGCACTCCGTGGCAGACCTGCTTCTTCGACATGACAGTTTTGGGCCCGGAATTTCGCATTGGTGAGGGACGGCCGACGCGACGGTGTTGTACTCCCTCACCATCGCTCGGAGCGGCGGATTCGCGGGGAGCGACGGGCTCACGGTCGAGGGGGCGCCAAACCGATGACGCCGTCCAGGATGAACAGCCACTTGCGCGCAACCATCACCTTGGCTCCGCCGCCACCGGAAGTGACAGAAGGCTCCGGTGCTCGCGGTCGTGGAGCAGTTCGAGGTGCGCGACCTTGGCGTCCTTGGCGGTTTCCCGAGCCACGTCACCACCGCTGTGGTAGTTGCGCTCCAGTTGGATCGTGTTCGGCGACACGATCAGGAGCCTGATCCGGCTGCCGGCCGCGATCCGGCGGCTCATGAAGCGGAACTTGTCGAAGTCGAGTCGGGTCGGCCGGCCGGGTGTGACCAGCACCGGCCGCTGGCGCGACTCGCGATACCGGGCGCTTAGCTGGGTGTCGTCGAGAAGGATGCTCCGCCCGGTCGCGGTGATTTCGTAGAGTGAGGCCCGGAAATCGGCGTCGGGCACGTCCATCGTGATCCAGAGCGACAGGGAGGGGAAGCCGCTGATCTCGGTCGGCCGTTCGAACGG
>JAYTTT010000209.1:0-7757 GCA_043744895.1 Gemmatimonadota bacterium | reverse complement strand
TCGAGCCAACTCGGATAGCGAACTGGTCCGGCCTCGAACGTCAGGTCCCACCGACCCACGAGCCCGGGGGTCTGGGCCCTCAGCTGAATCGGACCGATCAGCAACAATGCTACGGCAAGCGCTCGCATCAGATCAGTACGAAATGCTGATGCCGGCCGTCAGAAACCGGTCGGTCTTCTTGAAACGCGCTCCCGACGTGGCCGGCGGAGGGCGGAGTCCGGGGAGATTGTCGTACCGAACCAAATAGCCGAGTTTGAGCCCAATATTGGTCGAGATCGGCGCCACCAACGCACTCTCGCTGTTCAGACGGAACTCCTTGCTGTCGCTGAGGTTAGGAATCAACTCAAGATTTTGAGTCAAGAAGCTTGCCCCCGAGATCTTCCGCTTGTACATCCCCGCGAGCCGGCCGGCCGTAAAGTTGTCGTCGAAGCCGCCGCCCGTGGTCGCAATGGTGTTGCGCTGCTGAAACTGTGACAGACCAAGCTCGAAAGCCAGATCATCATTCGGGAGCGATAGGGCATGATACGAGAGACCAATTGTCTCTTCGAATCGTCGCGAGACGCCCGCAAACACGTTGCGATCCCAGCCAGCAAGACCAAACAAATAGACCTTGCCAACTAGCCCATAATCGAGCCGGAACTGGGCCCGAAAATTCTCGGCGTTCTTCGTTCCATCGGCTTGGCTCCGAACCGCGTTGAAGGCTTGAGTGAAGATCACCCGCTTGTCCCGGGTGTTGACGACGAATTTGTCGCCCAGGTTGAGTGTGGTCACACTGGAGTTACCGGACGCGTTCACGAAGCCGAAATCGACGTTCAACGCCCGGGTCTTTTCCTTCTTGTCCTGGGCGAACGCCGGCAAGCCCGCCACGACGACAACGAGACCTGCGAGCGCGGTCCGAACCCAGTGCATGAGCAACTCCAAAAGAGGGCGTGGGTGCAACTCGGTCTGGAATGAAACCGAAACGGCGAGGCCGACGCAACCGGTAACAGGGCCCCGTTTTCAGCCACCACCGTTTACCACAAGAATCGGATAGATCGCCGGCCCGCGACCTGGTATCCTGGACAACCAAGGAGCCGAGCCCCTATGATCACCAGCGTCATGTCACCCCGCCCCCATCCAACCGACCCCGGAACCGCCTGGCGGGCGGTTGTCGCGCGAGACCGAACCCAGGATGGGCGGTTCGTCTTTGGGGTCCGGACCACCGGGATCTACTGCCGGCCTTCCTGTCCGGCCCGGAGGCCCAATCCCGAAAACGTCGAGTTTTTCAGTTCGCCCGACCTTGCGAGGGCGCAGGGATTTCGGGCCTGCCGGCGCTGTAAACCCGACGAACCGGCCAAAGATCCGGTTGCGATGGCCTATCACGCAATCGAGACGGAAAAATCCTCCCCAATGACGCTGGACCAGCTTGCCCGTCTCGTCGAGATCAGTCCGTCCCATCTCCAAAAACGATTCAAAGCCCGGTACGGCATCTCGCCCAGGGCCTTTCAGCAAAGGATCCGCGACCAGCGGTTCCGGGTGGCCCTGAAGGCGAACCAGACGGTCTCCCGAGCGACCTATGACGCCGGCTTTGGTTCGAGCAGCCGGGTGTACGAGCAGGCGGGAGCGCGGTTCGGCATGACCCCGGGTCGTCTGGCCAAGGGTGGGGCCGGGACCCAGATTCGTTACGCCATCACGGATTCACCGTTTGGCCGTGTGCTGACCGCCGTAACCGACCGGGGGGTTTGTGCGGTGCTCCTCGGACCGGACGACCCGACCTTGGTCACCGATCTGGCCGGCGAGTTTCCCAACGCGGAACGCGACCGAGTGGACGATGGGGCCGATGGCTGGCTCCGGGATCTTGTGGCCAAAGTCGCGGCTCAGCTCCGAGGTGAACTGGCGCCCGAACCGCCGCCTCTCGAGTTGATCGGAACCGCCTTTCAGCAGCGGGTTTGGCGGGCCCTCATCGAGGTTCCTCGGGGCCACACCAAGTCCTACCGAGAGATCGCCGCCGCCATCGGACAGCCCAAGGCGGTTCGAGCGGTTGCCAGCGCTATTGCCCGCAATCGAATCGCCGTCATCGTTCCGTGTCACCGGATCATTCGCGAGGATGGCTCCGTCGGCAGTTATCGCTGGGGGGTGCCGACCAAACGCCAGATCCTCACCTCCGAGCAACGGTAGAGGACCCCGTCGAGCCACCCGCCGATTTCGAGTTGCCCTGGACCCTGACTTTCCTGCGGGCTCGAGCCGTCGACGGGGTCGAACAAGTCGAGGATCGACGCTACCGGCGGATGCTCACGCTCGGCAATCGACCGACGCTGGTGACCGTCCGGTTCGGGTCGGCCGCCAACCATTGGGCCATCGAGCCTTCCCGCCCCGGTCTGGAATCGGTGGTAGGCCGGCTCTTCGGAACCGGCACGGACCTGGTCCCCTTCCTGACCATGGCCCGAAATGACCCGATTCTCGGCCCGCTGGTAGCCAAGCGACCGGGGCTCCGGGTACCCACGACGCCAACCCCGTTCGAGGCGGCGGTTCGCGCCATCGTCGGCCAGCTCATCAGTGTCGCGGCGGCTCGAACCATCCTCAGCCGGTTGGCCCGCCAGTTCGGAGAGCCCGTAGAAGACCGCCTTCTTTTTCCTGGATCCGAGCCCCTGGCCGCCGCGGGCCAGGGGGCCCTCCAACGTGTCGGATTGACGACCGCGAAGGCCCGGGCCCTCGGCGCCCTCGGCCTCGCCGATCGTCGCGGTGAGATCGACTGGACGAGTCTGCACACCAATGGCGAGCGAGCTGACGAGGTCCTGACCGCGTTGCCCGGCATTGGGCCGTGGACCAGTGGCTACGTCAGGATCCGGGGCCTGGCCGACCCGGACGCCTTCCTCCCGACCGACCTCGGTATTGTCCGGGCGCTGGAGGCTCGAGGCGTGGATCGCCACCGAATCGAAGCGACCGCCGAGCGATGGCGGCCCTGGCGATCGTACGCGGCGATCCACCTCTGGGCCTCCTTCAGCGATTGACCCGACCGAGCGAGGGCGGTATCTCTCGACCATGCAATACACTTCCCTGGGGTCCTCAGGACTGACGGTCTCGCGGCTTTGTCTCGGTTGCATGAGCTACGGCACCCCGACATGGCGACCTTGGGTGCTCGATGAAGCGGCGGCCCGGCCCTTTTTTCGCCGGGCGGTCGAGCTCGGAATCAACTTCTTCGATACCGCTGACATGTATTCGCTTGGCGTAAGCGAGGAAGTGACCGGCCGCCTGCTCCGAGAATATGCTCGAATGGATGAGGTGGTCGTGGCCACCAAAGTTTTTTTCGAAATGCGAGCCGGGGCGCCTAACACCGGCGGGTTGTCGCGGAAACATATCGTGCAAGGCTGTGAAGCGAGTCTGAAGCGACTGGGCGTTGAAGCCATCGACCTCTATCAGCTCCACCGGTTCGATCCCGCCGTCCCGCTCGAGGAAACCTTGGCCGCCCTCGACTGGTTGGTGGCTCAGGGCAAGGTTCGCTATCTCGGCGCCAGCACCACCTACGCCTGGAAGCTGATGAAGGCGCTCGCCCTCGCCGACCGGCGAGGATGGGCCCGCTTCGTCTCGATGCAGAATCATTACAACCTGCTCTATCGCGAAGAAGAGCGAGAGATGGTGCAACTCTGTCTTGACCAGGGCATCGGGATGATCCCGTGGTCCCCTCTCGCCCGAGGCCTCTTGGCTCGCGGCCCTAGCCCCGGGGCGACAACTGCCCGAGGTGGTTCGGACCAGCTCACCGATCAGTTGTACGACCACCCGGGCGACCATGCCATCATTGCCGCCAACGCGGCGGTGGCCGCCGCCCGCGGCGTTTCGCCGGCGGAAACCGCCCTGAGCTGGGTGTTGTCGAGACCCGGAGTCACGGCGCCGATCGTCGGCGTCACCAAACTGGAACAGCTTGAAAGTGCCGCCCGTGCCGTCGACCTGCGACTGACTCCAGAGGAATGTGCCGCGCTGGAAGCCCCCTATTCGGCGCGACCACTCCGAGGATGGTACGAGGGCCGACGCTGAAAGGACTCATACGCCAAGCCAGATCTGGCCGATTCGAACGGTCGATCTGGATCACCGACCGCTAGCTCGACGACCGGACCCGGACCTCTTCCTCCGTCAATCCGAAGATCTGGGGGGTCTTGACGCCCAAGAGACCGAGGAGCAACTGGATCTGACCCCGATGATGGGCTTCGTGCTCAACCATGGCGCGAAGCCATTTATAAGTGGTAATTGGAGTGCCGGCCGGCGTGATCGATTTGCCGGCCAGCTGCTCAGGTGTCAGGCCACCGAAAATGGCGCAGGATTCCCGATGCATTCGATCGAGATATTCCGTCACCCCGTCGAGTCCCACTGCGAGATTGTCGCCATGACCAGGGTACCGACTCGGACGACCCTGCACGTTCTCGCCGTACATCCACCGCTCGATGGCACCGAGATGGCGGACCAAATCGCCCAGGGTCCATCGACCGGCCGCGGGGGGCCATTCCAAGCGATCCT
Organism: Gemmatimonadota bacterium; assembly: GCA_043744895.1. Taxonomy (GTDB): domain Bacteria; phylum Gemmatimonadota; class Gemmatimonadetes; order Gemmatimonadales; family GWC2-71-9; genus SHZU01. The sequence continues at coordinate 3,269 of JAYTTT010000209.1, read as the reverse complement.
CGGGTATCAGCGGGACCAGCCGGCGGGTCCGCTGCCGGACTCCCCGCCAGTAGTCAACGAACTCGGCAGCATCCTGAATAATCATCGTGCCCCCGGCGCCTTGCGCTCAATTCGGACTCCGAGGATAATCTGGCCACCGTCAAAGTCGGAGGGCTGTTGACCATTCGCCGACATTCATGCATAGTATCGCAGTTGGTGCTGACATTCTGGCTGGTGCTCGGGTGCCGAGCGGCCCCACCCCCGGCTGCAGCTATAGAGGCTCCAGGGCCGGTTCCTGCCGCGGCACCCGGGCAGCCGGTCCAGGACATTCGCACCGGTGTCGGATTCAGTTCGCCGAGGCGCCTGGCTGATCATTTCCGGAAGCATGGCGCGGAATTCGAAGGGTTGACGCAGGCGGACTACTTACGAGCCGCCCAGGTCCTCCGAGATCGGCCGCTTGACGGCGCCGTTCTCGAACTGACCCGTTCGGATCGAACCGTGAGCCGATACGACCGGAAAACGGGGACCTTTTTGGCGTTCGATGTCGATGGAACGATCCGGACTTTCTTCAAGCCGGGCGACGGCGAAGCGTACTTCCGGCGGCAAGCACGACGGAGGCAGCAATGACGGTACAGCAGCCTGATCGGGTCAGACAGTACCTGCGACGCCGAGGAAGCGCGCCGAGCGTCGTGAAGGGAGGGCTCAAGGGTCTCTTGGACCATTGGGAGAGCCTGGTGGCGGCGGTCGACGAAGGCTATAACCTCACCTTCGATGATTACCTCAACGACATGGATATGCGCGACACGCTCGCGGGAGCCCTCGAGGTGGCCCCCGCCGATGACCGGCATGCGGCCGAGAAGAAGCTCGAGAAACTCGACGCGCAGTTTCACGACATGACGGTCGAATGCAGGCCCGTCTGGGGTGAAAAGAACGCCCGCGAAAACGGCCACGATCCGGCCGAACAGTGGTGGTTTTTCCGCCGGCCCAAGAACCCGGCCCCCGACTTCGAAGAGGAGCTTCGCGAAGCTGGCCTCATCACCTGACGACGCCCCGATTCTGCTCTATGACGGCTCCTGTGCGCTGTGCAACGGCTGGGTTTCCTTCTTGCTCACAATTGACCCCACAGGGCCGCTCCGATTCGCTCCACTGTCCGGAGCGACCGGATCAGCCCAGATCAGCAAACACCCCGAACTTGAAGGGGTCGACTCCTTGGTCCTCATCGAAGGTCCGGTGGTAACGGTTCGGTCAACTGCTGTGCTCCGGATCGTCCGTTACCTCGGCGGGCTCTGGCGGATCTTTCTGGTCGGACACCTGATTCCCCGAGAAATCCGTGATTCCCTCTACGATGTCGTCGCATTCTGGCGCTACCGGACCTTCGGTCGCTACGACGTCTGCCCCGTCCCACCGGTCGCTGCGCGGGCCCGTTTCCTTCCCTAGCGCGGCAGGCGCAGTGCCGCGCGGGCCGCGATGTGACGTCGGGCATTCAGGTACGTTGCCCCTTGCTCCCGGACCGCCGCGACGACCTCCGGCGTTGCCCGGAGCGGGGACCCCGCGTCGAACGGGGGAGCCGGATCGTACTCCAGCATCAGTTGGATCCGCTGTGCCACCTCATCGCCGGCGAGTTTTGCCGCCACGACCAGTCCGAAATCGATCCCGGCGGTCACCCCGCCCCCGGTAATCCGATTCCGATCGATGACGACCCGTTCCCGAACCGGAATGGCCCCGAACAAGGCCAAGAGATCCATCGACATCCAATGGGTCGACGCCCGATATCCTCGCAACAACCCAGCGGCTCCCAGAAGGAGCGAACCGGTGCATACCGAGGTGAGGTAGGCCGCGTGTTGGCCTTGGGCCCGGAGGAACCCGAGTAAGGCCTCGTCCTCGAGCATTTGATTGACCCCGGGGCCGCCGGGAACACAGATCAGATCGAAGGCCGGCGCGTCGGCGAACGAGAGATCGGGCGCTATCCGAAGGCCGGTGTCGCTGGTTACCAACCCAAGGTCGGCTGCGACGGCGACAACCCGGGCACCGGGAATCCGGCCCAACACCTCGAACGGGCCCGTGAGATCGAGGTGGGTGAAATTCGGGAAGAGTATCATCCCGATGGCTGGTGCAGAGTATTGGGTCATGCCCGCAAGATATTCAACAAACGGGGGTACTTCCTGATAGATTCGGACTTCGCATCCACCCGCACGGTCGAATCCCATGGCAGACGCATTCATTCTCGATGCCGTTCGAACCCCGCGGGGACGCGGGAAACCCGACGGCTCCCTTCATGAAGTGGCCCCCATCGAGCTGGCCGCTACCTCGCTTCGGACCCTCAAGAACCGCAACAACCTGAACACCTCACTGGTCGAGGACGTGGCCATCGGTTGTGTCGACGCGATCAAGGACGAAGCCGGAGTCGGGCGCTGGTCGGTGCTCGCGGCCGGATACGACGAGCGGGTTCCCGCGGTGGTGCTCAATCGTTACTGCGGTTCCGGGCTTGAAGCAGTGAACCTGATCAGCGCCAAGATCATGGCCGGTCAGATCGACCTCGGGGTCGGCGGCGGGGTCGAACACATGTCCCGCAATCCCATGGGGGCCTCCGGGTTCGCCCCCGCCACCGACCCCCTGCTGGCGGCTGACTTCCACTTCGTTCCTCAAGGCGTCTCGGCCGACCTGATCGCCACCAAGTACGGGTTTAGCCGCCACCAGCTCGACACCTTCGCCGCCGAATCACAGCGCCGGGCCAAGGCCGCTTGGGATGGGGGATATTTCTCCAAATCGGTCGTGCCGGTCGTCGACCGCAACGGCCTCACTATCCTCGACCGCGACGAACACTTGAGACCCGAGACCACGGTCGAGAGTCTCGCCAAACTCGAACCGTCGTTCGCCAAGGTTTCCAAGCTGGCTGGTTTCGATCGGGTGGTCCTCCAGCGCTACCCCGAAATCGAGCGGCTCCAGCACTTCCATCACGCCGGCAATTCGAGCGGTATTGTCGACGGTTCGGCGATGGTCCTCCTCGGCAGCAAGGCGGGAGCCGAGCATGCCGGCCTCAAACCGCGAGCCCGAATTCGGAGCTTTGCCACCGCTGCGGAGGACCCGACCATCATGCTGACGGCACCGGCCGAAGGGTGCCGAATTGCGCTCAGAAAGGCGGGGATGATCGTCAAGGACGTCGACCTCTGGGAAATCAACGAGGCGTTCGCTGTGGTCGCCCTCTTCTTCATGCAAGAAATGGGACTCACCCCCGAGACCGTGAACGTGAACGGCGGCGCGATCGCGATGGGCCACCCATTGGGTGCGAC
>JAYTTT010000208.1:0-2041 GCA_043744895.1 Gemmatimonadota bacterium | reverse complement strand
GGCAAGAAGGGCATACCGCGCACGCGACCGAGGCCGAGGCCGAAGCTGAAACCCTCCAGATGCTGGGCGTGTACCGGACCTTCCAGGAGGACTACCTGGCGCTTCCGGTGATTACCGGCCGCAAGACCGACAGCGAGCGGTTTGCCGGCGCGTTGCGAACCTATGCGCTCGAAGCATTGATGCAGGACAACAAAGCGCTCCAGATGGGAACCAGTCATAGCCTGGGCCAGAATTTCGCCAAGGCCTTCGACATTTCGTTCCAGACCGCCGAGGGGACCATCGACCACGTCTGGAGCACGTCCTGGGGGTCTTCCACGAGGATGATCGGGGGGATGATCATGGCGCACAGCGATGACGCCGGCTTCGTGTGCCCTCCGCGCTTGGCTCAATGGCAGGCCGTCATCGTCCCGATCTACAAGACCGATGCGGAGCGCGCGACGATGCTGGAAGCGGCCAACCGGGTGGCGGTCGATCTGCGGGCTGGTGGCATCCGCGTGCATGTCGATGGACGCGAGGGGATGAAGCCGGGGGCCAAATACTATGAGTGGGAGGGCCGCGGCGTTCCCTTCCGGCTCGAGCTCGGGCCCCGGGACCTCGCCGGTGCCACCGTCATGCTGGCCCGCCGGACCGGGGGGGGAAAAAGCGTCCTGCCGATGGCCGGCCTCGCGGCCGCCCTCAATGTCGAGATCGAGGCCATGCAGAAGGGCCTCTTCGCGGCGGCGAAGGTGCGCCGGGAAGCGAACTCGCTCCGGCATCCGAAGAGCAAGCAGGAGTTCATCGATTTCATCGAAGGCAACGGCGGCTTCGTCTATGCCGGCTGGTGCGGCGACCCGGCGGTCGAGGCGGAAATCAAGGAAACGACGAAGGCGACGATTCGGGTCATCCCCGATCCGGAGTTCCGACAGGGCGATCCGCCGGCCACGTGCATCTGGACCGGCCGGCCCGCCGTGGCCGAAGTCGTCTGGGCTCGGGCGTACTGAACGATGAAGCACGCGGTGGTGGCGCCTGGGCCAACGATGGTCGACCCGCTGGACCTGTTCCAGGATGCGGGGCTCGAGCGGGCGCCCGACGGTCTGCTCCGGTTTGGCGGGGTGTCGCTCGAGGCGGTAGTCCGGGACGTCGGCTCACCGGCCTACGTTTATAACGCAAGCGCGATTCGCGATCGGTACCACGCCATCGAGTCGGCCTTCTCGAACCTGCCCCACCGGGTCCACTACGCGGTCAAGTCGAACGGTAGTTTGGCCGTCCTCAAGGTCCTTAAGGATCTGGGGGCCGGGGCCGACATCGTGTCGGGCGGAGAACTTCGCCGGGTAATTCGGGCCGGCTTTGATCCGAAGATGATCGTCTTCAGCGGCGTCGGAAAATCTGCCCCGGAGTTGGAGGCGGCCATCGAGAGCCGCATCGGAGGCATCAACATCGAGTCCGCGGAAGAACTGAGTGCCCTCGAGCGGATCGTGGAGCGGCACGCGGTGGACTACCCGATCCGGCTCGGGATCCGAGTCAACCCTGATGTGGCCGCCGACACCCACCCGTACATCACGACAGGAGCCGGCGGGATCAAGTTCGGCGTTCCGGCCGAGCAGGTGCTTGGATTGGCTCGGCGGATTGCGGGAAATCCGCGGCTGTCGCTCGTCAGTCTTGCCATGCATCTGGGAAGCCAGCTGCTCGATCCGGCTCCCTTCGTCGCGGGGGCGATCCGCCTCGTGAGCCTGATCGATGAGATCGTCGCGCAGGGCATTCGCTCGATCGAGGCTGTGGATGTGGGCGGCGGACTCGGGATTCGCTACCACCACGAGACCCCGCTCGAGCCCCGAGTGCTGGCGGATCTGCTGGCGCCGGTGATCGGCGACCGGGAGCTGGTACTTCACCTCGAACCGGGCCGGTTTCTGACCGGGAGCGCCGGGGTGCTGTTGACCAAGGTCCTGTACCGGAAGCGGTCGGGCGGCAAGAATTTTGTGATCGTCGATGCCTCGATGACCGACCTGGTTCGGCCGAGTCATTACCATGCCTACCATGAAATCACCGAGGTGGTGGCTCGGGG
>JAYTTT010000207.1:0-2043 GCA_043744895.1 Gemmatimonadota bacterium | reverse complement strand
CCGGTCTTGAGCGGAACCATCAACCTGGATCGGCCCATTACCCTCGAGGCCACCGCCCGAGCCGATGCCAGTCTGTACCACAAGATTGTCGAGTTGGTCCGGAGCGCCCAGGCCAGCAAGGCGCCCCTCCAGCGGCTGGCCGACCGGGTCGCGGTCTGGTTGACCCCGATTACGATCGCGGCCTGTGCGCTCGTCTATTTCGTTTCCGGCGACCCGACCCGGGTCCTGGCGGTGTTGGTGGTGGCCACCCCCTGTCCGCTGATTCTGGCGGCGCCGGTGGCGATGCTTGCCGGCGTCAGCCGGGCAGCCCGGCACCAGATCATCGTCCGTCATGGGACGGCGCTCGAGCAACTCGCCAAGATCGACTTGGTGCTGTTCGACAAGACCGGCACGGTCACGATCGGGCGCCCGGTGGTGGCGGCCGTTCACCCGATTCCACCGTTTACAGCGGACGACGTTCTGCGCCTGACCGCCGCGGTCGAACACGGTTCCGGACATCTGCTGGCCCGGTCCACCGTGGAAGCCGCCGTCGCCGCCGGAGGTCCGCTTCCCGAGGCCACTCAGATCATCGAAGCCGCGGGGCGGGGCGTCACCGGAATGGTCGAAGGCCGCCGGGTGACGATCGGGGCGCTGACGCTGCTCAAGGAATGGGAGCCGGCGGCGGCCGCGAGTTTCCTTGGCGAAGCCGATGGCGCCGGATTGCGGGCCTACGTTGCGATCGACCGGCAGGCCGCCGGAACGATTGCCTACGCCGACCGGATGCGGCCGACGGCCAAGAGCATGATCAGTGGTCTCAAGGCCCTCGGCATCACCCGGGCCATTCTCCTCTCCGGCGACCGGACCGTCAACGCCAAAGCGGCCGCGGCCGAACTCCAAATATCGGACGCCGTCGGCGACCTGTTGCCGCAGGACAAGGTGGGCTACGTGGCCCGGATGGCGAAGTTGGGTCACCAGGTGATGATGGTAGGTGATGGCGCCAACGACGCCCCGGCCCTTTCGGCCGCCACTGTTGGGCTCGCCATCGCCGCCACCGGCGGCGGGATCAGCGCTGAAGCCGCCGACGTGGTGCTGCTCACCGATGACCTGACCAGGATTCCGGAAGCCATCGCCATCGCCCGGCGAACGATGCGGATCGCCAAACAGAGCATTGGAGTCGGCCTCGGGCTCTCAGCCCTGGCAATGGTGTTTGCCGCCCTGGGCTGGATCGTCCCGACCGTGGGCGCGTTGCTCCAGGAGGCCATCGACGTGGCGGTGATCCTCAATGCGCTCCGGGTACTCCAGGGTGGCCCGCTCGAGTTGACGCTCCATCGGGCGTTCGACGCGGCGGCTCGCGCCTAGCCAGGCTCGCGGGGGCCCGCTATCGTGACACCGATGTACGACTACATCGTCGTGGGGGCCGGCTCAGCCGGTTGCGTCCTGGCCAGCCGACTTTCGGAAGACCCCGCCGTACGGGTCCTCTTGGTCGAGGCGGGTCCGGCCAAACTGCCTCAGGAATCCCGAATCCCGGCGGCCTTCGCCAAACTCTTCAAGACCCGATACGACTGGAACTATTCGACCGCCCCGGAGCCCGGGGCGGCGGGCCGGTCGCTGTACTGGCCTCGGGGCCGGATGCTTGGCGGATCGAGCGCCATGAACGCGATGATCTGGACGCCGCCCGCCCGGGCCGATCTCGACGGGTGGGCCGAAGCCGGCAACCCGGGATGGTCGTGGAACGACCTGGAGCCTTCGCTCCGGCGTTCGGAGTGGCCCTCCGCCACGCCCCGACCTCGGGGTCACGTCGGGATCAGCGTCGGGCCACTCCGAACGGTCAACCCGGTGACCAGTGCCCTCCTCGCGGCCGCTCGGGGCGCGGGGATCGGGCCCAATGACGGCTTCCGCGACGGCAGCTTGGACGGGGCTGGTCTCTTTCGGGTGACCCAGGCCCGGGGAGCGCGAGTCAGCGCGGCCACGGGTTACCTCGATCCGGTCCAACCGCGGCCGAACCTAGCCGTCCTTGGAGACAGCGTGGTTCAGCGAATCCTCTTCGAGAGCCGCCGGGCCGTT
>JAYTTT010000206.1:0-7846 GCA_043744895.1 Gemmatimonadota bacterium | reverse complement strand
GGCCCTCGCTCAGCCGGGCACACCACGGACGGGCACCCAGGCCCCACAGGTGGTGCATCAATGTCTGGCGGCGTAGCTGCCGGGCGCCAATCTTTGGTCTCGGCAGAATCGACAATGAGTGAACGTCGAAGGAGGTGGCGTGATGCCCCGCATTCTAGGATACCTCGTCAATTCCGCGACTGCGGGCCTGACTGGACTCGCCCTGCTGTTAGGCGGGCTGCAGGTTTGGCGACAATGGCCGCTGTGGACCGGCCGCGAGACTCCCCAGATAGTCCGGGTTGAGCGGTGGCGCCAGGCCGCTCTCGGCGGCCGACGAATTGGGCCGGCAGCGGCAGTTCTGACGATCGTTGAGTTCCTCGACTACCAGTGCCCTTTTTGCCGCAAGGCTGCAGGGGTCCTCCGTCAACTGCAGTTCAACAACCCAAGCCAGGTCGCAATCGTGCTTCGTCAGTTGCCAGGGCACGATCAGTCGCTGCACGCAGCGATCGCCGCGGAGTGCGCCGGCAGAGCCGGTCATTTCGCGGAGTATCACGACCGATTGTTTCAGTTGTTTGATTCGCTTGGTGCAAAACGATGGACGGATATAGCGCACGAGGTCGGCGTGGAAGATACCAACTCGTTCACACGATGCCTCGCCGACAGTGTGGTGACGGCAACCATCGACCGCGACAAGAGGGCCGCCGGCGAATTCGGAATTACCGGAACGCCGACCTTCCTCATCAACGACCGACTTTATGTCGGTTTCTCGGACGCGCCATCGATCGAGACAGCGGTAGCGGATGAACTCAAGCGCGCCATTCGTCGTTCCAGGTAGGTGGTTGACGGGCGGCAATCAGCCGCCCTCCGTATTCCCTTTACCAAGGAAAGGTATTATGAGAAAACAACTAGTCTTGGCTGGACTCGCCCTGGGAGTGCTTGCACTCAGCAGTGCCAGCGAGGCGGCGGCCGCACGCCGGGTCAAAGTCAACCAGTGCCCGGCGGCTTCATGCCACAGTTTTGTGGAGTGCAATACGGCGTGCACCACGTGCACCGGCGAGATCGGGAAGAAGACTTGTGGCGGGGGAATCACCTGACTCCACGATGCCGAGCCGCACGGAAGACGAACGCAGCACGCTGATTCGGCAGGGCGTGGTCGCTTAACCATGCGACCGCGCTCGTCCACGCCCCTCCGCGCCACGAGGAGACCGCGCCGTCTCGGGCGGCGCCTGGGTAGCAGCAATTGCATCACAAATTCCACCAATTTCAGCAACCTGCTAGAGGAAGATCCAGACCACTCCGGCGCAGGCGCTTACGGCGACCTCCATGAACGCTGCCGCCAATAACGCGAGACGAGGGGAGCGATCCGGAGCAAACAAACCGAACAGCAGGAACACCAGCACGAGCAGCGGCGAGACCAGGATCCTGAGCACCGAAAACGATGCCAACGTGGCAAGAGCGGAAGGCCCGACGGCATGTCTCCCGATGACGAACACGACGGCCGCAGCCACACCCGTGATCGCCACCAGAAGAGCCACCCGAGGAAGCACCCCCCAGAACCGACGGTACGGCCGGAGGAGCTAGAGGGCGCCGGCCGTGGGTACGAGCCCGGCAAACCCAAAGACCGCGACGAAGAGCATGGCGTCGCCACCGGCGTACATCCCGCTGGCGGCCTGAGCGTCGGGACCGCTCGTGTTCGCGACCCGGATCGCGACAGCCGCGGACGCCAAGAGGAAGGAGACAATGCATCCGGCCGCGACGAGGCCGACTTTGGGGAACGGCTTCATGGCCGAACAACATCGAAGCGAAAGCGCGACTTGTCAAACCGGTGCCGGCCATTGACAGAGTCCTCACCGAGGGTGCAGCCTTGAAGCCCATGTACAACGCCGCCGCCGACCTGATCGATCGCCACGCCGAGGCCGGGCGCGGCGGCAAGATCGCCTACGTCGACCCGTACCGGCAGCTGACCTATGCAGAGCTCAAGGAGCGCACCGATCGCCTCGCGAACGGCCTGGGGGATCTGGGCCTCCACCGCGAGCAGCGGGTCGTCCTGATTCTGCTGGATACGGTTGATTTTCCGGTGGCCTTCTGGGCCACGATCAAGGCGGGCATGGTCGCGGTGCCGCTCAACACGCTGCTCACCACGGAACAGTGGCGGTACCAGGTCGAGGACAGCCGCGCCGCGGCCGTCATCATCTCCACGGATTTGATGGACCGGGCTGGCCCGATGTTGGACAGCCTCAAAGCAACCCGGCCCTTGATCGTCCTTGGCACCGGCGACCTTGCAGCCATCGAGGCCAGAGCGAACCCGGACTGCGTCCCCGCCGCGACTCACGAAGATGAAGTGGCCTTCTGGCTCTATACCTCGGGATCGACCGGCCAGCCCAAGGCGGCTCGCCATCTCCACACGAGCCCGGCCGCCACGGCACAATCGTTCGGCCAGGGCATTCTCGGCATCACGGCCGACGCTTCCCATCGGCCTGGCGTTCGGCGCGGCCCTCGAACGGGCCGGCTTGGGCTCGGCCACGACCATCGCCGACCAGCTCAAGGGCCGGGACTTCACGGTCATCAAGGTGATGTTGGCGGCGATCATCACCGCCATGTTAGGCACCTTCTGGGCCACCCAGTTGGGGTGGCTCGACCTGACCCGGGTGGCCATTCCCGAGACGGACCTGCTCCCGCAGCTCGTAAGAGCAGTCGTGTTCGGAGCCGGGTTCGCGCTCGCGTCCCTCTGTCCGGGGACCGCCTGCGTGGCGGTCGGGTCCGGGCACCGGAGCGGGTGGGCGGTGATCGGCGGGCTGTTCCTTGGCACGCTGATCGCGATGTGGGTGTGGCCGGACCTTGGCCGCTTGGCGGTGAACGTCCCTCGGCCCGGGGCCAGGCTTCCCGACGATATCCATTGGCCGGTAGGGGTCGTCGTCGCGGTGATCACGTTCGTTGGCCTCATGGTGATGGTTCTCGCCCAACGCATTGAGCGGGGTTCGGCTCTGCCGCCTGCAGCGGCGACATGGCGGTCGCCCGGATCGATGGCCACGATCGCCGCCGACATTGGGGCGGAACGGGATCACGTCGACCCGCTCGATCTGGCCGAGTGGATCATGGATCGGAAACCGGGGCTCCGGGTGATCGACGTCCGGGAGAGCGCCGAGCGCATCGGAGATGGGTTGGAGGAAGTCGATGGCGGCCGCGAGCCCGACCGGTCCGGACACGTTCGGGGTGCCCGCGCTGAACTTGAGCGCCCCTTCGGCGAGGTGTTCCCCGTCCAGATCAACGTCGTGCGCCATGTTGGAGCCGGCCTGGTATGGTGGCATGGCTTCCAATAACTCCCGTCGTCCCCACAAAACGCCGACCCCCATCCGCCCGCCCATCTTGTGGCTGGAGAACGCCAGGAAGTCACAGCCGAGGTCATTCACGTGCACGGGGAAGTGGGGCACCGACTGGGCGCCGTCGATCACGACGATCCGGCCGGGGCCGCGGGCCGCGGCAACGATCTCCCGGGCGGGGTTGAGCATGCCGAGCACGTTACTGACATGACTGAAGGCCACAATCCGGGTCCGGGCCGACAGCTTGGAGGTGAGGTCGTCGAGCCGGACGTGTCCGTTGTCATCGATGTCGAAGTGGACCAGGCGGGCCCCGACCCGGTGCGCCAGGTAACGCCAGGGCAGCAGGTTCGATGCGTGCTCCGCGATGCCGATGAGGATCTCGTCCCCGGCGCGAAGATTGGCCAGCCCCCAGGTGGACGCGACGAGATTCAAGCCCTCGGTGGTTCCCCGGGTAAAAATCACTTCGAGCGGATCGGCGGCACCGATGAATGACGCGACGGTGGCGCGCGCCTCCTCCAAGGCCGCGTTGGCTCGGCGCGCCAAAGTGTGGAGCGCGGCTCCTGGATTGGCGTTGATCGTGCCGTAGAACCGGGCGAGGGCATCGATGACGGGCTCTGGGCGGAGCGCCGTGGCCGCGGTGTCGAGATAGATCAACGGGTGTCCGTTGATGCGTTGTGACAGGGCGGGGAACCGATCCCGCCAGGTGGCGCGGCTCGTCGGGGCGACGGCCAGGCCGTCCCGAAGCGAAACCCGGGTCACCGTCGCGGACCCGGCGACCGCTCGTACGAACTCCCGGCGCATCATGATCCCAGGCCTCTCGTGAGGGTCAGGCCGGAACGTAATGGTGGTCGTTTGCCAGCAGGGGACAGCCGCCGTCTTCACACGGTCGTCACACAATGGGCCCCAGCCAATCAGCCCGTCGAGGGTTTGCGAGATAGCCGCCTTGCGCGGCGACACCCCACCCGCCACAGTTCAGCTTCCATTGGCCCCGAGAACTCCATGCGCTCGACCGGATTGCTTGCCCTGCTGCTCCTGACCCCGATTCTCACGGGATGCGGATACAACACCATCCAGTCGAAAGACGAGGGCGTCAAGGCAGCCTGGTCGGAGGTGCTGAACCAATACCAGCGCCGGGCCGATTTGGTCCCGAACCTGGTCAGTACGGTGAAGGGATACGCCGCCCATGAGGAGGAAGTCTTCATCAAAGTGGCCGAGGCCCGGGCGAACGTCGGCAAGGTCGTGCTGACGGCCGAGGACCTCAATGACGAGACGAAGCTCAAGCAGTTCCAGGCGGCCCAGGGGGAACTGTCCAGCGCCTTGTCGCGGCTGATGGCGGTGTCCGAGGCCTACCCGCAACTGAAGGCCGATGGGCTGTTCCAGAACCTTCAGGCCCAGCTCGAAGGCACCGAGAACCGGGTGACCGTGGCCCGCAATCGGTCGATCCAGGTCGTTCAGGAGTACAACACCTACATCCGCTCGTTTCCCCAAAATCTGACCGCGAAAATCTTCGGCTACAAGACCAAAGCGAACTTCTCGGTCGAGAACGAGAAGGAGATCTCGACCACGCCCAAGGTCGATTTCAGCAAGCCGGCTCCGGCCACCACCCGTTAGGCTGCCGCCGGGGATGAACGGCCGTGATCACTCGTCTTGGTCTCGTCGCGGTGGTGCTGCTCGCGGCCCAAGGTGATCGCCAATCGATCCCGCCGCTCGCGGTGCACGTCACCGATCTGACCGGCACGCTCAACCCGCAACAACAGCAAACCCTCGAGAGTGACCTGACGGCGCTGGAAACGGCCAAGGGTTCCCAAGTGGGCGTCTTGATCGTGCGGACCACGGGGGCCGAGGACATCGCCGCCTATGGGATCCGGGTGGCCGATGCCTGGAAGCTCGGGCGGAAGGGCACCGACGACGGAGTCATTGTGATCGTCGCGACCGAGGATCGCCGGGTCCGGATCGAGGTCGGCCGCGGGCTGGAGGGTGCGATTCCGGACGCCGCCGCGGCGCGAGTGATCCGGGAGTACATCGCGCCCCGGTTCCGGGAAAACGATTTCTACGGCGGCATTCGGGACGCGGTCGGCGCGCTGACCAAGTTGATCAACGCCGAGCCCTTGCCGCCGCCGCTCTCCGAGGATCCGGCCGGCGACGGGAACGGAATCATGCCGGCCCTCGCGGCGGCGTGGTTCGTCGCGTTGTTCCTGCGTGGGATATTCGGCCGGCTGCCCGGGGCGCCGCGCGCCGGGATCGTCGGTCTTGGCAGCGGCGCGGTGGCTTGGCTGGTGAGCGGGTTCGTGGCCGTAGGCGTTGGCGCCGGCCTGATCGGCCTGATCCTCGGGTTGCTCGGCCGGGGGAGCGGCGGCGCCTTCGCCCGGCGCGGGGGGTGGGGCGGATTCGGGGGTGGTGGCGGTTTTGGCGGCGGCGGATTCGGCGGTGGTGGTTTCAGCGGGGGCGGCGGCGGATTCTCCGGCGGCGGCGCCTCGGGGCGGTGGTGACGATGCGCTGGCTCCGACATCTGGCCGCCGGGTCGGCGAAACGGCGCTTTCCTTCCCAAACGCTCGACGCGATCCAGCACGCGGTCGCCGCCCAGGAGCGCGGCCACCTCGGCGAGATCTGTTTCGCGGTCGAGGGCCGGCTCGGCCCCGCCGAACTCAGTCGGTGCCGAAACCCGCGGGAGCGGGCCTGGGAGGTGTTCGCCGAGCTCCGGGTGTGGGACACCACTCACAATACTGGCGTCTTGGTCTACGTCCTGCTCGCCGACCACGCGATCGAGATCGTCGCCGACCGGGCGGTCGCAGCCCAGGTCGATCAGACGGAATGGGACCGGGTCTGCTCCGTGATGCAGCAGCGATTCGCAGCCGATGACTATGAGGCCGGCACGATCGCCGGCATCGAGGCCGTCGCCGCGATCCTGAAGCAGCATTTTCCGTCGGACGGGCGGCCGAATCCCGACGAATTGCCGGACCGGCCGGTGGTACGGTAGCGCGGCGGCTACAGCCGGAGGCGCAGTCCGAGCGACAGTACGGCGTGTGAGTCGAGCCGGTCGAGGCCCAAGCGGAGCGAGGCCCGCGAGTCTGAAGCTCCGGGCGCCGGCTCATCCAGGCGCCCGAGGCGCCAGTGATCCCGAGGGCTCGTCAGCGCGATCTCGACCCCGGCCGCGGCACCCATCGCCACGCCTGCGGCCAGGACCTTGACGAGGTTACCGCTTCCTCCGCCGTGGCAAAAGAACCCGGTGGTCTGGGCCTGGCCGCATTCTCCCGTGGCGGCGGACACAACGAGCCAGGTAACGCCGGCGGTCAGAACGCCCCCTAACGCCCCGAGCCCGAGACCCCGCGCAATGTCCGGCTTCCGGACCGACACCTCCACCCGATCGATATCCGCCCGGCGGATCGCCTCTTCCTGGCGGCCCTTCTTGACGAGCACGCCTAACGATTCCGGCTGAAGCCGGACCAAGGTCCCGACGAGGACCGTTCGGGGACTGGTGCCGTACGTTAGTCGCACCCGGGAGCCGACGGGCACCGGGACCGACTCCTGCGCCGCGCCGATGGAGGCATGGCTGAGGAGCAAAACGCCGGCGACTAGGATCCAACGATGTGACATAGATACCTCGCAGGAGGGCATGAGATCTGACCTGATGAGTTACCGCCCGCAGTTGTCCGAAATGCAGACGGTTTGTACGACATACAAGGCCAACCCAAGGAAGGCGACAACGGCCCCGCCGAGCACGGCCACCACCGTTCGGCCGGCGCTGAACTTCCGGACCGCGATCCGATCGATTACGGAGAGCGGAGTCCGGCGGTCCTCCGAGCCAATACCGACCCCAGTCCCAAGCTTCACCGCTCCCACCAAGGTGTCACCCACCACGACCGGCGCGGCCATCACATACTTCGTTCCCACCTTCTCGCGAACCTGAATCCTCGATGGGTGGTCACGGGTGATGAGTGCTTGGGGAGTGACTTCCGCCACCTGCCAAGTGGCGCACCCGGTAAGGGCTTGGGCTACAAGCAGAAGCAAGCAGGTCAGACGGCAAGGGCGATGGGTCATAGGGCTCCGAAATGGTGGTCAAATGGGTGCTTCCCTATGGTCACCCGGAGAGGTCAAGCAATCGTCAAGTGGCCAACCAACAATACCCGGACCCGCTAACTTCCAACCCATGAGGACCCGGTTCTCGAGGTTGATTGCGCCCGGCCTGCTCGCCCTCGCGGCGACCGCCAGTCCGCTCGGGGCCCAGCCGGCGTCCGATGCCGTCCTGACCCAGGCGAAACGGAGTGCCGCGATGCTGGGCGACACGAGCGCCGCCCGGCGCCAGGGCTTCGGCCCGCTCGAGTTGGGCCAAGCGTCCGACCTCACGCCGTTCCAAGGCCAACATTGGCTGCACCGGTGGCGGGTCTTCGGCGGTTCGCCGGACCCGTCGGCGCCGAGCTTCGTGATGTACGTCCCGATTCAGGGCGCTTGGCGCTTGGCCGGCTTGGCCTACAGCCGACGGATCGGCCCCGACTCGCTGGTGCCGACCGACCTCGGCGGCGTCAGAGCCCCGTGGCATCTCCATCAAC
>JAYTTT010000205.1:0-7864 GCA_043744895.1 Gemmatimonadota bacterium | reverse complement strand
GGGTCGACGCCATCATGACCTGTCACGTCGCCTTCCCGGCCCTCGACCCGAGTGGGCTTCCGGCCACCCGGTCCGCCCCGATTCTGGACCGGCTCCGGGCCGGGATGGGATTCGACGGATTGGTGGTGACCGATGCGATGATCATGGGCGGGTTCGCCCCGGCCGCCGAGGCGGCGGCCGCCGCCCGGGCGGCTTTCATGGCGGGGGTGGACCTGATGCTCTATCCGCGAGACGTGCCGGCCACGATCGCCGCCCTTAAGACCGCCGGCTCCGGCCGAGTGTCCCAATCCCTCCGCCGCTACGAGCAGGCCCTGGTCAAGGCCACCACGATGCCCGCCGGCGCTCCGATCGACCCCGCCGCCGCCGCCGAGATCGCCCGTCGGCTGGTCAGCGCCGGCGCCGATTCCGTTTCCCTCCGAACCCCGTTCGAGCTGATCGTCGCCGATGACGACCAAGACGGTGCCTATCCGCCCTCGCCCAACAGCTATCTCGAGACGGCCCTTCGCGCGGCCGGTGTCCCCTTAGGCCCCGGCGGCAGCCTCCTCCTCCTGGCCTTTGCCGAACCCCGCGCCTCCAAAGGCCGAGCCGGCTTCGGCCCCCCCTGTCGCGCCATCTTCGCCGCCGCCGCGGCCGATGCCATCGTCCTCTTCGCCCACCCCAGGCTCCGCCAAGAACTCCCGCCCGCCATTCCGGTCATCCAAGCCTGGCACCGCCAACGCCTCATGCAAACCGCCGTCGCCGAGTGGCTCCTACCGACCCGCTAACCCCCGCCCCCCTCGAGTGCCGAGCGCCGAGCGCCGAGATCATCTCCCTCAGATACCTCGCCGGCACCGCCACCAATCGCTGGCTTGCCACCCTCCCGCCGCCCGACACCAGCCCTACCACCGCTCCATTCTTCGCGAAAATCGGACTGCCGCTCGAGCCGTGGGTCCCGTAGCCGTCGATGCCCAGGAGCTCGGCGCTCTGCTCGGTGACGGTCCCGGTCGCCGAGGTCGCGGCGGTCCCGTTGGTCCGCCAGTCGCCTAACGAATCGAGCCCGAACGGAAAGCCGGTGATCGCCACCGGGTCGCCGACGTTCACGGAGTCCGACAGGCCGGCGACGACCGGGGCCCCGCCGCGAATCCAGAGGATCAGGAGGGCGGCGTCGGCGCTGTCGTGGACCCGGCCGATCCGGGCGCGAAAGGCCTGGCCCGATCCGTTGAAGATCACGGCGAAGCGGACCGCCGGCGTCGCGAGCGAGTCTTGCACCAGATGGCGGGCCGTCGCGACCCAGACCGTGTCGCCCTGCCGCCGGACCCCGAATCCGGTGCCCGATGCCACCCGACCGTCGCCGAATTCGGCGACGATGACCGCGACGGCTCCGCTGCCGGCCTGAGCGGCCGCGACCGGGTCGAGCGCGGCCGCATCGAGCAGGGCCTCGTGCCGACCGGTCTCCGCCCCAAGGGTTTTCTTCAAGGTATCGAGGCGCGCCGCCGACACCTGGCCCGAGGTGATCAGGGTTTTGAGCGAGTCGATCCCGCGGCGAGCGTCCGCCAACGCGGTCTTGAGACCGGCGATCGGCGCTTGGGCCCGCTCCAGCCGGGAGATCACGGCATCGACCTGTCCGAGCAGGGTCGCGCGGTCCTGTTCGAGGCCCTGGCGAACCTGATGGGAATGCCAAGCCATCAGGCCGGCGGCCCCGGTGGCAACCGCGACGGCCCCGAGCGCCACCCACTTCCAGGCCCGAGTTTGGCGGCCGACCTCGACCCGAATCCGCTCGGTCGTCCGTCCCGCGGGCCGGATGATCTCCGAGGCCGGGGCCAGTGGGGCGACGACCGGCGGGCGGGCATTGGCCGACGCCGGCACCGTGGCGGCGATGGTGAATTCGAGCTTGGGGCCGCTCGGCCCGAACTGAATGATGTCGGCCGCCTCCAGGGGCCGGTCGCCCCGAACCCGCTTGCCGTTGAGGTAGGTTCCGTTGGTACTGCCGAGGTCGCGGATCAGGAAGCCGCCGCCCTGCTTGAAGACCGCCGCGTGCCGCACCGACACTTGGAGCTCGTCGGCGGCGTCGAACGGCAGATCGGATGACGGATGGCGGCCGATCGTGGCGAAGTCGTGGCCGATGACCTTGGTGTCGCCCTGCCGGGGACCGTCGAGGTAGCGGAAGTGGGCGTACATGGACGCCTAACGTTACGTGATCAGCAGAAAGAGGACAAGCAGGATCAGCAGGATGCCGGCGCCAATGACGGCCATCACGGCCGGCGAACCGGCTCGCCGCGGTACCGGCGCGACCTCGGCCTCCGGCGGCGGGTCGCTCGGCAAGGCCGGGGGCGGCTCGACCGGGGTGGCGAGCTCCTCGCCGGGGGCCCTCGGTTCCGGCACCGGATAGATATGGTATCCAAGGTCGGCGCCGTCAGCGCTGGGTTCCGCGAGGGCGGGGCCTTCGAACCGAACCACCACGGCGGTAATGTTGTCGGGACCACCCCGTTCGTTGGCCAGCTCGATCAGCCGGTTGCCGATGGCCGCGACGTCCGGTTGCTCCGCCGCGACCTTCGCGATCTCGTCGCGTTTGACCAGGCCCGACAAACCGTCCGAGCAGAGGACCAGCAGGTCGCCGCGACGAAGATCCTGATAGGTCAGGTCAACCCGGATCCGCGCGTCGGGGCCGAGCGCTTGCAGAATGATGTTGCGCCGCTCGCTTTGGGCCGCCTGCTCTTCGGTCAATTCGCCGGCGTCGATTAGCCGCTGGATCAGCGATTGGTCTTTGGTCAGTTGGACCGCCCGCCCCTGGCGGACCATATAGGCGCGGCTGTCCCCGACCTGGGCCAAGTGGAGCCGTCCGCCAAACACCCCGACCACGGTGGCCGTCGTTCCCATCCCGCGGGAGTCCGGGTGTTCGATCGCGTACCGGTGGATCCGCTCGTTGGCGACTTCAACCGCTTCGCGGAGGTGGACGGTAAAGTCGTCCGGCGAGTCGGTGCCGGAGGCCGTCCACGTCGAACGGAGATGCTGAAAGATGGCGTCGGCCGCCATGGCACTGGCGATTTCACCGGCCGCGGCCCCCCCCATCCCGTCGGCCACGAGGAAGAGGGAGCCCCGCGGACCGACCGTTGCGGTGCCGGCCTCGAGAAAGTCCGTGGTGCCCTTGGTCAGGTCGGCCACCAAGAAGGTGTCTTCGTTATGCTCGCGGGTCCGGCCTACGTCGGTCTGAGCCGAGACGTGGACGACCACGTCATGGTTGCCGTTCATCGGGCGTCCTTGTACTGATCCAGTAGTTTCTGACAACTGGTCAACCGGTAGAGGCGGCACGCGGTGCGAATCGCCTCGGCGGCGTCTCGGCGTTGATCGGTGTCGGCAAGGTGGAGCGCGGCGAGCACGCCCATTTCAGCCCGGAGCGAATCGCCCGATTGGGCCGAGCGGGAGATCTTGAGGGCCTGAGTGTAGGCCTTCCGGGCCCGGGGGCTCAGGGGCTGATCGAAGTCCGCGAGGGTCGGCACTGCTTCGGCTCGCTCGGGAGCCAGGGGCGGGGGCACGATCCGGGTGGTCGGGCCCTCGACCGGAGGCGGTGCGGGATCGGGCGGCTTCCGAGCCGGCTCCGAAACCGGGGCCGGCGCCGTCGCGGTTGGCGCCGGCCTCCCGATCTGCCGCCACGCCATGAACGCCGCCCCGACCAGCGCCAGGCCAACCCCCCCGGCTGCCAGCCCGCGCCACGACGATGTCCGCTGCCCCACCACCTCGGTGCGGGGCAGCAAAGCCTCGGCCACGGGGCCGCCGTTAGGCAGCACGGCGGCGGCGACCGCATCCGCGAACCCCTCGACCGTCGGGTACCGGGCCCCGGGCTTCCGGTCGAGCGCCCGGGTCAGCACCCCCTGGAGCGCCGGCGGAAACCCCCGGTCGGGCGCGACCTCGGCCAGCGGGCGCGGCAGGTCAGTCAGGCGCTTGGCCATGGCTTCGTGCGCCGAAGTAGCCGTGAACGGTAGCGAACCGGTGAGCATCCGAAAGAACAACAGCGCCAGCGAGTACTGATCGCTCCGCCCATCGACCTCGTCACTCGAGATTTGTTCGGGGCTCATGTATTCGGGCGTTCCGACCACGAGGCCGGTTCGGGTCACCCGCTGCGCGCCGTCGCCGGTCGCCGCCTTGGCAATACCGAAATCGACGACCTTGACCGTTTCTCGGCCCTTCTGGTCGAGCAACATGATGTTGTCGGGCTTGAGATCGCGGTGCACGATCCCCAACTCGTGGGCCGCGGCCAGGCCGGCCGCGATTTGGCGGAGAATTGCCACGGCACGTTCCAGCGGCAGGGGCCCGTCCGCGAGCGCGGCGGTGAGGGTCCGCCCCTCGAGATACTCCATGGCCAGATAGAACGAGCCTTCGGCAGTGACCCCGAAATCGTACACGGCGCAGACGTTCGGGTGATTGATCCGACTGGCGTTCGTCGCCTCGCGGTTGAATCGCCCGATCGCATCGGGATCGCGTGACAGGCCGGCGCTCACCACTTTGACGGCACTCTGTCGTCCCATCATCACATGGCGCGCGAGGTACACCTCGCCCATCCCGCCCTCGCCGAGCTTGCGTTCGATTTGGTATCGCTCGCCGAGCAGCTGACCAACCAGCCCACCGCCGGCTGAGGTCAGCGGCGCTCGGTCTTGGGCGCAGAAGACCGCTTCGTCGCCATATTCGGCGCCGCAGGCAGGGCAAACCTTCACCGACAGTTCTCGAAAATCATCTGGGCTACCGGCAATCTGCCTCCGCTAGGCCCAAGCGTCAACGGCAAATTGTTCTAAGTCCTAGCCATTGTGTGCCTTGCAACGAGGTCGGGCGTCTCCAGGCCGTGACCAACGCCATTCGAAGGCTTCCACTGGCCGCCGCGCTGATCGGCGCCGCCATGCCGGTTGCCGCCGTGGGCCAAACGGCTCGCGATCGCGACCCGCAGGTGGGGGCGTTTCGTGATTCCCTGGCGGAGCGCGATCCCGATCAGTTGCGGGTGGTCGAGCGATCTCTGATGGGGCGGGTCCGGCGGGAACGAACCAACCCCGCCATTCATATCCGCCTCGGGATGCTGGCCTTCCGGTTGGGCGAGTACTCGGATGCGGCCTCCGAGTTCAAATGGACGACCCAGCTCGCGCCGCTGTGGGGGCCGGCGTGGCTGGGCCTCGGGCAGGCTGAGTTGGCATTGGGCGAGACGGTGGACACCTCGAAGGCCGGCCGGCAAGCCCTCCTGGCCAAGGACGCCTGGGCCCGGGCCAGTCAGGCCTTTTCGCGCGCCCTCGCCGCCGACCCCGGTCAGATCGGGAATCTCGAAGCATTGGTTCAGGAGCGGATGGCCGCCGACCGGCCGGCCCCGGCCGCCATCGTCCGGGATGGCGTTCGCCGGGCCGCCGCCGCCCGGACCCGCACTGCCGCCGTGATCCTGGGCCTGGGCCGAATCGAACGAATCATGGGTGACTCGGCCGCGGCCCTCGTTGCTTTCGATGTGGCCGCGGCGTTGCCGGGGGGCCGAGCCTTTGGATTATTCGAGGCGGCGCGGGTCCGATTGGCCCAAGGCGATCGGCGGGGGCTCGACCTCTATTTGGAGGCGGCTGGTCTGGATGACAGCGCGGCGGTCGCCGCCCTTCGAAGCGAGGTGGCCTGGATTGCCACCGGGGCGGAATTGGAACAGTTCGATCGGCGGCTCGGCCGCGATCGGGCTCGATTCCTGGCGGAGTTCTGGGCCGGCCGCGATCGCAACGACCTGCGACAAACCGGCGACCGGATCCGGGAGCATTATCGCCGGCTGGCCGTGGCCGCCCGCGCGTTCTCGAATCGCGACGACCAACGGTTCGCGGTGATGGTGCGGCACGGCGAGCCGACCACCAAGGCGACCGCTCGGTTTCCCGGCATGCCGGCGAACGAGTCGTGGTGGTATGGTCGGACCGAGGGCGACCTCGTCATCCACTTCGCTGGCGGCGCCGATTCGACCTACTTCCGGGTGGTCGCGAGTCTCTTCGATCTCGGGGCGGATCAGGGTGCGCCCGCGGGTGATGATCGGTCGGCCGGCGATGTTGGCGATCAACTGCTTCGCTCCCGGGCCCAGCTGTCGCCCTTCTATCAGGCCGCTGCCGCCGGCCGCCGCGATCAACTCGGCCGGTTCCGGGTCCGGGAGCGTGAAATCGGCCAGGCCAGCCGGAACTTGGCGTTGACCACCGATCGGTTTCCGCTTCGGTTTGCCCGCGACCTCCCGGTTCGGGCTCAGTGGTTGTCCCTCGGTCCGGGGCCGGCCGGACCCCGAACCGAATTCGTCTTCGCGGTCCCGTCGTTTGCGGAACCTGACAGTTCCGGATCGGTCCGGCTCCGGCTGGTCGGGTGGGATTCGGCCGGCGTGGTGGCGCTGGCGGTCGATACGGTTCTCGCGGCCAACCAGTCGGTCGGCCGAGACGGCTCCCGGTTTCTCCGCGGCCATCTGTCGGCTGGGTTGCCGCCGGGCCGCTACTCGGCCCGGGTCGCCATCGAGGTCGGGACCCGCGGGGCCGTGGTCACCCGGGACGATCTGGTGGTGGCCGCCGCCGGCGGCGATCAGATCGGTGATTTGGCGTTGGGGTCAGCCCAGAACGGCAGCAGTGTCGCGATCGAGGATCGAGGGCCACCGATCGAGGTCGACCCCTGGGGTACGTACCGCCGATCGGATAGCCTGGCCGTGGTTGGCCTGGTGGTCCGAGCCCCGGGGTCGGCCGCGATCGAACCGCGGGTCGAGGTTCGCCCGATTCGGAGCGATGGAAAAATCGAGCGGTGGCGGACCTGGCCCGACCTGGGTCGGTTAGCCCTGGTCGTGGCTGGCGGCGACGGTGGGGCCCGGATTTCGGTGCGGTTGCCGCTTGGGAAGCTCAAACCGGGGGTCTACGAGGTCGGATTGGGGATTCCCGATGGTTCGGGCCGGTCGGTGCGACAGGTTGGTCGGTTCGTGGTGACGGAGTCCGAAAAGTGACCCAGTCAGATTTGTGATGTTAATACGCCTTAGTGTAGTCATTCCTTGAGTTTGCGACGTATTGTGTTCGATCGAAAAACCCCCTAGCTTGGTCCTCCCGCTTCCAATCTCACTGTCGAAAACAACTTAAGCTGTCGAGGATCGCCCATGGGTTCTGCCACGCCACGGGTTCCACTGGAACTGTCGCCCAACGCTATGACGGTCTTGGAAAAGCGTTACTTGATCCGAGACGATTTGGGCAAGCCGGCGGAGCGCGCTGAAGATCTCTTCTGGCGGGTGGCCAGGACCATTGCCGCCGCCGACCGTGGCTACGGGGCGTCGGATGGGGCCGTGGAAGCGCTGGCCGATGCGTTCTACGAACTGATGGCGAAGCGGCTCTTCATGCCGAACTCGCCGACGCTGATGAACGCCGGCCGTCCGCTCGGTCAGTTGTCGGCCTGCTTCGTGTTGCCGGTGGATGACGCGCTGTCCAACGGGAAGAGCGGCATCTACGACACCCTGACGGCCATGGCCCTCGTTCACCAGTCGGGCGGGGGCACCGGGTTTAGCTTTTCGAAGCTCCGGCCCAAGAATGACATCGTTCGTTCGACCATGGGCGTGGCCTCGGGCCCGGTGTCGTTCATGACGCTGTTCGACGCGTCCACGGACGTGGTCAAACAAGGGGGTACCCGGCGCGGCGCCAACATGGGCATCCTTCGGGTCGATCATCCCGACGTGATGGATTTCGTCACCTGTAAGGACGACACCACCAAAGTCACCAATTTCAACATTTCCGTCGCCGTTACCGACGCCTTCATGAAGGCGGTCGAACTCGACCAAGATTACGAGCTCTTCCATCCGGCCACCCGGAAGCCGGTCGGCAAGCTCAACGCCCGGACCGTCTGGACCCGGATCATTCACGGGGCCTGGAAGACCGGCGAG